>NZ_JBYSYM010000016.1:0-163061 GCF_058783375.1 Acidovorax sp. FW305-C-20-28 | reverse complement strand
TTGAGGCGCACGGCCTCTTCGACGGCGATTTCGTCAAAGGGGTTCATGCTCATCTTCACGTTGGCGATGTCCACACCGCGCAAGTCCGATTTGACGCGGACCTTGACGTTGTAGTCCACCACGCGCTTGACGGGGACGATTACTTTCATTGGAAGAACTCCATCAGTACAAAGAAACAGGGGCGCTGGTGCGGGCACCAGCGCGGTAAATGAAGCGGGTGTGCTGAAGGGGTTCAGGGCCTGGGGCTCAGAGCACCACCGGAATTTCGGTCGCGGGCGGCGTGTTGCGGCTGCGACCGCAGCGCACGATGCCGTCGATCATCACCATGCCGATGCCCGGGATGTCGCCCAGCTGCACGCTTTCGAGCAGGGTGGCGCCGGCCGTGTGCTGGGCGCGGTCCATGAACACGAAGTCGGCTGCGCGGCCCGGCTCGATCAGCCCGCAGTTGAGGTCGCGGATGCGCGCCGTGTTGCCCGTGGCAAAGCAGAACACCAGCTCGGCCGGGATGTTGGCGAAGCTCGAGATCAGCGCGATCATGCGCAGCATGCCCAGGGGCTGCACGCCCGAGCCCGCGGGACCGTCGGTGCCCAGGATCACGCGGTGCGGGCACTTGAGTTCCATGGCGGCGCGCGCGGCCTCGATGGCGATCTTCTCGTTGCCGTTGTGCACCAGCTCGATGGCGCGCGAAGACTTCTCGCACAGCTCGCACACATGCTTCCAGGGCAGCGAGGTGTGGCCGCCGTTGATGTGGCCGATCACGTCGGCATCGGCTTCCAGCACCACGTCCTTGTCGATCAGGCCCGAGCCGGGAATCGACGGGCCGCCGGTGTGGATGGTGCTCTGGATGCCGTGCTTGCGCGCCCAGGCCACCATCTCCTTGGCCTCGTAGCCGGCCTTGACCGAGCCCAGGCCCACCTCGCCGAGCAGCTTCACGCCGGCCTCGGCCATGTCCTTGAAGTCCTGCTCGACCATGCCCTTCTCGATCACCGGCGCGCCGGCGATCACCTTTACGCCACCGGGGCGAAAGTTGTCGAACGCGCGCTGCGCGGTGATGGCCAGGGCCTTCACGCCCACGATGTCCTTGGGCCGGCCGGGCAGGTGCACTTCGCCGGCCGAAATCATGGTGGTCACTCCGCCGTTCATGGTCGAGTCGATCCAGCCGATCTGGTTCTGGCGCGGCGTCCAGTCGCCGAACACGGGGTGCACGTGGCTGTCGATCAGGCCGGGGGCCACGCAGGTACCGCGTGCGTCGATGGTGGTGCGCGCGTGTTCGGTGTCGCAGTCCTTCTCGCGGCCCACGGCCACGATGAGGCCGTCGTTCACGACGATGGTGTCGGCATCGAGGATGGGGCGTTCGAGGTCGCCCGAGAGCAGCAGGCCGATGTTCTTGATGACGACTTTGCCGGAGGTTGCGTTGGTGGAGAGGTCTGCCATGGAGGGTTCCAGTCGGGGGAGGGATGGAAGGGGCAAACTGCTGCGATCGTGGGGCTGCAATTCGTGTAGTAAATACTACATAAGAGGTGCGCGTCGTGCAAGGTGGAATGCACTGCAAAGCGCTCTTGTCCAAAAGCTGGGCGGGGCCGCGAGGCAGGCAGGCTGCGCCCCTCGCTGGTCACGTGCACCGGCGAGAAGCGCTTGCAAGATGGGGGCCATGGGCCCGGGGAGTGCGTGCTGCGCCTCAGGCGGCGCGCACAGTCCGAAGCACGGTATCGATCATGAAGTCGTCCCAGTGGGCGACGGCTTCGGGCTGGTCGATGTCCTCGCCCAGGAAGGCCGAGAGCGTGTAGCGGTTGGATTGGTAGAAGTAGCCCATGGAGGCGATCAGCAGGTACAGGTCGCGCGCGCGCAGGTCGGCGCGGAACTCCTTGCTCGCCACGCCCGCGGCCAGCACCTGCTCGATCACCGACACGGCCGGCGAGGAATACTCGCGCGCGCGCATCGACTTGGAGATGTGCTTGCCCTTGTGCAGGTTCTCGGTGTTGAGCAGCGTGACGAACTCGGGGTGCTTGCGGTAGTACTGGCTGACAAAGCGCACCACGGCCTTGAGGGCCTCGACCGGGGTGTCGAGGCGGATATCGAGGGCCGTCTCGGCGTCGTTCATGCGCCGGTAGATCTCTTCGAGCACCTCGATGAACAGGCCTTCCTTGCTGCCGAAGTAGTAGTAGATCATCCGGTCGAAGGACTTGGCCGCCTTGGAGATCTTCTCCACGCTGCCGCCTTCGTAACCGTAGCGCGCGAACACCTTGATCGCGGCCTTGAGGATGTTGTCGCGGGTGGTTTGCGCTGCCTGCTCGCGCACGCCGGTGCGGCGGGCGGAGGGGGCGCGGGTGGAAGCAGTCCGGGTCTTGGTGGGTGTGGCCGACATGGATGATCCGTTGGGTGGCAGGGCGGCCCCTGCGGTGCAGGGGCCGGGCCTGCCGGAGATATTACTGCTCCGCGAAGGCGCGCTCGATCACGAAATCACCGGGCTTGGTGGTGTTGCCTTCCTTGAAGCCGCGCTCTTCCATCATGTGCTTGAGGTCGCGCAGCATCTCGGGGCTGCCGCAGATCATCACCCGGTCTTCCACCGGGTTCAGGGCGGGCAGGCCCAGGTCGCGCGCGAGCTGGCCGTTCTCGATCACGGTGGTCACGCGGCCCTGGTTCTTGAACTCCTCGCGCGTCACGGTGGGGTAGTACTTGAGCTGCTTGCTCACCATCTCGCCCAGGAACTCGTGCTCGGGCAGTTCCTTGGTGATGTAGTCGTGGTAGGCCAGTTCCTTGACCTCGCGCACGCCGTGCACCAGCACCACTTCCTCGAACTTCTCATAGGTCTCGGGGTCGCGGATCAGGCTCAGGAAGGGGGCCAGGCCTGTGCCGGTGGACAGCATGTACAGGCGCTTGGCGGGCAGCAGGTAGTCGATCAGCAGGGTGCCGGTGGGCTTCTTGCCCACGACGATGGAATCACCCACCTGGATGTTCTGCAGGCGCGAGGTCAGCGGGCCATCGGGCACCTTGATCGACAGGAACTCCAGGTGCTCCTCGTAGTTGGCGCTGGCGATGCTGTAGGCGCGCAGCAGTGGTTTGCCGTTCACGCGCAGGCCGATCATGGTGAAGTGGCCATTGGAGAACCGCAGCGCGGTGTCGCGGGTGGTTTTGAACGAAAAAAGGCGGTCCGTCAGGTGGTTGACGGACAGCACGCGTTCTTCAAGAAAGGCGCTCATGGTCGTAACGTCGGCTAAAAGTTGAGAAAACGGGTGTAAAAGCTGGCTGAAAGGCTGGGGCCGCAGGCGTCAAAAGCTGACATCCAGGCCGGAAAGCTTGTGGCGCACAACCCTCCATTGTTCCGCATCTGGCAAAGGCGGTTTTCTTTTGGTGATAGTGGGCAGGCCCGGAGCCAGCTTTTTGTTGAAGGCCAGGAAGATTTCCATGCCTTCGGGCAGGTCGTCCTCGGCATAGATGGCATTGGCCGGGCATTCGGGAATGCAGACCGCGCAGTCGATGCATTCGTCGGGGTCAATCACCAGGTACTCGGGCCCCTCCTTGAAACAATCGACCGGGCATACATCCACGCAGTCGGTGTACTTGCACCGAATGCATGCGTCTGTGACTACGTGCGTCATTTTGGGGCTCCTTGTGCACCATTTCAGGGGGCGCGCAAACACTATTGCGGACTGCGAATGATTGCGCTACATTCGCCTCAAATGTAGTGATCACCACATTTTTGTTAAGTGAATGCTACACAAAACGCCATGAACGTACAAGCACTGAAATCGGTGCGAGGAATGGGTTGCCACGATGACTGAACACACCAAGACCGACGGACTTCCCGGCATGGATGCACCCGAGCTGCCGCAGGTGCTCGAACGGGCCCGGCCGCGCAATGAGCGCATGAACGCGGCCAAGGTGGAGTGCAACGCCTGCCCCGTGCTGTGCCAGATTTCCGAGGGTCGCAGCGGCGCCTGCGACCGCTATGCCAACCAGGCCGGCGTGCTGGTGCGGGTCGATCCCGTGGTGCTGCTGCGCAAGACCATCGAGGATGGCGAGGCCAAGCTGGTGCCCTTCTCGGGCCGTGCCATCGAAGCCGGTGCCGACGCTGCCGAGGCCCCTGCCGGCCAACCCACCTGGAATGGCGACCTGCTGCTGACCGAAGAAGTCTTCGTCACCGGCGTAGGCTCCTCCACCACCTACCCCGACTACAAGCCCGCGCCTTTCATCGTGGGCTCAAAGGCCGATGGCGTGGACATGGTCACCGTGGTCACTGAAGGCATCTTCAGCTACTGCAGCTTCAAGGTGAAGATCGACACCGACCGCTTTCTCGGCCCCGAGCAGGCCAATGTGCGCTGCAAGGGCGAGGTCGTGGGCCATGTCACCACGGCCGAATACGGCTCGCAGATGCTGTCGCTGGGCGGGGTGCACCACCTCACGGGCGGCAGCAAGAAAGAAGGGCGCATCGCCAACGAGATGATGCAGGCGCTGGGCAACAAGCAGGCGGTGGAGCTGACCATCGATGGCGGCTCGCAGCTCGTGATCCAGGCCGGGCAGGCGCCCATCGTCAACGGCGTGGCCGAGCAGCGCATGCGCGTGGGCTGCGGCTCGGCGGCCATCGGCATCTTTGCGCGCCAGTTCTTTGGCCAGGCCGACGAGGTGGTGGTAGTGGACGACCACATCACCGGCGTGCTCACCGAGCACCAGGCCGGCCGCTGCCTGGACATGAAGTCCTCGGGTATCAAGATGCGCGGGCGCAAGTCCACGCCGGGCCGCTATTTCCAGGTGGCCAACCCCGGCACGGGCTGGGGCGGCACCGACATCGCCGACCCCCTGTCCATCATCGAAGGCTGGGACGAATCCGTGGCCTGGCCCGGCCTGCGCCTGCT
Organism: Acidovorax sp. FW305-C-20-28; assembly: GCF_058783375.1. Classification (NCBI taxonomy): domain Bacteria; kingdom Pseudomonadati; phylum Pseudomonadota; class Betaproteobacteria; order Burkholderiales; family Comamonadaceae; genus Acidovorax; species Acidovorax sp. FW305-C-20-28. The sequence goes on along the minus strand of NZ_JBYSYM010000016.1, from coordinate 158,208 downwards.
GATGACCTCCACGACCGGCGAACACGCGAGCTGGTATGTGCTCGACGAATCGCTGGTGCCGGTGGAGGCCGAAATGCCCGAGGCCGTGCGCCGCATCGTGGACCGCATCGGCGAGAACTGCGAGCCCTCGCTGACCTCGGTGCTGTTCCTCGGCGGCGCGGGCGGCAGCCTGCGTGCCGGCGTCACCGAGAACCCGGTGCTGCTCACGCGCTCCATCAAGAATGCCCTGGTGAACGTGACCTGCGGCGGCGCGCCGGCCTATGTCTGGCCCGGCGGTGGCATCACCGTGATGGCCGATGTGCTGCGCATGCCCGACAACAGCTTTGGCACGGTGCCCACGCCGGCCATCGTGGCGCCCATCGAATTCAGCATGCGCCGCAGCGACTACGAGTTGCTGGGCGGCCACATGAGCGAGGTGCGCAGCCTGCGCGAGGTGCTCGAACGCGGTGCCTGGCACAACGATGGTGCGCCGCTGTCGGCCTCCTGGCTGGCCCTGCCGTCGGCCAACCCCTGGCCGCTGGGCCGTCCCCCGCTGCTGGGCTGAGGGCTGCGCCATGCAAGCCACCCGTCAACTGCTGTCCCCGGGCCGCTGGCACCTGCAGCATGGCCCCATGGACATCATCGTCCAGGCCGAAGGCGATGCGCTGGCCGTGGCCGCCGCGCATGCGCGCGCCTGGGTGCGCTTCGAAGGCCTGCTGCAGGAACTGGTGCGCGAGCTGCCCGGCCTGCGCGCGCCGGTGGGCGAAGGCGAATGCCCGCTGCAAGGCCCCGTCGCGCGCCGCATGTGGCAGGCCTGCCGGCCGTTTCGCCAGGACTTCATCACCCCCATGGCTGCGGTCGCGGGTTCGGTGGCGCAGGAGCTGCTGTCCTGCTATGTGGTGGATGGCGTGCAGCGGGCCTGGGTGAACAATGGCGGCGACATCGCGCTGCACCTGGCAGCGGGCGAAGCGGCGCGGGTCGGCGTGTACGCCGACATCGCCGCACTCGATGCGGCGCAGCTGCAACAAGGCCTGCTGCTCGACGGGGCCTTCCGCATCGCCAGCACCCTGCCCGTGCGCGGCATTGCCACCAGCGGCTGGCGCGGGCGCAGCCATTCGCTGGGCATTGCCGACAGCGTCACCATCCTGGCCACCACGGCGGCCCAGGCCGATGCCGCCGCCACCGTGGTGGCCAACGCGGTGAACGTGCAGGATGCGCGCATCGTGCGCAGGCCCGCTTGGGAGGTCAAGGACGACAGTGACCTGGGCAGCATCCCCGTGACGGTCGATGTGCCCGACCTGCCCCCGGCGCTGGTGCGCCAGGCCCTGCAGGCCGGGCTGGAAAAAGCGCAAGAATTGCAGGCTGGCGGTCACCTGTGGTGCGCGCTGCTCTCATGCCAGGGGCAATGGATGGCGACGCCATCGGCCACCGGCCTGTTGGAGCACGCAGCGCCCGGGAAATCCGGCGCCGTTTTCGAAGTTGGTTCAGTATTTGCTTAATGAATTGCACAGGCCATCCCATGATCCAGATCCGACGCGTTTTCACCCATGTTGAGGAAATCCGGCACGAATTCGGTCCCGAAACCGGTGCACCGCTGCTGCGCGGCGCCATCGGCGCGGTGCTCACCAACCCCTATGCCGGCCGCTACGAAGCCGACATCCTGCCCATGATGGATGCGCTGCAGGGCGTGGGCCTGGACATGGCGCAGCGCCTGCTGGCTGCCATGGGCGTGCCGGCTGAGCGCATCGCCACCTATGGCAAGGGCGCCATCGTCGGCGCGGCCGGCGAGCTGGAGCATGGCGCGCTGTGGCATGTGCCGGGCGGCTATGCCATGCGCGAGCTGCTCGGCTGGAAGGGCGACCGCAACGCCTACGCCAAGGGCCAGGCCGAGGAGAAGACCGGACAGCCGGGCAATGCGCTGTCCATCGTGCCCTCCACCAAGAAGGTGGGCGGCCCTGGCGCTGCGCTCGATGTGCCGCTCACCCACATCAACGCCAGCTACGTGCGCAGCCATTTCGATGCCATCGAGGTGCGCGTGCCCGGCGCACCGCGCGCCGACGAAATCGTCTTCATCCTGGCCATGACCACCGGCGCGCGCATCCATGCCCGCGTGGGCGGGCTCAAGGCCGAAGACATCAGCCAGTGGAACGGCCTGCGCTGATCCCCTGCCACCCATAACGATACGAGAGACCAAGGAGTACACACATGCCCGCCAAGATCCGGAAAATCATCGTCCAGACCGACGAAGTGCGCGTGGAAATGGGCCAGGAGGTCAATCCGCCCGTGCGCAAGGCCCTGGCCATGGCCGTCATCGAGAACCCCTTTGCCGGCCGCTTCGAGCAGAACCTGGACGCGCTGATCGCCATCGGCGAAGAACTCGGCGGCCTGTTGGGCGAGCGCTGCGTGCAGGCCCTGGGCATCGCGCCCGGCCAGGCCGAAAGCTACGGCAAGGCCGCCATCGTGGGCGAGGGCGGCGAGCTGGAGCATGCCGCCGCCATCCTGCACCCCAAGCTGGGCGCGCCGCTGCGCGTGGCGGTGGAAAAGGGCGCCGCGCTGGTGCCGTCGAGCAAGAAGATCGGCGGCCTGGGTGCCGCCATCGACGTGCCCCTGGGCCACAAGGATGCTGCTTACGTGCGCAGCCATTTCGATGCCATGGAGGCCCGTGTGGCCGATGCACCACGCGCCAACGAGATCGTGGTGGCAGTGGTCGTGACGGCCGGCGGCCGCCCGCTGCCGCGCATTGGCGGCCTCACGACCGCAGAAATCCAGGGCAAGGACGGCCTGCGCTGAGCGCACCGCCACACCCGTGACCTGCAGTCTCCCCGATACTTACCGTTTGCCCCGCTGTTTCTCTCCCATCCAATCCCTCAGGAGTGTTCCCATGACGATGCTAAAGACCCTCATGCGTGTTACGGCCGCCGCCGCGCTGGCCGCCACCCTGGCTCCCGCCATGGCCCAGGATGTCATCAAGATCGGTGAGATCAACAGCTACAAGGCCCAGCCCGCCTTCCTCGAGCCCTACAAGAAGGGCATGGAACTGGCCGTGGACGAGATCAACGCCGCGGGCGGCCTGCTGGGCAAGAAGGTCCAGCTCGTGATCCGCGACGACAACGGCAACCCCGGCGATGCCGTGCGCGCCGCCGAGGAACTGGTCTCGCGCGAGAAGGTCGACGTGCTCACCGGCTCCTTCCTCTCGCACGTGGGCCTGGCGCTGACCGACTTCGCCAAGCAAAAGAAATTCTTCTTCCTGGCCGGCGAGCCGCTGACCGACAAGATCGTCTGGCAGAACGGCAACCGCTACACCTACCGCCTGCGCCCCTCCACCTACATGCAGGTGTCGATGATGGTGCCCGACGCCGTGGCCCTGAAGAAGAAGCGCTGGGCGCTGGTCTACCCCAACTACGAGTACGGCCAGTCGGCCGTGGCCACCTTCAAGCAGTTGCTCAAGGCGGCCCAGCCCGATGTGGAATTCGTCGTCGAACAGGCGCCGCCGCTGGGCAAGGTCGACTCGGGCAGCGTGGTGCAGGCCCTGGCCGATGCCAAGCCCGATGCCATCTTCAACGTGCTGTTCGGTGCCGACCTGTCCAAGTTCGTGCGCGAGGGCAACACGCGTGGCCTGTTCAAGGACCGTGAAGTGGTCAGCCTGCTGACCGGCGAGCCCGAGTACATGGACCCGCTCAAGGACGAAGCCCCCAACGGCTGGATCGTGACCGGCTACCCCTGGTACGGCCTGCAGACGCCTGAGCACAAGGCCTTCCACACCGCCTACCAGGCCAAGTTCAACGACTACCCGCGCCTGGGCTCGGTGGTCGGCTACAGCGCCATCAAGTCGCTGGGCGAGGGCATCAAGAAGGCCAACTCCACCGACACCGAGAAGCTGGTCGTCGCCTTCAAGGGCCTGCAGGTGCCCACGCCCTTCGGCCGTATCACCTACCGCCCCGAGGACAACCAGTCCACCATGGGCGGCTACGTGGGCCGCTCCAAGAACGAAGGCGGAAAGGGCGTGATGGTCGACTACCGCTACGTGGACGGCGCCAAGGTGCAGCCCTCGAACGACGAAGTCAAGAAGATGCGCCCGGCCGACTGACGGCTGGTCCCCGGCCTGACGCGGCTGGTGGGCTCTTGCGCCCGCCAGCCGCCAAGGCCATATTGCTACCCCACATGCACGCGAACGGGCAGACGGACATGCCCGAGGGACAAGTGTTGCCGAAGGATCTGGAATGAGTTTTTCGAGTTTTATCGTTCAGCTGCTCAATGGGCTGGCGGGGGCTTCCTCGCTGTTCCTCGTGGGGGCCGGGCTGTCGCTGATCTTCGGTGTCACACGCATCGTCAATTTCGCGCATGGCTCGTTCTTCATGGTGGGCATCTACGTCGCCTACTCGCTGGTGGCCAAGCTGGGCACGGGCCTGGGCTTCTGGCCCGCGCTGCTGCTCTCGGCCGTGGTGGTCGGCGTGCTCGGCGCCCTGGTGGAGGTGGTGCTGCTGCGCCGCATCTACAAGGCGCCCGAGCTGTTCCAGCTGCTGGCGACCTTTGCGCTGGTGCTGGTGATCAAGGATGCCGCGCTCTGGATCTGGGGCCCCGAGGAACTGCTCGGCCCGCGCGCGCCGGGCCTGTCGGGCTCGGTCAGCATCCTGGGCCGGCAATTCCCGTCGTATGACCTGTTCCTGATCGTCGTCGGCCCGGTGGTGCTGGGCCTGCTGTGGCTGCTGCTCACCCGCACCCGCTGGGGCACGCTGGTGCGCGCCGCCAGGCAGGACCGCGAGATGGTCAGCGCCCTGGGCGTGAACCAGGCCTGGCTGTTCACGGCCGTGTTCGCCCTGGGTGCCCTGCTGGCCGGCCTGGGCGGCGCGCTGCAACTGCCGCGCGAACCGGCCACGCTGGAGATGGACCTCAACACCATCGGCGCCGCCTTCGTGGTGGTGGTGGTGGGCGGCATGGGTTCCATCCCGGGGGCCTATGTGGCGGCCCTGTTGATCGCCGAGATCAAGGCTGTCTGCATCTGGCTCGGTGTGGTCGAGATCTTCGGCTACAGCGTCTCCTTCTCCAAGCTCACCCTGGTGGTCGAATTCCTCGTGATGGCGGTTGTGCTCGTGGTGCGCCCCTGGGGTCTGATGGGCAAGGCCCAGGCCGCCAGCCGCAACACCGGCATTCCTGAAGCGCCGCTGCGCGCCTCGCCGCCCTGGTACAAGATCGGCGCTGCCGCGCTGGTGGCCGTGCTCGTGGTGCTGCCCTTCGTGACGACCGGCTCGCCCTACCTCACGGTGCTGATGATCGACCTGCTGATCGCCGCCCTGTTCGCCGCCAGCCTGCACTTCATCATGGGCCCGGCGGGCATGCACTCTTTCGGCCATGCGGCGTACTTCGGCCTCGGGGCCTATGCGGCCGCGCTGCTGGTGCGCTCGGCCGGCATCCCCATGGAAGTGGCCCTGGTGCTGGCACCGCTGGCCGCCGCCGCGGGTGCGCTGCTCTACGGCTGGTTCTGCGTGCGCCTGTCGGGCGTGTACCTGGCCATGCTGACGCTGGCCTTCGCGCAGATCACCTGGGCCATCTGCTACCAGTGGGACGGCTTCACGGGCGGCAGCAACGGCCTCACGGGCGTGTGGCCGGCGCAGTGGCTGTCGGACAAGCGCAACTACTACTTCCTCACGCTGGCCCTGGTGGTGGGCGGCGTGTTGGCTCTGCGCCGGGTGCTGTTCTCGCCCTTCGGCTATGCGCTGCGCGCCGGGCGCGACTCGGTGCTGCGGGCGGACGCCATCGGCATCGACGTCAAGCGCATGCAGTGGACGGCCTTCGTCATCGCCGGCCTGTTCGCGGGCCTGGGCGGTGCGTTGTTCGCCTTCTCCAAGGGCAGCATCTCGCCCGAGGCGCTGCACGTGGGCAAGTCGGTCGACGGCCTGGTCATGGTGCTCCTGGGCGGTATCCAGACGCTGGCCGGCCCGGTGGTGGGTGCCGTCACCTTCACCTGGCTGCACGACACCGTGGCGCGCAACACCGACTACTGGCGCGCCATGCTGGGCGCCATCATCCTGATCCTGGTGCTGCTGTTCCCGCAGGGCATTGCCGGCGCCATCAAGCAACTCTTCGATAACAAGCGCGAAGCGAAGGAGGCAGCATGAGCCTGCTCAAAGTCACCGGCCTGGGCAAGTCGTTCGGCGGGGTCAAGGCCGTCGACGGCATCCATTTCGAGCTGGCGGCCGGCGAGCTGCTGGCCCTGATCGGCCCCAACGGCGCGGGCAAGTCCACCACCTTCAACATGGTCAACGGGCAGTTGCAGGCCGATGCGGGCTCCATCCAGCTCAACGGCCAGGAGCTCGTGGGCCGCAAGCCGCGCGACATCTGGCGCCTGGGCGTGGGCCGCACCTTTCAGATCGCCGAGACCTTCTCCTCGCTGACTGTGGTGGAGAACGTGCAGATGGCGCTGATCTCGCACGACAGCCGGCTGTTCTCGATGTTCCGCAAGGCCTCGGACCACAAGCGCGACGAGGCCCTGGCCCTGCTCGAACAGGTGGGCATGAAGGCCCAGGCCGACCGGCCCTGCAGCGTGCTGGCCTACGGTGACGTGAAGCGTGTGGAACTGGCCATCGCCATGGCCAATGCGCCCAAGCTGCTGCTCATGGACGAGCCCACCGCCGGCATGGCGCCCAAGGAGCGCAACGAGCTCATGGCGCTGACCAAGCAGCTGGTGATCGACCGCGGCATGGCCGTGCTGTTCACCGAGCACAGCATGGATGTGGTGTTCGCGTATGCCGACCGCATGATCGTGCTGGCGCGCGGCCGCCTGATCGCCGAGGGCAAGCCCCTGGAGCTGCGCGACCACCCCAAGGTGCAGGAGGTGTACTTCGGCACCGGCAAGACCTTCGAGAAAAAGACGACGACGACAGCGGCTGCGCCCGCGGAGACCGCATGATGAGCACGACGACGAACGAACCCAGGGAAGTGCTGCTCGAGGCCAAGGGCCTGCAGGCCTGGTATGGCGCGGCGCAGATCCTGTACGACGTGGACCTCGATGTGCGCCGCGGCGAGGTCGTGGCCCTGATGGGGCGCAACGGCGCGGGCAAGTCCACCACGCTCAAGACGCTGATGGGCATGCTGGCCAAGCGCAAGGGCCAGATCCGCTTCATGGGCAAGGACCTGTCGAAAAGCGACCCGCACGACGCCGCGCGCCTGGGCCTGGGCTTCGTGCCCGAGGACCGCCGCGTGTTCACCGACCTCTCGGTGATGGAGAACCTCGAAGTGGGCCGCCAGCCCGCACGCCACTGGCCCGACGGCACGGCCGCGCCGCTGTGGACGCCCGAGGCCCTGTTCAAGCTGTTCCCCAACCTGGGCGAGATGCCCCAGCGCCCTGGCGGCCGCATGAGCGGCGGCGAGCAGCAGATGCTGACCGTGGCCCGCACCCTCATGGGCAACCCCTACCTGGTGCTGCTGGACGAGCCCTCGGAAGGCGTGGCCCCGGTGATCGTGGAGCAGATGGCGCAGATGATCCTGGAGCTCAAGGCCCAGGGCGTGAGCATCCTGCTGTCCGAACAGAACATGCATTTCGCCGAACTCGTCTCCGACCGCGCCTATGTGCTCGAAAAGGGCCAGATCCGCTACCAGGCGTCCATGGCCGAACTGGCCGCCAACGACGAGGTGCGCAGGTCCTACCTGAGCGTGTGAGGATTTCCCGGCGGGGCCCGGTGGGCCCCGCCGATCTGTGCCAGTGCGTTCCCAACCGGAGTGTCCGCCATGATGATCCCTGCCAAGCGCCGTTCCTTTCTCCAATCCGCTGCTGCCCTTGCCCTTGCGGGGGGCGGCCTGCCCCTGGCCTTCGCTGCGGGCAAGATCAAGCCCGGCGAGCGGGCGGCCCTGATCGTGGTGGACGTGCAGAACTGCTTCGTGCCCGGCGGCACGCTGCCCGTGGCCAAGGGCGACGAGGTGGTGCCGGTCATCAACCGCATCGCCACGGCGTTCGAGAACGTGGTCGTCACTCAGGACTGGCATACGCCGGGCCATGCCTCGTTCGCCAGCACGCATGCGGGCAAGAAACCCTTCGAGACCACGAAACTGAGCTACGGCCAGCAGGTGCTGTGGCCCGACCACTGCGTGCGCGGCACCGACGACGCGGCCCTGCACAAGGACCTCAAGCTGCCCCAGGCCCAGGTGATCCTGCGCAAGGGCTTCCACGAGCATGTGGACAGCTACTCGGCCTTCGAGGAGGCCGACCGCAAGACCTCCACGGGCCTGGCGGGGTATCTGAAGCAGCGCGGCATCAAGACGGTGTTCGTGACCGGCCTTGCCACGGATTTCTGCGTGGCCTGGACGGCGCTGGACGCCAAGCGCCTGCGTTTCGAGACCTATGTGGTGGAAGACGCCTGCCGCGCCATCGACCTCAACGGCTCGCTCGAAGCCGCGTGGAAGCAGATGAAGGCCAAGGGCGTCAAGCGCATCCAGTCGGAGGACATTGCCCTGGCCTGAGCCAGGAGCGCGTGATCGGGAGCCATTGCGCCAAGGTGGAAGGCCGTCCTCGGCATGGGTCTTGCGTCTGACCGCAGGGTGCCCGCGGAGCAATCCGTAGGCACCCTGGTATTGACGGTTTCGCAACACACCGGACCAGGGCTTGCAGGACCCCTTCTCTAAAGGGGACACTTCCACGTTTGATGTAAGGAGCGTTTCATGAAGTTTCGTGAGATAGAGAGTGGGCGCACCGACCGCAGGGCTGTGCTGATGACCCTGGCCGCCACGGCCCTGGGCAGCGCCGGCACGGCTGCGGCGGCCGAGACGGGGGTGACGGACAAGGGCATCAAGGTCGGGCAGTCTGCAGTCTTCACCGGGCCCGCCAAGGATTTCGGCGTGGACTACAAGGCCGGCATCGCGCTCTACTTCGACCGCATCAACAAGGCTGGCGGGGTGTTCGACCGCAAGCTTGATCTCGTTTCGCTCGACGACGCCTACGAGCCCAAGAAGACCGCCGAGAACACGGCGCGCCTGATCGATGAGGAAAAGGTCTTCGCCCTGATCGGCTACGTGGCCACAGGCAACCTGATCGCTGCCATGCCGCTGGCCGAGAAGGCCGGCGTGCCCATGTTCGCGCCGCTGGTGGGCACCACCTCGTTTCGCACCACGCACAACCGCTACCTGTTCCATGTGCGCGCCAGCTACGAGACCGAGCTGCGCAAGATCGTGGGCCACCTGGCCACGCTGGGCATCACGAACATCGCCGTCATCTACCAGAACAGCGCCTTCGGCAAGTCCAACCTCGAAACCTGCCTGCAGATCGCCCAGGGCCTGAAGGTCAAGGTGGTCGAATCCGTGCCCATGGAGATCGCCGCCACCGACGCCAAGGCCCAGGTGGCGCAGCTCACCAAGGCCCAGCCCGGCGCCGTGGTGATGATCGTGGCCGGCAAGATGGTCGAGGTCTTCCTGCGCGACTACCGCGCGGCGGGCGCCGCATCGCCGCTGTACACCATCTCGGTGGGCATCACCGATGCGCCGGGTTCTGCACAGCGCCTCAATGGCGGCATCGAAGGACTGGTCACGGCCAACATCGTGCCGTCACCGCAGGCCAGCCGCATGCCCATCGTCGTGGACTACCGCAAGGACCGCACCGACGCGGGCGCCAAGATCGACAGCTACACCATGCTCGAAGGCTATATCGCCGCGCGCGTGTTCGTCGAAGGGCTCAAGCGCGCCGGGCGAAACCTCACGCGCGAGGCCTTCATCAAGGCCATGGAAGACATGGGCACCACCAAGTTCGGCGATTTCCCGGTGCAGTACGGTCCGAACAACCACAATGGGTCCAACTTCGTGGACCTGGAGATGTACACCCGCACCGGCAGCCTCAGGCGCTGACCGACCCCCACAGGAACAATGCAGACCCCAGCCACCGTTCTCTCCCTTTCCGTCAACGGCCAGCCATGTGAATTGCCAGCAGGCACCCCTAGCGCGGGCGCCACGCTGCTGCATGTGTTGCGCAACGACCTTTCGCTCAACGGTCCCAAGTACGGCTGCGGCCTGGGCCAGTGCGGCGCCTGCACGGTGCTGGTGGATGGGGTGGCGGCGCGGGCCTGCGTGATCCCCGCGCGCGGCGTGGCAGGCCGCGAGGTGACCACGCTGGAGGGCCTGCCCGCGCGCTGCCAGGGCACGGCGTGCGATGCCGGCCTGCACCCGGTGCAGCAGGCGTTTGTCGATGAACAGGCGGCCCAGTGCGGCTACTGCCTGAGCGGCATGGTGATGATGGCGGTGGCGCTGCTCGAGCGCAACCCCGATCCCGACGAGGCCGCCATCCGCCGTGAGCTCTCGGGCAACCTGTGCCGCTGTGGCACGCATGTGGAGATCATCCGCGCCGTGCAGCGCGCGGCCGTGCTGGTGCGCGGGGTGGCGGCATGAACGCACCTGCTGCTTCCTCGCTGCGCGCGCACAGCCCGCTCACGCGTGCCGACTTCCATGCGGCCCAGGGCGTGCTGCTGGTGGTGCGCAACCCGCCGCCCGCGCCGCCGCCCGTCAAGGGCCAGCCGGCCCTGGTGGCCGGCAACCCGGCCGAGGGGGTGGAGATCCTGATCGCCGTCTGGGACGACGGCAGCGTGACCGCGCTCAACGGCCATGTGGACCTGGGCACCGGCATTCGCACGGCCTTGGCGCAGATCGTGGCCGAAGAACTCGAAGTGCCGCTGGCGCATGTGAACATGGTGTTGGGCGATACCACGCGGGCGCCCAACCAGGGCGCCACGATTGCAAGCGCCTCGATCCAGATCCATGCCAGGCCGCTGCGCATCGCGGCGGCCCAGGCACGCCACTGCTTGCTGGCCCGGGCCGCAGAGCACCTGGGCGTGGCTGCCGACGCGCTGCAGGTGCGTGCCGGCATGGTGCAGGTGGCGGCCGACCCGGCGCGCCAGGTGGCCTATGGCGAACTGCTCGCCGGAACGCACACCGCGCTGGAGCTGGCCGACGCCACGCCCACCAAGCCCACGGCCGACTACACGGTGGTGGGCCAGTCGGTGCAGCGCGTGGACATACCGGCCAAGGTCAGCGGCGAGCTGGTCTTCGTGCACGACATGCGCGTGCCCGGCATGCTGCATGGCCGCGTCGTGCGCCCGCCCTATGCAGGGGCCGACCATGGCGACTTCATCGGCAACACGCTGGAGTCGGTGGACCAGTCGTCCATCGCCCACATCCCGGGCATCCGCGCCGTGGTGGTCATCCGCGACTTCGTGGGCATCGTCGCCGAGCGCGAGGAACAGGCCGAGGAGGCCCAGCGCTGCCTGGTGGTGCGCTGGAAACCCTGGCCCGGCTTTCCCCGGCAGGACAGCCCCGAAGCCATTGCGCAGGCCATCCGCACCAACCCCTCTACCCAGCGCCGCCTGGTGGACGAGGGTGACGTGGACGCGGCCCTGGCCGGTGCCGAGCAGTCCATGCCGCGCACCTATGTCTGGCCCTACCAGCTGCACGGCTCCATCGGCCCCTCGTGTGCGGTGGCCGAGTGGCGCCAGGACGATGCCTCCGGCCGCGCGCGCATGGCCGTCTGGGCCGGCACGCAGAACCCCCATGTGCTGCGCGCCGACCTGGCGCGCCTGATGGGCTTGGCCGACGTGGACATCGACCTGGTGCGCATGGAGGCCGCAGGCTGCTATGGCCGCAACGGCGCCGACGATGTGGCGGCCGATGCCGCGCTGCTCTCGCGCGCCGTGGGCGCGCCCGTGCGCGTGCAGCTCACGCGCGAGCAGGAGCACCTGTGGGAGCCCAAGGGCACGGCCCAGCTCATGCAGGTGCGCGGCGGTCTCAACGCCGATGGCTCGGTGGCGGCCTACGATTTCGAGACCTCGTACCCGTCCAACGGCGCGCCCACGCTGGCCCTGTTGCTCACCCGCACCATCGAGCCGCTGGCCCAGGCCTACGAGATGGGCGACCGCACGGCACGCCCGCCCTACGACTACGACAACCTGCGCGTGGCCGTGAACGACATGGCGCCCATCGTGCGCGCCTCGTGGCTGCGCGGCGTCTCTGCCCTGCCCAATTCCTTCGCGCACGAATCCTATGTGGACGAGCTGGCCACGGCCGCCGGTGTGGACCCGGTCGAGTTCCGCCTGCAACTGCTGAGCGACCCGCGCGCGGCAGAACTCGTCAAGGCCACGGCCGAGAAGGCCGGCTGGCTGCCGCACACCGGGCCGCGCGTGCCTGGCCCGGGTGACCTGCAAGGAGTCGATGGCGATTGGGTGCAGGGCCAGGGCTTTGCCTACGCGCGCTACATCCACAGCAAGTGGCCAGGCTTCGGCGCCGCCTGGGCCGCCTGGGTGGCCGACGTGGACGTGAACAAGAAGACCGGCGAGGTGCATGTGCGCCGCGTGGTCGTGGGCCACGATACCGGCCTCATGGTCAACCCTGCAGGCGTGGAGCACCAGGTGCACGGTAACGTGGTGCAGACCACCAGCCGCGCGCTCAAGGAGCAGGTGCGCTTCGATCCGGTCACGCAGGCCGTGGACACGCGCGAATGGGGCAGTTACCCCATCCTGAGCTTCCGCGAGGTGCCGGTCATCGAGGTCATGCACATGCCCCGGCAGGACGAGGCGCCGCTGGGCTCGGGCGAATCCTCCTCGGTGCCCGGCACGGCGGCCATCGCCAACGCCATCTTCGATGCCACGGGCGTGCGCTTTCGCGCGCCGCCGTTCACACCCGAGGTGGTGCGCGCGGGCCTCAACCCGCTGGGCGCGGCCTCAGGGCAGGGCGGTAGTGCCCCCGAAGCCTCGCCGGTGCAGCCGGCCGATGTGCTGCCCACGCTGGAGCTGCCTGCGCCCGCCGTACCGGCTACCGCCACCTGGCCCAAAAAGCGCAGCCCCTGGGGGCGGGCGCTGGCCTTGGTTGCGGGCGGCCTGGCCATGGGCGCCGCATTGCTGGGCTGGCGCCCGGCCATCGCACCGGTGGCGCAGACGGCGGGCGGTGCCTCGGTCTACAACGCCGCCACCATCGAGCGCGGTCGCCTGGTCGCCGCGGCTGGCGACTGCGTGGTCTGCCACACCGCAGCCGGCGGCACGCCCAATGCCGGCGGGCGTGCCATGGACACGCCCTTCGGCACGGTCTACACCACCAACCTCACGCCCGATGCGGAGACCGGCATCGGCCAGTGGTCCTTCAGCGCCTTCCAGCGCGCCATGCGCGAGGGCATCTCGCGCGACGGCAAGCACCTGTACCCCGCCTTCCCCTACACCTCGTTCGCCAAGATGAGTGACGACGATCTGACCGCGCTGTACGCCTGGCTCATGGCCCAGCCGCCGGTGCGCGCTGAGGTGCCGAAAACGCAACTGGCCTTCCCGTTCAGCGTTCGCCCGCTCATGGCCGGCTGGAACGCGCTGTTCCACGATGCCACGCCCTGGAAGCCCGACCCCACGCGCCCGCCCGAATGGAACCGCGGCGCCTACCTGGTGCAGGGGGCCGGCCACTGCGGCGCCTGCCACACGCCGCGCAACGCGCTGGGGGCGGAGATGGGCGGCGCGGCCTTCCTCTCGGGCGCGCAGGTCGATGGCTGGGAGGCGCCTGCGCTCACGGGCCTCTCCAAAGCCCCCGTGCCCTGGACCGCCGATTCGCTCTACAGCTACCTGCGCAAGGGCCACAGCCCGGAGCACGGCGTGGCCTCGGGCCCCATGGCGCCGGTGGTGCAGGAACTGGCGCAACTGCCCGACGAAGACATCCGCGCCATGGCCACCTACCTGGCCTCGTTCAATGCGGCCCCGGAACCCGCCGCCGACGCTGCGGCAAAGGCCCAGGCCGCCGTGGCGCGGGCGGCCGCATTGGCGCCCCAGCCCGGCCAGGCCCAGCGCCTGTTCAACGGCGCTTGCGCTGCCTGCCACCACGATGGCGACGGCCCCAAGCTGCTGGGCGCCAATGTGCCGCTGGCGCTCAACAGCAACCTGCACAGCGACCGGCCCGACAACCTGCTGCAAGTCATCGTCCATGGCATCCGCGAGCCCGCTTCACGCGAGCTGGGCTTCATGCCGGGTTTCGGCCATGCGCTCAGCGATGCGCAGATCACCGAACTGGCGGGCTATATGCGCCAGCGCTACGCCCCGGGCCGGCCGGCCTGGACCGATGTGCCGGCGGCGCTGGCGCGGGTACGGGCGGGGCCGGCGCATCCCTAGTCAGTGGACTATTCGCCACAATGGAACCCCTTTGACCATGGAGTTCCATCGGATGGACCTGTACCGGATGGCATGCTGCACAGCCTTTGCGGCTTGGTGCCTGCTGCTGGCTGCGTGTGGCAACGACGTTCGTGGCGCACCCGAGCCACCGGCGGAATTCGGGGCCAGGCAGAGTTCGCTGGTCGGCTGCCCGTCCCTGCAAGGCGTCTACGCCTGGCCGCCGGTGGCTGGTGAATATGCAGGGGGCAAGATCCCCAGCAACCGCACGCCGTGGGATGGCGGGCTTCCAGTGCCTGTCAACGGTCGGGAGATGCAGATCTGGGTACAGCAACCGCCAGGCGGGCAGACGGTGGTGCGCACGCGGCTGGTGAACCGGGCGCGCAATGTGCGCAATGTGCTCGCCAGGCAGTGGAGCCTGGCCACCTATGGCAGAAGCGAGCTGGGCTGTACGTCGGGCATGCTCGAACTGAAGCCCAGGGACACTTCTGCCGCCAACCACTACGGCGGCACCAGCATCCGCCGCGGCTTTCGCCTGGCGCGCATGAAGGACGGTGCCTTGGCCGTGGGCATCCACACCCTTTCCACCGGCCACACCGGCTCGTTCTTCTCCTGGGGCGGGCAGTCCTACGGGAGCTACAAGGCGGCAGACGTCGAGTACTGGTCCTGGTCCAAGCTCGCCCTGCAGGGGCCGGGCGACCAGGAGCCTGCCCCCATCGATGCCTATGTGCCTGGCGCCACGGCGCCGTGACTCTCAGTTGAACATCAGGCTGTTGCGGTCCGCGCCCATGGCGTCGGCAATGAGGCGCATGTCATGGTCGTTGATGGCCACCAGGCCGAAGCGGAATGCATAGCCCCAGCGCGTGCGGTCCTGCACGAAGTCGAAGTGGTCGAGCAGCGGCGCGATGGGCGCCTCGCGGGCCGGCACATAGTCCACGCCCCGGCGGTAGGGCACGAAGCCGCCGCCCATGTCGAAGGCATAGGGATCGCCGGTCTTCACCAGACCCACGGAGACGAAGGCCTGCAGCCGGTCGCTGCCGCCCATGCTGACCGTGGGCGCGTAGTAGGCCACGCGGTCACCTGCCTGCATGCGCCGCAGCGGTGCCGCCTTGCCATGGCAGACCTGCATGAAGCCGGCACCGGGCTCGGCACAGCCGCGCCGCGCATGGTCGGCGCAGGCCACGGCGATCCAGTTGCCGCGCGGTGGGGAAGCGGGCGGGGCAGCCTCGGCCCACAGGGCCGATTGCGCCGGCTCAGGCCAGCGCATGCAGGCCCACGCGGTTGCCATCCAGGTCATGGATGTGCGCGAAGAAGCCCAGGCCCGGCGGCAGGGCTTGGCGCGGCAGGGCCACCTGGCCGCCCTGGGCCAGCACGCGGTCCAGCGCCTCGTCGAGCGAGGGCGAGGCATCCAGGTAGACCAGGGTGCCGGCGCCGGGCGCGGGCTGCGGCGCGGTCGGCCCCATGAGCAGGGCGCCGCCCGTGCCATCGGCCTCGGGGTCGTAGGCGAACACTGCGCCTTCGCTCGGGCCCATGGCCTCGCGGCGCATGGTCTGGCCCAGTACGGCCTCGTAGAAGGCCTGGGCGCGGTCCAGCTGGGTGGTGGGGATCTCGAACCAGGTGATGGCGTTTTTCATGGGTGCTCCTTGCGTGTGAATGAAGAAGCCCCGATGGTGATGACCTGCTGCTGACAGCGGCTTGTCAGTACGGTAGCAGCAGCGTTGTTACTCGCGCGAACGGCTCAGTTCCAGCGAGAACTTGAAGCGGTCTGCCGGGTGCAGCGAGACCGAGATCTCGAACACCTGGTCGGCCGCGTCGAGGTAGTGGCGCGTGATCTTGAGCGCCGGCGCACCGGCCTCGGCGCGCAGGGCCTCGGCATGCTCGCGCGGCACCAGCACGGCCTCGATGTCCTGGCGGATGCGGGCGATGCGCCGGCCATAGCGCTCCTCGATGAGGGTGCTGGCCAGGGTCTCGGGCGCGTCGCGCACGATGGGGCCGATGTCGGCGTAGGCCGGGTCGATGTACAGGTCCAGCCAGCAGATGGGGCGCGCCTTGCGCGTGCTGCCGCCCTCCATGCGCAGGCAGGCGATGTGCAGCCAGCGCGTGCCGCCGGGGCAGCCCAGGTCCTGGGCGAGGGCCAGGTCCGCAACCACCTCATTGACCGACTGCACGGTGCGCATGTGCTCGGCGCCGAAGCGCGCGAGTTCTTCCACGGTGGCGATGGACTGCGTGAAGCCGGCCTGGGGCCGCTGGGCCTCCACGCGCGTGCCCACGTTCTTGCGCCGCGAGATCAGGCCCAGCTCCTGCAGCCCGTCCAGGGCCTTGCGCACCGCGTAGCGGCTCAGCCCGTACTGCGCGCACAACTCGAACTCGGTGGGCAATAACGTGCCCACGGCGTAGCGGCCGGAGGCAATGCCCTCGGACAGGTCGCGGGCGAGGTCGGGGGGCTTGGCAGTGGTCATGCAGGCAGGTTCCTGCCTAGGGAAAACCCCAGGCTGAGTTTTGTTCGAACATATCTACAGTTCATACAAGCGTATTTGTTCGAACATTTATATATGTTCGTATTTTATCAACATATCCGGCCTGCCATGTCCTCTTCCCTGTTTTCCCCTGCCAGCACGGTCCTCGATTCGGTGCTGTTCCGCGATGCCTTCGGCACGCCGCGCATGCGCGAGGTGTTCTCCGACAGCACGCTGATCGCGCGCTACATCGAGGTGGAGGTGGCGTTGGCCCGTGCCGAGGCGCGCTGCGGCGTGATTCCGGCCGAGGCGGCCGAAGCCATTGCCCGCGAGTCGCGCCTGGAGCGCGTGGACTTCGATCACATGCGGCACGAGACCGACATCGTGGGCTATCCCATCCTGCCGCTGGTGCACCAGCTCGTGGAGATGTGCGGCGAGGCCGGGCGCTACGTGCACTGGGGCGCGACCACGCAGGACATCATGGACACGGCCAACGTGCTGCAGCTGCGCGACGGCCTGGCGCTGGTGGAGGCCGATATCCGCGAACTGCGCGGCATCCTGGCTGCGCTGGCAGCCAAGCACCGCGACACGCCCATGGCCGGCCGCACCCACCTGCAGCAGGCCCTGCCCGTGACCTTTGGCTACAAGGTCGCCATCTGGCTGGCCATGTTCGACCGCCACCAGGAGCGCCTGGCCGAGCTGCGCAAGCGCGTGCTGGTGGTGCAGTTCGCCGGGGCCGCGGGCACGCTGGCCTCGCTGGGCGACAAGGGCTTCGAGGTGCAGGCCGCGCTGGCCGATGAACTCAACCTGGCCGTGCCCGCGACCACCTGGCATGTGGCGCGCGACGGCTTTGCCGAGGCAGTGAACCTGCTGGCCCTGGTCACCGGCTCGCTGGGCAAGATTGCGCTGGACATCATGATCATGGCCTCCACCGAGTTCGCCGAGGTCTACGAGCCCTTCGTGAAGGGCCGGGGCGCGAGCAGCACCATGCCGCAAAAGCGCAACCCGATCTCCAGCGAGCTGATGCTGGCGGCCTCCAAGGCCGTGCGCCAGCAGGCGGGGCTGATGCTCGACGCCATGGTGCAGGACTTCGAGCGCGCCACCGGCCCCTGGCATGCCGAATGGCTGGCGCTGCCCGAGAGCTTCGTCCTGACCGCCGGCGCGCTGCACCAGGCCAAGTTCGCGCTGGGCGGCCTGATCGTGGACGAGGCGCGCATGCGCAGCAACCTCGGTATCAGCCGCGGCCTGATCGTGGCCGAGGCCGTGATGATGGGCCTGGCCCCGGCCATGGGCCGCCAGCAGGCGCACGACGTGGTCTACGGCGCCTGCCGCACCGTCAACGAGCGGGGGGGCACCCTGGCCGAGGCGCTGGCCGCGCTGCCCGAGGTGGTGCGCCACTTCGACCGCGCGGCCATCGACCGGCTCACCGACCCCGCCAACTACCTGGGCCTGGCCCCCGCCATGGTGGACCGTGCCGTGGCCGCGTCGGCGGCAACCGACCGCTGAGCACCCGATCAGCCCCCTCTTGCGCTTTCCGTTCCTTCCCACAACCATTCCAGGAGACACGTCATGAACACCGCCAAGACCCTTGGTGCGGCCGCCGCATTGCTGTGCGCCGCCAC
Organism: Acidovorax sp. FW305-C-20-28; assembly: GCF_058783375.1. Lineage (NCBI taxonomy): Bacteria > Pseudomonadati > Pseudomonadota > Betaproteobacteria > Burkholderiales > Comamonadaceae > Acidovorax > Acidovorax sp. FW305-C-20-28. The sequence continues at coordinate 140,049 of NZ_JBYSYM010000016.1, read as the reverse complement.
CTTCGCCCACGCCCAGCAGGCCTGGCCCGCCAAGCCGATCACCTGGATCGTGCCGTTCGCGGCGGGCGGACCCACCGATGCCATGGCGCGCGACATTGCCGACAAGGTGGGGCGGCAGGTGGGCCAGTCCATCGTGATCGAGAACGCGGCCGGCGCGGGCGGCACCATCGGCGCGGCCAAGGCCGCCAAGTCGGCGCCCGACGGCTACACCTTCCTGGTCGGCCACATGGGCTACATGGGCGCGGCGCCCTCGCTGTACAAGAAGCTGGCCTACGACCCGGTCAAGGACTTCGACGCGGTGTTCCGCTTCCCCGACACCCCGCTGGTGCTGCTGGTGCCCAAAAGCTCGCCCTACAAGACGGCTGCCGAGCTCATCGCCGCGGCCAAGGCCAACCCGCGCAAGATCAACTTCGGCAATGCGGGCGTGGGCTCCACCTCGCACCTGATCGCAGCGCTGTTCGAGTCGCGCGCCGGCATCGAGGTCACCTCCATCTCCTACAAGGGCGCGGCGCCGGCCATGAACGACCTGGTGGGCGGCCAGGTGGAAGCCATGTTCGACCAGAGCAACACCGCGCTGCCCCAGGTCACGGGCGGGCGGCTCAATGCGATTGCGCTGACCTCGCTCACGCCCATGCCGCAGCAGTACCCCAACGTGGCCCCGCTGGCCGACAAGACCCTGCCCGGCTTCGAGGCCGCCACCTGGTACGGCCTGTACGCACCCAAGGGCGCGCCCAAGGACGTGGTGCAAAAGCTCCACCAGGCCTACCTCAAGGCCCTGGCCGACAAGACCTGGACGGCACGCATGGCGACCCAGGGCATCCATTTGTTACCCGAGGCGCAGTACGCCCCAGAGGCGTTTGCGAAACACACCGCAGCCGAGGTGGAAAAGTGGCGCAAGGTGGCCACCGACGCCAAGATCCAGATCGACTGAGCGGACCACACAGCCCATGACCCGCATCGCGCAGGAAGACCTGGCCACCAGCATCGCCCAGGCGCTGCAGTTCATCAGCCACCGGCACCCGCCCGACTTCGTGCGCGCGCTGCGCCGCGCGCATGCGGCCGAAACCCATGCCCCTGCGCGCGCCGCCATGGGCCAGTTGCTGGTCAATAGCCGCATGGCGGCCCTGGGCCGGCGCCCGCTGTGCCAGGACACGGGGGTGGCCCAGGTGTTCCTGCGCATCGGCATGGGCGTGTCCTTCGTGCGCCATGACGGTGGTCCGCTGCGCAGCCTGCAGGCCGTGGTGGACGAAGCGGTGCGTACCGCCTATGGCGACCCGGCCAACCCCTTGCGCGCGACCATGGTCGCCGATCCCCTCGGTGCGCGCACCAACACGCGCGACAACACCCCTTCCATCGTGCACTGCGAACTGGTGGAGGGCGATGCGCTGGAGCTGCTGGTGGTGGCCAAGGGCGGCGGCGGCGACGTGAAGGCGCGCTTTGCCACGCTCAACCCCAGCGACAGCGTGGCCGACTGGGTGCTGGCGCAATTGCCCGGCATGGGCGCGGGCTGGTGCCCGCCGGGCGTGCTGGGCATCGGCATCGGCGGCAGCCCCGAGCAGGCCATGCTGCTGGCCAAACGCTCGCTGTTCGATGCCATCGACATCGACGCACTGCGCGCACGCGGCGCGGCCACGCCCGAAGAAGCCTTGCGTCTGGACCTGCATGCGCGCAGCAATGCGCTCGGCATCGGCGCTCAGGGGCTCGGGGGGCTCTCGGCCGTGCTCGATGTGAAGGTGCGCACCGCGCCCTGCCATGCAGCCACCATCCCCGTGGCGCTGATCCCCAACTGCGCGGCCACGCGCTACCTGCACCTCACACTCGACGGTTCAGGCCCGGCCGCGCTGCCGGACCTGTCACTCGATGCCTGGGACGGCATTCCCGACCACTTCACGGTGGAGGATGCCGTGCGCGTGGACCTGGACACGCTGAACCGCGCCGAAGTCGGCCGATGGAAGGTCGGCCAGACCCTGCTGCTCACGGGCACCCTGCTCACCGCACGCGATGCCGCGCACAAGCGCCTGGTGGACCTGCTGCAGCGCGGCGAGCCGCTGCCGGTGGAGCTGCGCGGCCGCACCCTGTACTACGTGGGCCCGGTGGACGCCGTGGCCGGCGAGGCCGTGGGCCCGGCCGGCCCGACCACCGCCACGCGCATGGACCGCTTTGTGGAGCCGCTGCTGGCGCAGACCGGGCTGCTGGCCATGGTGGGCAAGGCCGAGCGCGGGCCCGAGGCGATTGCCTCCATCCGAAAGCATGGCGCTGCCTACCTGGCAGCCACGGGCGGCGCGGCCTACCTGCTCTCACGTGCGATCCGCAAGGCGCGCGTGCTGGCCTTTGCCGACCTGGGCATGGAGGCCATCCACGAGTTCGAGGTGGTGGACTTTCCGGTCACGGTGGCCGTGGATGCGCACGGGCGCACCATCCACCGTTTTGCCGAGGCTAGAACGTGATCTTCACGGAAGGCGCGCTGCGCTGTGCCTTGCCGTGGAACACCGCCTCGATGTTGTTGCCATCGGGGTCGAGCACAAAGGCCGCGTAGTAGCCGGGGTGGTAGGGCCGCTCGCCGGGCGCGCCGTTGTCCTTGCCGCCGTGGGCCAGTGCGGCTTTGTAAAAGGCCTGCACCATGGCCTCGTCCTGCGCCTGGAAGGCCAGGTGGTGGCGGCCCGTGAGGTGGCCCTGGGCCGCGGCGCTCTTCGAGGTGGAGACGAACAGCTCGTCGGCCCAGAAGTAGTCTTCGGCGGTGCCGCCCATGGGCACCTTGAGCACCTCGAAGATGGCGCTGTAGAAGGCCTGGCTGGCCGGCAGATCGCGCACCACCAGCTGGATATGGTCGATCAGCCGGCCGCGATGCAGTTCCTGGGTTTCCATGCTGTCTCCTCGGAGTTCAGCGCAGTGTGCCAGGGGCCAGGGGGCGGACGCCATCGCGCTCACCCCCTGTTACCGCTGTGACCGGGTGGCTACCCGGCAATCATCCGCTCACCTGCAACTGAAGCTGCTGGCGCTTTCCACATCGCCCGTGCCGTTGTAGCGCGCCACCTTGGGGTAGACGCACAGCGGGCGCGTGCGGTTGGCCGACCAACTGGCGGGCAGCTCCGCGTTCACCACGTTGGCCCCGGCGCCACGCGCCTGGGCCAGCACGGTGTCGGGGGCCTTGCCCTGTTCCACCCACTGCACCAGCGGGGCCAGCATGTCGAACTGGTCGGTGGCGGGGCCGCCCGAGCAGTGGTTCATGCTCGGCACCATGTACAGGCGGGCAAAGCTGGCCGCATTGCCCTGGTGGCTGGCCTGCAGGCGGTCCATCCAGTTCGCGGTGTCCACGGGCGAGAACACGCCATCGGCGATGCCGTGGTAGACCATCATCTTGGCGCCACGGTCCTTCAGGGTACCGAGGTCGGCCTCATTGGGCGGCGTCATGAAGGACCAGGGCGACTCGGGGTAGAGCGCGCTGGTGGCGAACATCTTCGGGTAGTCGGTCTCCATGCTGAACGCCAGGGCGTACTGCAGGCCCGTGGTCGCACTGAAGGCGGCCACCGTGGACGGGGGTGAGGTGAAGATGAAGGCCACGGCCCCGGCATCGCGCGTGGCGGGCGAGCCCAGGTGCCACTGCGCGAAGTTGGTGCCGCCCACACCCGGGTCGAACCAGGTGCCGGTGTACAGCGCCTCGCCCTTGCTGTTCTTGGGGCCGGCGAAGATGTCGGCCAGCACGGTCTTCTGCGCCGGGGTCAGGCAGCTGCCGTCGCGTGCGGCGCCCGGCGCGCAGCTGGGCACATCGGTCTGCAGGTTGAAGGCCGTCTGGCAGGCTGCCACATCGTTCACCTGGCCATCGGTCACGCCATCGAGCGCATCGCACTTGGCCAGGATGCGGCTGCCCAGCAGCCTGTACTCGGCCGCGGTCACCGAGGTGTTCAGATCGGGCTGGCCGTTCGCGTCGGGTGTGGAGACCTTGGCGTACTGCTGGGCCTTCCACAACTGGGCCGTGGCCGCCTTGGGCAGGTGAAAGCCCGGGTTGCCGGCCAGGATGCCGTCGTACTGGTCCGCATAGCGCGAAGCCGCCACCATGGCGTGGCGCCCGCCGTTGGAGCAGCCCGCGAAGTACGAGCGGTCCGGCGCCTTGCCGTAGGCGCTCTTGATCAGGTCCTTGGCCATGGGCGTAAGGCTGCCAACGGCGGTGTAGCCATAGTCCAGCCGGGCCTGCGGGTCCACGCCGAAGAAGGGCGTGGGTGCGCTGTGGCCCGCGTCGGAGCTGAGCACCGCGAAGCCCTGGCTCAAGGCCGGTGCCACGGGCGCACCGCCGCTGGTCGCGCCCAGGGCGGTGACCACGCTGCCGTCCAGGCCACCATTGGCCTGGTAGAGGAAGCGGCCGTTCCAGGCCACGGGCATGCGCATCTCGAAGCCGATGGCGTAGCTCGCGCCGTCGACCGCGCTGGTGCGCTGGTTCATCGCGCCCTTGACCAGGCAATGCGCCGGGATGGGGGTGTTCACGCCGGTGGCCTTGAGCTCGCCCTCCGCCACGGGCACGGCGGAGGTGATGCGCGTGTTGGGCAGTGCCAGCGTGGTGGCCAGGTTGGCGCAGGACTGCAGCGTGCCCGGCGATGCCGCCGACAGTTGCCGCAGCCCACCGTCCGATCCACCGCAGCCGGCGACCAGCAGTGCCGCCGCTGGCAGGGCCGCCCATGCCAGGGGGCGGCCCAGTCCGTGCAGCTTCCAGATACCCTCGTTCCTCTTCTTCATGGTGTTGTCTCCTCGTGTGTTGTCGCAAGGCGCAGGCAGGCAGACCCGCAGCGCAGCCTCGGAGCGCTGGGGTGGGGGAAAGCGGAAGCGGAAGGCGTGGACCGTCAGGCGGCAGCCATGGCGGGCGCGGTACGTCGGTGGACGTCGGCAGCGGCGGTGGACAGGCGCTGGCGGATGATGGCCAGGCGCATGTCGAATTCGGGCAGTACCCAGGTGGCAAAGGCCTCGGCCGGTTCGGCCCAGCGCGGGCCCTGGCTGGCAGGGGCGGCGGCGATGCGTGCCCAGGCCCATTCCAGCAGCACCAGGGCCACGGCGCGCAGGTAGTCGTCGGCCACCCAGTAGGGCAGTTCTGGCTCGGTAACCGCGGCGGCGGCCAGTGCGCGCGTGGTGTCGGCCAGGGCATTGCGCCGGGCGTTGGCGGCGTCGCCCTGCGGCAGGCCATGGCGCAGCGAGGCGAGCAGGGCGCACAGGCCCTGGCCCCCATCGGCCAGCACCTTGCGCACCAGCAGGTCGATGGCCTGGATCTCGTTGGTGCCCTCGTAGATCATGGCCACGCGCGCATCGCGCACCACCTGCTCGATGCCCCATTCGCGCACATAGCCATGGCCGCCGAAGACCTGCAGGCAGGCGCTCGCGCCGTGGAAGGCCTGGTCGGTCAGCGCGGCCTTGAGCACGGGCGTGACCAGCGCGCACCAGCGCTGGGCCGCGGCGCGCTCGGTGGCGTCGGCATGGTGGTGCGCCAGGTCGAGCTGCAGGGCCGTGTGGTAGGCCAGCACGCGCCCGCCATCGATCCAGGCGCGCTGCGTGGTCAGGATGCGGCGCATGGCCGGGTGTTCGGCAATCGGGTCGGGGCCAGGGGATGCAGCGCGGCCTGCGGCCTTGGGCGCCCTCATCTGGCGGCGCTCCTGTGCATAGGCGCTGGCCTTTTGCCAGGCGGCTTCCAGCAGCCCCAGCCCCTGCAGGCCCACGTGCAGGCGCGCGGCATTCATCATCACGAACATCGCGGCCAGGCCCTGGTGGGGCTGGCCCACCCGCCAGCCCGTGGCATCGTCGAAGCGCATCACGCAGGTGGGGCTGCCGTGCAGGCCCATCTTTTCCTCGATGCGCTCGCACACCACGGCATTGCGCCCGCCGTCTGGTAGTACCTTGGGCACGAGGAACAGCGACAGCCCCTTGGGGCCGGCCGGCGCATCGGGCAGGCGCGCCAGCACCAGGTGCACGATGTTGTCGGTCAGGTCGTGCTCGCCGCCGGAGATGAAGATCTTGCTGCCGTCCATGCGCACGCTGCCATCGGCCTGCGGCACGCCGCGCGTGCGCACCAGGCCCAGGTCGCTGCCCGCATGGGCCTCGGTCAGGCACATGGTGGCCAGCCACTCGCCACTGGCGATTTTCGGCAGGTACTGAGCCTTCAGGGCTTCGCTGCCATGGTGGCGCAGGCATTCGTAGGCGCCGTGCAGCAGACCGGGCGCCATGGTCCAGCCATGGTTGGCGCCGGCCAGCCATTCATAGAGCACGCATTCGAGCACCGCGGGCAGGCCCTGGCCACCATCCTCGGGTGCACAGGCCAGAGAAGGCCAGCCCGCCTGCCAGAAGTCCTGGTAGGCCGCGCGGAACCCAGCGGGCGTGGTGACGGTGCCCGCATCGAAGCGGCAACCTTCTTCATCGCCACGGCGCTGAAGCGGAGCGATGGCACTGTCGACAAACTTCGCGGCCTCGTCCAACACCTGCGCCGCCAGCCCGCCATCGGTGTCGGCAAACGGCGCCAGCGCCTGCCACTGCGCAGGGGCCTGCAGCACCTCGCTCAGCAGGTGCTGGATATCGGCCAGGGTCTGGTGTGCTTGCATGGTCGTTGCGCGGTGGGCTGGCGTGGAAGGGCAAGGGGCATTGACGGCAGGACGCCGCCCCGCAACCGGCTGGGCCGGTCCACGGCAGCGCCCGCTCCGCAGATCAGGACTCGGCCGTGAACCCGATCTGCTTGACCAGCGGGCCCCAGCGCTCAAACTCGGCTTTCTGGTCGGCCAGCATCTCCTGCGCCGTGCTGCCATGGGCCACCAGGCCGACGACGCCCAGCGCGTCGATCACGGTCTTGTCCTTCAGTGCGCCGGTGATGGCCGCATTGGCACTGGCCAGCGTGGCGGCGGGCGTCTTGGCCGGGGCGTAGAAGCCGAACCATTCTTCGGAGGTCACGTCGGGATAGCCCAGCTCGATGAAGGTGGGCACATCGGGCAGGTAGGGCGAGCGCTTCTTGCCCGAGGTGGCCAGCACGCGCACGCGGCCGGTCTTCATGTACTGCAGGTAGTCGCCGCTGGGATTCATGGCAGCAGCGATCTGGCCGCCCACCAGGTCGGTGATGCTGGGCACGGTGCCGCGGTAGGGCACGTGCTTGAGCTCTACCCCCGAGCGGATGCCCAGCAGCGCACCCAGCAGGTGGGGCATGGAGCCCGCGCCGGGGGAGCCGTAGCTGGCCTTCTCCGGATTGGCCTTGGCCCAGGCCAGGAAGTCCTTGAGCGTCTTCACCTCGGCCGGCACGCCCGGGCCCACAGCCAGGCCGTGGTGCATGATCGCGCCGATGGAGACGGGCACCACGTCCTCGGGCTTGTAGCTGAGCTTGGGGTAGATGTGCGGGTACACCGACAGGGCCGAGACCGGTGCCAGCGTGAGCACCGAGCCGTCGGCGGGGGCGTTCTTCAGCGTTTCCACCGCAATGCGGCCACCGGCGCCCGGCTTGTTCTCGACGAAGCCCGGGTTCTTGCTGTACGCCGTGCCGCCCAGCTTTTCGGCCACGCGCCGGGCCACGCTGTCGCCCGCGCTGCCGGCTGGAAAGCCGTACATGATCTTGACCTGGTCCAGCGCCTGCGCGAAGGCGGACAGGGGGTAGAGCGCACCGAGCGCGGCAGCGCTGCCCAGGGTTTGCAAAAGGTGGCGTCGTGTCGTCGTCATGCTTGTCTCCGGTATAGGTATGGTGTGTTGACGGGGCAGGGAACAGGAAGGGGCTATCTGGGCGCCATGCGCAGCGCGCCATCGAGCCGGATCACCTCGCCGTTGAGGTGGCCGTTGGTCACGATGTGGGCCGCCAGTTCGGCGAACTCTTCGGGCTTGCCCAGGCGCGGCGGGAAGGGGATGCTGGCCGCCAGCGACTGCTGCACGGCCTCGGGCAACTCCTTCATGAGCGGGGTGGCGAACAGGCCGGGTGCCACCGTGCACACGCGGATGCCGTGCTGCGCCAGGTCGCGTGCCATGGGCAGCGTCATGCCCACCAGGCCGCCCTTGGAGGCGCTGTAGGCCTGCTGGCCCACCTGACCGTCGAAGGCCGCCACCGAGGCCGTGAACACCATCACACCGCGCTCGCCGTTGTCGAGCGGCGCCAGTTTGGCGCAGGCCGCGGCGAACAGCCGGCTGATGTTGTAGCTGCCGATCAGGTTGATGCCCACCACGCGGGCGAAGTCTTCGAGCGGCGCGGCACTGCCGTCGCGCTGCACCACGCGCTTGGCGCTGCCGATGCCGGCCACGTTCATGAGGATGCGCGCCGGGCCCAGGGCCGCTTCGGCCTGGGCCAGGGCCGCCACCACGCTGTCGGTCTGGGTGATGTCGCAGGCGCAGGCCACGGCCGTGCCGGTGCCGTGCTGCGCGTTGATGCTCTCGGCCACCTGGATGGCCAGCGCGGTGTTCACGTCGAGCACCGCAACCTTGGCGCCCAGGCGCGCCAGTTCGCGCGCGGTGGCCTCGCCCAGGCCCGATGCGGCGCCGGTGACGAGGGCGGTCTGTCCTTGGATCTGCATGGAATATGTCCTTTGGGTGGTGCGCTTCAGGCGGCGGGGACGAGGGTCCCGGGCGCGGTGCCGTCGTGCAGGGCCTGCACCAGGGCATCGCGGTGCTTGAGCACGGCGCGCTGGTTGATGGAGCCCTTGTCGGTGATCTCGCCCTTGTCGAGCGAGGGTGGCTCGGCCATCAGCAGTGCGCGGGCCACGCGGCTGGCACTGCCCGTGGATTCGCGTGCCAGGTGGTCGATGACGGCCTGGATGCGCTGGCGCACGCCGGTGCTGGCGATGACCTCGGACCAGGAGGCGTCGGCCGGCAGGCCGCTCACTTCGCGGCAGGCGGGGCTGAGGAACAGCAGGGCACCCACCTCCTTCTGGTTCAGGCCGGTGAGCACCGCATCCTGGATGTAGGGGGCGCCGGCCACGACGATCTTGGCGCGCATGGGGCCCACGCTCACGAAGGTGCCGGTGGAGAGCTTGAAGTCCTCGGCGATGCGGCCATCGAAGCGCAGGCCGCGGTGGATGTCCTGCTCGTCGATCCACTGCACGGCGTCGCCCGTGCACAGATAACCCTCGTCGTCGAAGGCCTCGCGTGTGGCGGCGTCCGAGCGCCAGTAGCCCGGCGTCACATTGGGGCCGCGGTAGCGCACCTCGGTCTTGCCATCCACGTCGACCAGCTTGAGCACCATGCCCGGCACGGGCGCACCGATGTGGCCCGAGCGCACGTCGGGGCTGTTGCAGAACATGGCCGAGGGGGCCGACTCGGTCATTCCGAGGCCGGTGGACATCACGATGCGTTCGCCGATCTCGGCCTCCTGCGTGGCGTGCAGGCTGTCCCAGATGGGCTGGGCCAGGCCCGCGCCGGAGTAGAAGAACATGCGCACGCGCGACAGCAGCTGGCGGCGCAGCGCAGCGTCGGTCTTCATCGCCTCGGCGATCATCTCGAAGCCGGTGGGCACGTTGAAGTACACGGTGGGCGCGATCTCGCGCAGGTTGCGCAGGGTCTCGGCTATCAGGGCCGCGGTGGGCTTGCCGTCGTCGATGTAGAGCGTGCCGCCATGCTGCAGCGTGAGGCCGAAGTTGTGGTTGCTGCCGAAGGTGTGGTTCCAGGGCAGCCAGTCCACCAGCACCGGCGGGGCTTCGGCCAGCACCGGCAGCGACAGCGTGATCTGCTGCAGGTTGGCGCACCACATGCGCTGGGTGTTGACCACCGGCTTGGGCATCTTGGTGGAGCCGCTGGTGAACAGGAACTTCACGATGGTGCCCGGCCCGGTGGCGTGCATGGCCGCATCCACGGCAGGCGTGGCCACGGTATTGCGCAGGCTCTGGAAGGTGGTGGCCGCACGGCCCTCGATGGCACCCTGGGCCAGCACGACCTCCACGTCCGCTGCCACGGTGGCCGTGATGGCGCGGCCAAAGCGTGCGCCATCGGCCGCGAACACCAGGCCCGGCGTCAGCGTGTCCAGCACATGGCGCAGCTTGTCGTAGTCCTGGCTCACCGTGGCATAGGCCGGCGAGACCGGGCAGTAGGGCACGCCGGCATAGATGCAACCCAGCGCCATCAGCGCATGCTCCAGGCTGTTCTCGCTGAGCACGACCACCGGGCGCTCGGCGGAAAGGCCCCGGTCCAGCAGGGCCTGGCCGATGCTGCGCGCGGCGTCCAGTGCCTGCGCGTAGGTCACGTGCTGCCAGTCGCCGGTGCTGCCATCGGCGTGCTGCACACGGCGCGCGAGGAAGCTGCGCTCGGGCTCCGCCTCGGCCCAGTGCACCAGGTAGTCCGTGACCCGGCGCGCATAGGCGCCCAGGGGCAGGTCGGCCTGCAGGTAGCGCACGCCGGGTGCCCCCTCGCGCACGCTGACGCGGGTGACGCCGAAGGGCACGGGGCGGTAGCGGGGCGGGGCCAGGGGAGTGGAGAGGTCGCTCATGGGTCGATGTCCATCAGATGCGTGAGAGATGCGCGGTGGGGTAGAAGGTGTGAATGGATTCGACGTGTCCGAGCAGGCCGTCAAAACGCGTGTGATCTAGGCGCAAAGCGCAGCCATAGCTCGGGCTATGGCGAGCATTTGCAACGACGAGCGCGCGTGTTTTGGCGGGATGAGCGGGCATGGCGGATTCGTTCGCACCTTCTCTAGTCCTTGCGGACCTTGGCGGCGCGGCCTTCCAGGAAGTCCGCCAGGCGCGACTTGGCCTCGGGCGCGCTCTGGGCGATCGCGGCCATCATGGCCTCGGTGAGGAAGCCCTGGTCCGCGGGCTGCTCGGCGATGCGCGGCAGGGCGTGCATCAGCGCGTAGTTGGTCAACGGTGCGTTCTGCGCCACGCGGGCGGCCAGCTCCAGTGCCTTGGCGAAGGCCTGGCCCTCGGGTACCAGGTACTGGGCGAAGCCGGCCCTCTCGCCGTCCTGCGCGTTGTAGACGCGGCCGGTGAGCATCATGTCCGTCATGCGCGCCGCGCCGATCAGCTTGGGGATGCGCACGGCTCCGCCGCCGCCCACGAAGATGCCGCGCGAGCCCTCGGGCAGCGCGTAGAAGGTGGACTCGTCGGCCACGCGGATGTGGCAGGCGCTGGCCAGCTCCAGCCCGCCGCCCACCACGGCGCCATGCAGCGCGGCGATCACGGGCACGGGGCCGTACTGCACGCGCTCGAGCGCGGCATGCCACATGCGCGAGTGGTACAGGCCCTGGCCCGCGTCGCGCTCCTTGAGCTCGGACAGGTCCAGGCCGGCGCAGAAGTGCGGGCCTTCACCGTCGATGACTGCGGCGCGCACGCCGGCGGGCATCTTCTCGAACAGGTCGCGCAGGGCCAGGATCAGGCCGTCGTTCAGGGCATTGCGTTTGGCGCTGCGCGTCAGGCGGATGACGGCGATCTCCTTCTCGTCACCGGAGAGCTCGAAATGGATGTCTGGATGGGTCATGGTGGCTTTCGTAATGGGTGGATTGTGGTTATAGTTAATAACCAATTCAAGCAATCCAAGCCGGTTTTTCATCAGTAGTTACCCTTGATCTGCGTCATGTGCGCTGATGCATGCTGAAGGGCGGCGCCGTGAAAGCCCGGTCACCATAGGAGACACATATGGACCACGAGAACCTGATCGCCATCGACATCCACACCCATGCCGAGGTGAGCTGCTGGAACCCGTTCGACAACTACGGCGAGGAGTACGACCGCGCCGCCGACAAGTACTTCAAGAACGGCCGCCGGCCCACCATCGCCGAGACCGTGGCCTACTACCGCGAACAGAAGATCGGCCTGGTGATGTTCACCGTGGATGCCGAGTCCAAGATGGGCCGCCGGCGCATCCCCAACGAGGAGATTGCCGAGGCCGCCAAGGCCAACAGCGACATGATGATGGCCTTCGCCAGCATCGACCCGCACAAGGGCAAGATGGGGGCGCGCGAGGCGCGCCGCCTGATCGAGGAGCACGGTGTCAAGGGCTTCAAGTTCCACCCCACGGTGCAGGGCTACCACCCCTACGACCAGATGGCCTGGCCGATCTACGAGGTGATCGCCGAGTACGGCATGCCTGCCATCTTCCACACCGGCCACAGCGGCATCGGCAGCGGCATGCGCTGCGGCGGCGGCCTGCGCCTGGAGTACAGCAACCCCATGCACCTGGACGATGTGGCCATCGACTTCCCCGACATGCAGATCGTCATGGCGCACCCGAGCTTCCCCTGGCAGGACGAGGCGCTGTCGGTCGCCACGCACAAGCCCAATGTCTGGATCGACCTGTCGGGCTGGAGCCCCAAGTACTTTCCCAAGCAGCTGGTGCAGTACGCCAACACCTTGCTCAAGGACCGGATCCTGTTCGGCAGCGACTACCCGCTGATCACTCCTGAGCGCTGGATGAAGGATTTCCAGGACGCCGGCTTCAAGCCCGAGGTGATGCCCGGCATCCTCAAGGGCAATGCGGTGCGCCTGCTGGGGCTGGACAAGCCGGCGAAGGCCTGAGCCGCGAGAGGATCAGTCGTAGACCTTCTGCAGCAGGCGGATCAGCGTCTTGCGCTCGGTCGCCGTGAGGCGCGACGTGGCGTCGACCTCCAGCTGCGCTGCGGTCTGCTCGGCCTGGCCGCACAGGTCTTCACCGGCCGGGGTCAGGTGCAGGCCCATGGCGCGCCCGTCGCTCGGGTGCGGGCGGCGCTCGATCAGGCCGCGCCGGTCCAGCGCGGCGATCAGGCCCACCAGGTTGGGGGGCAGCACGCCCAGCGTGGCGCACAGCTGGCGCGAGGTGATGCCGGGGTTGTGCGCCACCAGCGAGAGCACCGAGAAATCCACCACCTTGAGCCCATAGACCGCCATGCGCTCCATGAACACCTCGATGATGGACAACGACGCGCGGCGTGCGTTGTAGCCCACCAGCGTGCGCAGATAGCTGTTGTCGACCACGTCGGTGGCAGTGGGTGCAAGGGTGGGGGAGGAAGCGCTGGCCATGGGTGATGCTGCAGGATGTGGGGAGACTATAGCGTTCAGGCTGGACTGCGCAGCACGCGCCGGTATTGCACTGCCTCGGCGACATGTCCGACAGCGGTGGCATCCGCACCCGCAAGGTCGGCAATGGTGCGCGCCACCTTGAGCGCGCGGTGCGTGCTGCGCGCCGACCAGCCCAGGCGCGCAGCAGCCGTGTTGAGGAACTTGGCGGCCGCATCCTCCAGGTGCAGGTGGGCATCGATCTCCTGGCCTTGCAGCGCCTGGTTGGTCTTGCCCTGGCGCTCCAGGGCCCGGGCGCGGGCCTGTACCACGCGCGCGCGGATCGCGGCACTGGACTCGCCGGGCGGCGCCTTGAGCAATTGCTCCGAAGGCACGGCGGGCACCTCCACATGCAGGTCGATGCGGTCCAGCAGCGGTCCGCTGAGCTTGCCCTGGTAGCGCGCGATCTGGTCGGGCGTGCAGCGGCAGGCGCGCTGGGTGGAGCCGAGAAAGCCGCAAGGGCAGGGGTTCATGGCCGCGACCATCTGGAACCGGGCCGGGTAGTCGGCACGCTGTGCGGCGCGCGCGATGGCGATGTGGCCGGTTTCCAGCGGTTCACGCAACGCCTCCAAGGCGGCCCTCGGGAACTCCGGGAGCTCATCCAAAAAAAGAATTCCATGGTGGGCCAGAGAAATCTCTCCGGGGCGCGGTGGCGAGCCACCCCCCACCAGCGCCACGGCGCTGGCCGTATGGTGGGGCTGACCCGTGGGCCGCAGGCCCCAGCGCTCGGGGCTGAAGCGTCCCGCCAGGCTGGAAATGGCCGCGCTCTCCAGGGCCTCTTGCACCGTCATGGGCGGCAGCAAGCCGGCAAAGCGCAGCGCCAGCATGGACTTGCCCGAGCCGGGCGGGCCGGCCATCAGCACGCTGTGGCCGCCGGCCGCGGCAATCTCCAGCGCGCGCTTGGCCATCGCCTGGCCTTTCACGTCGGCCATGTCGGGCCCTTGCTGCGAGGCCAGCATGGGCGTGGGCTGCAGGCGCGTGAAGCCTTCGCCATCCCCCTCGGGCACGGGGGTGCCGGGCGGCAGGAAGGCGCCCACCACGTCGAGCAGGTGGCGCGCACGCACCACCTGGGCCTCGGGCACCAGGGCGGCCTCTTCGGCGCTGCCGGGCGGCAGCACCAGTTGCACGGTGATCTGCTGCGCCTGCAAGGCCAGGCTGGTGGCCAGCGCCCCGCGCACCGGGCGCAACTCGCCCGAGAGCGACAGCTCCCCGGCGAACTCATGGCCCGCCAGCCGGCTGCCATCGATCTGCCCGCTGGCCGCGAGAATGCCCAGGGCGATGGGCAGGTCAAAGCGGCCCGAATCCTTGGGCAGGTCGGCCGGGGCCAGGTTCACGGTGATGCGCTTGTTGTGGGGGAATTCGAGCCCGGCGTTCTGCAGCGCCGAGCGCACGCGCTCGCGGGCCTCCTTGACCTCCACCTCGGCCAGCCCCACCAGGGTGAAGCTGGGCAGGCCATTGGCCAGGTGCACTTCAACGGTGACGGCCGGTGCCCGCAGCCCCAGAAGGGCGCGGCTTTGCACCAAAGCAAGACTCATGGATGACTTTCTCCCCAGATGGGTGCGTTTTATGGTGCGCTGGCGTGAAATGCTTCACGATCGCACCATGGTGGTGCGTGCCTGCAATCCCCTCAACCCTCACTTTAATAGGGAATCCCCATCTGCCCCGATCGCGGGCGGATTGCCTGCCGGTGGCGCATGGCACGGTCCATGCTTAAAGCGCTTGTCCCTACTTTGTCCAACCCGGAGGAAACATGACCCGCGCATCCATCAAGTTCCTGGGCGCTGCCCTTGTCGCAACCCTGCCTCTGCTGGCCAGCGCCCAGCTGACGGGCAACGTCAGCCTGACCACCAACTACAAGTTCCGTGGCCAGGACCAGGATGCCTCCAAGGTCAAGGCCGTCAAGCCCGCCATCCAGGGCGGCTTCGACTACGCCTTCGGCGAATCGGGCTTCTACGTCGGCAACTGGAACTCCAGCGTCGACTGGCTGCCTCGCAACTCCATCGAGTCCGATGTCTACGGCGGCTACAAGTTCAAGGCCGGCTCGGTCGACCTGGACGTGGGCCTCCTGACCTACATCTACCCCGGCAACAGCAACGGCAACACCACCGAAGTCTATGGCGCCGCCACCTTCGGCCCCGTGACCGCCAAGTACTCGCACACCCTGTCCAAGGACTACTTCGCCTACGCCGGCCCCGGCTTCAAGGGCCGCAACACCGGCTATCTGAACCTGGCCTTCGCGCAGGAAGTGGCGCCCAAGATCACCGTCAAGGCATCGGTGGGCTACACGCGCTTCGGTGGCGACATCGTGGCCCCCAACTACATCGACTACAGCGTGGGCGGTGCCTATGACTTCGGCTCGGGCCTGTCGCTGGGCGCGGCCGTGGTGGGCGCCAACAAGAAGGACTACTTCGGCCCTGTCAACAAGTCGCGCGTGATCGTCACGCTGACCAAAACCCTGTAAATCTTTTGGGGGCGCGCTGTGCGCCCCTTCCCGGAGGAACCAAAAATGAAAATGGTGACAGCCATCATCAAACCCTTCAAGCTCGACGAGGTGCGTGAAGCCCTGTCGGACATCGGGGTTCAGGGGATCACGGTGACCGAGGTCAAGGGCTTCGGGCGCCAGAAGGGCCATACCGAGTTGTACCGCGGCGCAGAGTACGTGGTCGACTTCCTGCCCAAGGTCAAGATCGAAGCCGCCGTGGCCGATGAACTGGTGGACCGCGTGATCGAGGCCATCGAGGCCGCGGCACGCACCGGCAAGATCGGCGACGGCAAGATTTTCGTGACGCACCTCGAGCAGGTGGTGCGCATCCGCACCGGCGAAACCGGCAAGGAAGCCCTCTAAAAGGCACGCCGCATCACACACAAGAGAAAAGAGCCATGAAAAAACTGCTTGCTTCCTTCATCCTGGGGTTGAGCCTGCTGTCCGTTGGTGGACTGTCGCTGGCCCAGGCCCCCGCCGCTGACGCGGCGGCATCGGCACCGGCCGAAGCCGCACCAGCCGCTGCTGCTGCACCTGCCGCAGCAGCCCCTGCTGCCGCGCCCGCTGCCGCTGCCTCCGAAGCCGCTCCGGCTGCCCCCGTTCCCAAGGTCGATTCCGGCGACACCGCCTGGATGCTGACCTCCACGCTGCTGGTCATCCTGATGACCATCCCCGGCCTGGCACTGTTCTACGGTGGCCTGGGTCGCTCCAAGAACATGCTGTCCGTGCTGATGCAGGTCTTCGTGGTCTTCTCGCTGATCTCGCTGCTGTGGGCCATCTACGGCTACAGCCTGGCTTTCTCGGGTGAAGGCAAGTTCTTCGGCGGGCTGGACAAGATCTTCCTCAAGGGCGTGACGCAGGAGACCTTCGGTGCCCTGATCACCATCCCCGAGTACGTGTTCGTGGCCTTCCAGGGCACGTTCGCAGCCATCACCGTGGCGCTGATCGTCGGCTCCTTCGCCGAGCGCATCAAGTTCTCCGCCGTGCTGATCTTCTCGGTGCTGTGGTTCACCTTCAGCTACGTGCCCATGGCCCACATCGTGTGGGGCGGCGGCCTGCTGGGCGCTGACGGCGCGCTGGACTTCGCCGGCGGCACCGTGGTGCACATCAACGCCGGTATCGCCGGTCTGGTGGGCGCCTACATGGTGGGCAAGCGCATCGGCTTCGGCAAGGAAGCCCTGACGCCCCACAGCCTGACGCTGACCATGGTGGGTGCCTCGCTGCTGTGGGTGGGCTGGTTCGGCTTCAACGCCGGCTCCGCCGGTGCCGCCAACGCCGGTGCCGGCCTGGCCTTCGTGAACACCGTGCTGGCCACCGCTGCCGCCACGCTGAGCTGGATCGCCGGTGAAGCACTGCACAAGGGCAAGGCCTCGATGCTGGGCGCTGCCTCGGGTGCCGTCGCTGGCCTGGTGGCCGTGACGCCTGCTGCCGGCTTCGTGGGCCCCATGGGTTCCATCGTGCTGGGCCTGATCGCCGGCATCGTCTGCCTGTGGGGTGTGGGTGGCTTGAAGCGCATGCTCAACGTGGACGATGCGTTCGACGTGTTCGGCGTGCACGGCGTGGGCGGTATCCTGGGCGCCATCCTGACTGGCGTGTTTGCCTCCAAGGGCCTGGGTGGCACGGGTGGCCTGACGCCCGACACCTTCGCCATGGGCGCTCAAGTGTGGATCCAGGTCAAGAGCGTGCTGTTCACCATCGTGTGGTCCGGCGTCGTGGCCTTCATCTCCTACAAGATCGCTGACCTGCTGGTGGGCCTGCGTGTCTCGGAAGAAGCCGAACGCGAAGGTCTGGACATCACGTCCCACGGCGAAACGGCCTACAACCGTTGATGAGCGTGAGAATGGGATAGGCCGCAGGCTGCGGTGTCTGGTGGTGCCGCAGCCCGGCCTCTCCCGAGTTGTTGAGTTTGGTTTTCTGCGAGAGTCTCCTCGGAATCCTCCACGGATCCCTTGGCCCGCCTTCCGGCGGGCTTCTTTTTGACCAACCCGCCTGCTGGCGGGTTTTTCATGGCCGCGCGGCACGGGGCCATCGCCGTTCTCACGCCGGCCGTTCAAAAAATTCACGGCCACGGCCAAGGCCCGGGCGGGGTGCAGCCGCTACGATGCACGGCATGGATTCCGCCCTTGCCCAGATCACCGAACGCGTGCGCGCCGCCGCGGCCGACCAGACCCCCTTGCGCATCCGCGGCGGGGGTAGCAAGGACTTCCATGGCCTGGCCCTGCATGGCGAGGTGCTGGATACCCGGGTGCTCACGGGCATCGTCGACTACGAGCCGAGCGAGCTCGTGGTCACCGTGCGCAGCGGCACGCCGCTGGCCGAGCTGGAAGCCGCCCTGGCCGCAAAAGGGCAGTGCCTGCCGTTCGAACCCCCGCACTTCGGCACTCCAGCCCAGGCCGGCACGGTCGGCGGCATGGTCGCGGCCGGCCTTTCGGGCCCGGCCCGCGCCAGTGTGGGCGCGGTGCGCGACTACCTGCTGGGCGTGGTGCTGCTCAACGGCCAGGCCGAACTGTTGACCTTCGGCGGCCAGGTCATGAAGAACGTGGCGGGCTATGACGTACCGCGCCTCATGGCGGGCTCCTGGGGCACGCTGGGCCTGCTCACCGAGGTCAGCCTCAAGGTGCTGCCCATGGTGCCCTCCGAGGCCACGCTGCGGTTTGAATGCGGGCAGGACGAGGCGCTGCGCCGGCTGCATGCCTGGGGCGGCCAGCCCCTGCCCCTCAACGCCAGCCGCTGGGAGGCTGGCGCGGATGGTGGCGTGCTGTACCTGCGCCTGCGTGGCGCCGTGGCCGCGGTCGAGGCGGCCTGCCGCAGCCTGGGGGGCGAGCGCCTGGACCCTGCCATGGCCGCTGCCCAGTGGGCGGCATGCCGCGATCAGGTGCTGCCCTGGTTTGCCGCGCGCCGGCCCGACCAGGCCCTGTGGCGCCTGTCCCTGCCCGCCACCGCGCCCGTGCTGGCGCTGCCCGAGGCCGCCCAGGCCCTGGTGGAATGGCATGGGGCCTTGCGCTGGGTGCTGGCGCCCGAAGCTGCCGGCGATGCGCTGCGCGAAGCGGCCCGGTCCGCGGGCGGCAGCGCCGCGGTGTTCCGCGCACCCGCGGCGCGCGAGCCCGGGGGCGCAGGGCATGCACCGCTGCCTTCCCGGGCGCTGGAGCAGATCCATGCGCGCCTCAAGCACAGCTTCGATCCGGCAGGCATCTTCAATCCCGGGCGCATGGCGGCAGGCTGGTAGGGCCGCGCCGCTCTGCCGGCCACAGCCGACACCCCTTCAACTGCCAGGCATGCACCATGCAAACCCAACTCTCCCCTGAATACCGCGCCCGCGCCGATGGCCAGCAGGCCGAGGCCATCCTGCGCAAGTGTGTTCACTGTGGCTTCTGCACGGCCACCTGCCCCACCTACCAGTTGCTGGGCGACGAACTCGATGGCCCGCGCGGTCGCATCTACCTGATCAAGCAGGTGCTCGAAGGCCAGGCGCCCACGCGTGCCACCCAGATGCACCTGGACCGCTGCCTGACCTGCCGCAACTGCGAGAGCACCTGCCCGAGCGGCGTGCAGTACGGCCACCTGGTGGACATCGGCCGCAAGATCGTGGACGAGAAGGTGCCGCGCCCTGCCGGCGAAAAGGCCCTGCGCTGGGCGCTCAAGGAAGGGCTGCCCTCGCCGCTGTTCGCCCCCGCGATGAAGGCCGGCCAGATGGTTCGCGGCCTGCTGCCCGCGGCGCTCAAGGCCAAGGTGCCCGCTGCGCGCGATGCGGGCGCCTGGCCCACCCGCGAACACGCGCGCAAGGTGCTCATGCTGGCCGGCTGCGTGCAGCCCGCGATGATGCCCGGCATCAACACCGCCACGGCGCGCGTGCTCGATGCCGCGGGCATCCAGACCTTGGTGGCGCCCAAGGCCGGCTGCTGCGGCGCGGTCAAGTTCCACCTCAACGACCAGGAGGGCGGCAAGGCCCAGATGCGCGCCAACATCGACGCCTGGTGGCCGCTGGTGGAGGCGGGCGGGGTGGAATGCATCGTCATGAATGCCTCGGGCTGCGGCGTCACCGTCAAGGAGTACGGCCATATCCTGCAGGACGATGCGCAGTATGCGGCCAAGGCGGCGCGCATCAGTGAACTCACGCGCGACCTGTCCGAGCTGCTGCCGGACCTGCTGCCCGAACTGGCCGAGCGGCTGGCCGGGCGCGTCCAACCACAGGCTGGGGTGCAGTATGCCTACCACCCGCCCTGCACGCTGCAGCATGGGCAGAAGCTGCGCGGCGGGGTCGAGACGCACCTCGCCAAGCTGGGCTTCACGCTGCGCGTGGCGCGCAACGAGTCGCACCTGTGCTGCGGCTCGGCCGGCACCTATTCGGTGCTCAACCCCGGTCTGTCCTACCAGTTGCGCGACCGCAAGCTCGGCGCCTTGGGTGAGGCCTTGGGCGAGCAGCCGCCCACGGCCATCCTCTCGGCCAACATCGGCTGCATCACGCACCTGCAAAGCGGCACGGCCACGCCCGTGCGCCACTGGATCGAGGTGCTGGATGAGGCTTTGGCCTGATTTTTAGGCTTTCCAGCCCAAGGCTGGCATGATTGAGGGTTTTCTTGCCCCCTTCCTCGCTACGCCATGACCGACAACGTGCCAGAACAAGAACAGAAGATCGCCGCGCCCGCCGCCGCTGCCTCCACGGCGGACCAGGCCGCATCGCCTGCCCCCGCCGTGGCCCCGGCTGGAGCCGAGGGCGGGGATTCGCCAGCCCAGGCGCCTGCCGGCAAGGGCCGGCGCAGCCGCGGGGGCCGTGGCGGTCGCGGTGGCAAGCCCGATGGCGGCAGCCAGCGCCCGCGTGACGCCATTGCGCCCGAGGTGAAGGGGGCCGCCGCGGCCCCTGCCGGCGCCCAGCGCACGCCACCGCGCACCCACCCTGTGCTGGAGCAACTGGCCGGCCTGTACCCACAGCTCTTCGGCGCAGTGTTCCGCCCGCTCAAGCGCGGCATCTTCCAGGACCTGCAGGCGGCCCACCCCGAGCTGTTCGAGCGCGAAGCGCTCAAGGCAGCCCTGGGCATCCACACCCGTTCCACCCGCTACCTGCAGAGCGTGGCCGCGGGCGACAAGCGCCACGACCTCGCCGGCAAGCCGGTGGAAGCCATGGCGCCCGAGCATGTGCACCATGCCCTGCTGGAGGTCTACCGCCGCCGCAAGAACAGCAAGGCGCGCGCCGGCGAAGACCTGCTGCCCAAGCTGCGCAACCGCCTGGTCCAGGCCTTCGAGGCCTCGGGCCTGACGCGCGAGGCCTACACCGAGCTGGTCACCGGCCGCGACGACGAGGCCAATGCCCTGCTCGAAGAGGCGTTTGCCGAATGGGCCGCGCGCAACGCCCGTGACGAAGCCCTGCTGCGCGCGTTCGAGGCCAGCGGCCAGACCCTGGAGGCTTTCGCCGACATGTACGGCATGGCCGCGCGAGCGGCCGGCCAGACGCTGGAGCGCGCACGCCGTTATCGCAGCGTGGTGGCCGCGGCTGCCACCGCTGCAGCGACCACCGCCCCTGCGGCCTGAGCCGCTGCACAGGCTTACTTCCCCCGGGGTGGGCTGCTGACAAGGCCTTGGCAGCAGCCCGGCCTTCGGGCGGGTTGGCGGCCTCTCTTTCCTCTGGTTGCAATTTGCCGCGCGCCGCGCCATCCTGCTGACACAGGGTTGTCAGCAGGGGGCCGGCACCATCACGGCTCCTGACAAACCAAGAGAGAGAGAACCGCATGCCACCCGTTTCTGAAAAGATTCCTGCCTTCCGCGTTGCCGGCATTGCCGTGCGCACCCGCAACAGCGACGAGATGAGCCCCGAGACCGCGCGCATCGGCGGTCTGTGGGACCGCTTCTTCAGCGAAAGCTGGGAGCACAAGCTGCCCAAGCCAGGCGCCGACGGCCGCATCTTCGGCGTCTACAGCGCCTACGAATCCAACGAGCATGGTGCCTTTGATGTCACGGCCGGCGTGGACGCGCCCACGGGCGCAGAGATCGTGGGCGGTGCCACCACGGTGGAAATCGAGGCGGGCGACTACCTGGTCTTCCACGGCCAAGGCACCATGCCGCAGATGGTGATCGATGCCTGGGGCCAAGTGTGGCGCTACTTTGCCGAGAACCCGCAGATCAAGCGCCGCTTCGCCACGGACTTCGAGGCCTATCCCGGCCCCGACCGCGTGGCCATCCATATCGGCATCTGATCTCCCCATCCCATGCGCCGCGCCGACCGCCTGTTCCAGATCGTCCAGCTCATCCGTGGGCGGCGCCTGTCCACCGCCGCCTTCCTGGCCGAGCGGCTGGAGGTGTCCCAACGCACCATCTACCGCGACGTGGCCGACCTGCAGCACCAGGGCGTGCCCATCGAGGGCGAGGCCGGTGTGGGCTACCGCCTGGGCGCAGGCTTTGATCTGCCGCCGCTGATGTTCAGCCAGGGCGAGGCGAATGCCCTGGTGGCGGCCGCGCGGCTGGCCCAGGCCTGGCTCGATGCCGGGCTGGCACGCGAGGTCGAAGGGGCGCTGGGCAAGATCCTCTCGGTGCTGCCACCCGAGGCACGCGTGGCGGCCGAGGCGCAGGCGCTCTATGCCCCTTCCGTGGGCCTGGGGCCGCGCTCCCAGGCCACCCTGCAGGCTTTGCGCGAGGCCGTGCACAGCCGCCATGTGGTGCAGATCGACTATGCCGACGTGCAGGGCCGGCCCTCGGTGCGCCGCCTGCGACCGTTGGGCTGCTTCTATTGGGGCAAGGTCTGGACCCTGTCGGCCTGGTGCGAGCTGCGCAACGATTTCCGCGGCTTTCGCATCGACCGCATCGCGGAACTCACGGTGCTGCCCGAACAGTTCCGCCAGGAACCCGGCAAGACCCTGGCCGACATGCTGCGCCAGGTCGAGGCCGAGGACGCCTGGCGGCCCACCCCCATGGGCGACGAAGCCGCCCCCTGCGCATGACCGAGATCACCTACTACGTCGCCGCCACGCTCGATGGCTTCATTGCCGGGCAGCAGGGCGAACTCGACTGGCTGCACCCTTTCGAGCAGGCCGGTACCGACTATGGGCTGGCCGACTTCATGGCCACGGTGGATGGCCTGGCCATGGGGCGCAGCACCTATGAGGTGACGCGGTCGTTTGGCGACTGGCCGTATGGTGAACGGCCGGCCTGGGTGCTCAGCCGCCAGCTGGCGCCCGCGCAGGGGGCACTGCCCTCCTGCGTGCGCTGGGGCGCCGCGCAACCCCGCGACCTGGTGGCGCAATGGTCCGGTCTGGGGCTCCGGCATGTCTGGCTGGTGGGCGGTGGCCAGGTGGCGGGGCAGTTCCTGCAGGCGGGCCTGGTGGACCACCTGATGCTGGCCACCATTCCGGTCACCCTGGGCGCCGGCCTGCCCCTGTGGGGTGCGCAGCAGCCGATGCCGCCGCAGCGCTGGGCGTTGCGTACGCACCAGGCCTACCCCAACGGTGTGCTGACCCAGCATTTTCAGCGTGTGGGTGATGCGCTAACCCCCGGGCGCTGATCAGCCAGGCGTGGTGCCGGACGGATCTGTGAGCGCGCTACGGTAGCGCCGGCTGCAGGGCACGGTGCTGCCATCCCGCATCACCAGGCGCGCATCGCCGCTGTCCAAGGGCTCGATCTCGGCCACGGCGTCCAGGTTCACGGCATAGCTGCGGTGCACGCGCACAAAGCGCGCCGGGTCCAGCTGGATGAGAAAGTCCGTGAGGGTCGAACGCACCAGGTAGTCGTGCCCGTTGACGTGCAGTCCCACGTAGTTGGCCTCGGCCTGCAGCCAGGCGATGTCGTTGGCGGCGATCAGGAACTCGCGGCGCAGCTTGCGCACCAGAAAGCGCTCGGGCCGCGGTACCTGGGCAGGCGGGAGGGACGGCTCTGCGGATTCCACGGCTGGGGTGGCGGGCATCTCCTGCAGGGGCGAGGGCTCGGGCGCGTCCAGCACCCGGGCCTCGCCCTGCAGGCGCAGCAGCACGAAGCGGTAGCTCACCAGGGCGCACACGATGAGTGCATAGGTGCGCACGTCCTTGAGGTACTCGTAGCCCCACTGCGCCCACCAGGGGCCGTTCAGCCGGTATTCGGCGCCCAGCGCGGCGTAGGCGGTATGCCGCAGCGCGATCATGGCCGCCAGGTGAACGGTGCAATACACCAGGCTGGCCAGCACATGCCAGGGCAGGTGGCGGCGCAGCGTGTCCCAGTGCAGGGGAACGCGGCGCTCCAAGGCCACGATGGCAGGGATCAGCAGGCCCACCACCAGCACGCTGGACAGCTCCCACAGCGCCGGCTCCCAAGCGGCCACCGGCCGGCCCGCGGAACGCAGGTCGATCAGGGTCACCACGCTGTTGAAGGCCGCCTGCACCAGCAGCACCGTGGCCCAGAAGCCGATTTCGGCGCGGCGGCGCAGCGGGCGGTAGCGCTCGGGCCAGGGCAGGGTGGGCGGGGACGACATGCCGCCAGTGTAGGCAAGGGCCTGGATCGGGTGGGAACACGGGCCCGATCTTCGTCCCTGCCGGCCACCGCCCATCCCAAAGTGCATGGGTCCCCGTCCCGCAGGGGGCAGGGCACAGGCCGTGCGGCGCGAGCATGGGGGCATGACCGATCCCCACCACCTTCCCTCTGCGGCCCCGCGCCGCCATGACATCGATGCCTTGCGCGCGTTCGCCTTCGCCCTGGTCATCGTCTACCACGTGGCCATGTACTACGTGGCCGACTGGCACTGGCACCTCAAGAGCCCGCATGCGGCCGAGTGGCTGCAGGCGCCCATGCGGGCGCTCAATCTCTGGCGCATGGACCTGGTGTTCCTGGTCTCCGGGCTGGCGTTCGGACTGGTGCGCGGCCGCAAGGCCGTGCCGGGGCTGATCCGGCTGCGCAGCTGGCGCCTGCTGTTGCCGCTGGCGTTCGGCATGGCGGTGGTGGTGCCCTACCAGCCCTATGCCCAGGGCGTTGCCAACGGTCTGATCGCTCCCGGCTTCGGGGCCTTTCTGCTCCGCTATTTCAGCGGCGGCGGCGGCGGCGGCTGGCCGGCCGGCGCCTTCGATGGCTGGGAGGTGGGCGTGACCTGGAACCACCTGTGGTACCTGGCCTACCTGTGGGCCTACACGGTGGTGCTGGCGCTGCTGTTGCCCTGTCTGGAGTCGGCCTGGGGGCAGCGGCTGCGCGCAGCCTTCACCGGGTTGCGGGGCGGCGCATTGTTCCTGCTGCCCGTGCTGCCCCTGGTGCTGTACTCGCTGCTGTTGTGGCGCCACTTCCCGCCCACGCACGATCTGGTCCACGATGCCTGGCTGCATGCGGTGTACTTCACGCTGTTCCTGTACGGGTACTGGATGGGGCTCGACGCCGGCCTGTGGGCCGAGCTGGTGCGTCTGCGCTGGCGCAGCCTGGCGGGGGCGCTGCTCCTGCTGGCGCTGTTCGTGCTCCTGCGCGGGCCTGCCGTGCAGAACGGCGGCTGGCTGGCACGCACCGCCGTGCGGGTGCTGGCCGACCTGTACCTGTGGGGCATGCTGCTGGCCCTCCTGGGCTGGGCCCACCACCGGCTCAACCGGCCCTGGCGCTGGCTGCCCTGGGCGCGCGAGGCCGTCTACCCCTGGTATGTGCTGCACCAGACAGCCACCATCGTGCTCGCGGTCGCCCTGGCGCGCTGGCCATTGGGTCCGGTGCTGGAACCGCTCGCCTTGCTGGCCGGCACGGTGCTGCTGTGCTGGGCACTGACGGGAGTGGTGCGGCGCTCGCGCTGGCTGCGGCCGCTGTTCGGCCTGCCGCCGATCGGGGCGGCACAGGCCAAGGCGGCGCCTGGAGGGATACTGGCGGTTCGCTGAATGAGACGACGACGCCATGGAGACTGCTGCATTCCCCTTGCCTGGGCCGATGCCCCTGCGCCCCGCAGGGAGGGACGATGCCTCTGCACTGGCCGCGCTGTGGCGGCATGCCTGGGCCTCGGCCAACCCTGCGGTGGCCGAGCTCGCGCCGCTGGCGCATTGGCAGGAGCGGGTGCAGGCGGAGTTCGGGCCGCCGTGCCTCACCCTGGTGGGCGAGTGGCATGGGCGCGCCGTTGCGTTTCTGGTGCTGGATGTGGGGGCTGGCTATCTGCACCAGCTTTTCGTGGCGCCCGAACTGCAAGGGCAGGGCATCGGCGCAGCCTTGGTGGACCGGGTCTGCGCGCTGTGCCCGGCGGGCTGGTCGCTGCACGTGGCCAGCGGCAACCTGGGCGCACGCCGCTTCTATGCGCGCTGCGGCCTGCAGGAAGGCGCACACGACCGCAACCCTGTCACAGGCCGCGAGCGCGTGCTCTGCCGCTGGCAGGGGTAGGTAGGCGGCCGGATCAGGCCAGCGCGGCCTCGATATCGCCCGCGAGCTTCTTGGGTGCATCCTGCGGGGCATAGCGGCGGATCACCTGGCCGTCCTTGCCCACCAGGAATTTGGTGAAATTCCACTTGATGGCCTTGCTGCCCAAAAGGCCTGGCGCCTCGGCGGTGAGCCACTTGTACAGCGGAGAGGCGTCGGCGCCGTTGACGTCGATCTTGGCCATCATCGGAAAGCTCACGCCATAGTTGAGTTGGCAGAAGCTCGCGATCTCGTCGTTGCTGCCCGGGTCCTGGCTGCCGAACTGGTTGCATGGAAAACCCAGCACCACCAGGCCCTTGCCGCCGTACTCCTTGTGCAGCTCTTCCAGCCCCCCGAACTGCGGCGTGAACCCGCAGGCACTGGCCGTGTTCACGATGAGCAGCACCTTGCCCCGGTACTGCGAGAGCGGCACGCTCTGCCCATTCATCTGCAGGGCTTCGAAATCGTAGATGGTCTCGGGCATCGGGGCTCCTCGGTGGATGAAGGAGCCATGGTAGCCGCTGCGTGGCTTGTCTGCCTGCATCGATGTCACAGGGCTTTACTGGAGGCGCAATCTATGCAGATGCGCGGCCCAAGCCAGCGCCGCCGTGCAAGGGCCGCCCCGCCGCACGGGTGGCGTCCCCTCCCGCATCGCGCAGCGATACGGGGGAGGGGGCTGAGTGCCGCGGCTCCAAGCCTGCCTGCGCAGGCTTGGACGGCAACGAAGAGCGGCCGCCTCTGGCGGACGCACCGAGGCGCGCAGCGCCTCAGGGGGAGCCTAGTGGTGCGCATCCTGCCGCGCAATGTGCAGCAGGTGCTCGACCTCTTCGCGGTGGGTCACGCAGTTGTTCTGGTGCCAGCGGCGGATGATCCACATGATGCCGGCGACCACCAGGCCGAAGATGGTGATGGCGCCGAAGACCGACAGGCCGAACTTGAGCGACAGGCTGTAGAACGCGCCCAGCGCCAGGATGCAGGCCTGTTCGTTGAAGTTCTGCACGGCGATGGAGCGGCCGGCGCCCATGAGGTTGTGGCCCCGGTGCTGCAGCAAGGCATTCATGGGCACGACCAGGTAGCCGCCCAGCCCGCCCAGCAGGATGAGGAAGGGAATGGCCAGCCAGATGTTCTTGATGAACACCATCAGGATCAGCAGCAGGCCCATCGCGATGCCCAGCGGGATGACCCGGGTGGCCATGTCCAGCCGCATGCGCATGGACGCCACCACGGCGCCCACCGCGGTGCCGATGGCCACCACCCCTGTGAGCGCCGAGGCCTGTGTGGTGTTGTAGCCCAGGGCCACGCCGGCCCAGGCCAGCACGATGAACTTGAGGTTGCCGCCCGCACCCCAGAACAGGGTGGTGGTGGCCAGCGAAATCTGGCCCAGCTTGTCGCGCCACAGGCGGTTGTTGCAGGCCCAGAAGTCGGGCAGCAGCGCCAGGGTATTGGCCAGGATGCTGCGCGAGGGGTCGGCGCGCATGGGGCGCATTTCCACGCCGGTGTGCGGAATGCGGGTGTTGAACCAGGCCGCCAGCACGTAGATCGCGATCAATCCGGCGATGGCCGCCTCGGCGGGCGTGTCCACGCCGGTGTCGATCACCGGGAAATCGAAGCTCAGCATCATGCCCGAGATGCTGTGCCCCACGAGCTGGCCACCGAGCAGCACACCGAGGATGATGGAGGCGATGGTCAGCCCCTCGATCCAGCCATTGGCCTTGACCAGCTGGGAGGCCGGCAGCAGTTCGGTGAGGATGCCGTATTTGGCGGGCGAGTAGGCCGCTGCGCCCAGGCCCACCACCGCGTAGGCGATCAGCGGGTGTGAGCCAAAGAGCATCATCAGGCAGCCCAGTACCTTGATGGCATTGCTCACGAACATCACCCGCCCTTTGGGCAGGGCGTCGGCGAAGGCCCCCACGAAGGGCGCCAGCACCACGTAGAACAGCGCGAACATGGGCACCAGCGCGGCGCGCTGCCATTCGGGCGCACCTTCGGAACGAAGGAGTTCGACCGCTGCCACGAAAAGTGCGTTGTCGGCCAGCGAGCTGAAAAACTGCGCCGACATGATGGTGTAGAAACCGCGCTTCATCGAATGGCTGGTGCTGCATCAGGCGAACTGATGCCCTGTTAAATATGGGGAGCCGGGTGGCCGACAGATGGTTATATCACGTGGGTAAACGGTCACGGTGCCAGAATCCAGGGCATCCCACCCGGTCAAACCCCATGCCACGCCCGATACACGCCACCATCCATACCGCCGCCCTGCACCACAACCTGGAGCGCGTGCGCAAGAGTGTGCCGGATGCCAAGGTCTGGGCCGTGGTCAAGGCCAATGCCTATGGCCACGGCATCGAGCGTGCCTACGAAGGCCTGCGCGGCGCCGATGGCTTTGCCATGATCGATCTGGCCGAGGCCGAACGCGTGCGCCAGCTGGGCTGGCGTGGTCCCATCCTGCTGCTCGAAGGCGTGTTCGAGGCGCGCGACCTGGAGCTGTGCTCGCGACTGGGTCTGTGGCATGCCGTGCACTGCGACGAGCAGATCGATATGCTGGCCGCGCACAAGACCCAGGTGCCGCACCGCGTGTTCCTCAAGATGAACTCGGGCATGAACCGCCTGGGCTTCACGCCCCAGCGCTACCGCGCGGCCTGGGCACGGCTCAATGCGCTGCCGCAGGTGGACGAGATCTCGTTCATGACCCACTTCAGCGATGCCGACGGCCCGCGCGGCATTGCCCACCAGATGGCAGCCTTCAACGAGGCCACGGCCGATCTGCCGGGTGAGCGCACACTCTCCAACAGCGCCGCCACCTTGCGCCACAGCAGCGATGCGGCCGTGCGCGGCGACTGGGTGCGCGCCGGTATCGTGCTCTACGGCAATGCCCCCGACCATCCGGAAAACACCGCCAGCCACTGGGAGCTGGCGCCCACCATGACCTTGGCGACCAGGCTGCTGGCCGTGCAGCAATTGCAGGCGGGCGACACGGTGGGCTACGGCTCGAATTTCGTCGCCGACGGGCCGCTCACCATCGGGGTGGCGGCCTGTGGCTATGGCGACGGCTACCCGCGACATTGTCCTACCGGCACGCCGGTGCTGGTCAACGGGGTGCGCACGCGCCTGGTGGGCCGGGTGAGCATGGACATGGTCACCGTCGACCTCACGCCGCTGCTGCAGGCCGGGATGGAGGTGGGCTTCGGCAGCGAGGTCACGCTCTGGGGCCGTGCCAGCAACGGGGCGGTGCTGACCATCGACGAGGTGGCCCAGCCGGCGGGCACCGTGTCCTGGGAACTCATGTGCGCTCTGGCGCAGCGCGTGCCTGTCACGGTGGAGTAATGGGGCATCTTGTCACGGTTCGCCCGACGGGCCTTGCCCTGAGCCGGGCCTGATCGGGTACGCTGCGCGCCTGACCATCCGTCCTGACAGGAGTGCAGCCCATGGCCGACAAGCGCAGCGCCCGCAAAAAGAACTCGAACTGGCGCTCCGTGCGCATGCAGCCCCGCCACCACCTGGCGGACAGCCTGCAGCAGCGCTACAGCCTGCGCCTGCACGGATTTCTGATTGGCGGCTTTGTGCTGATCCTGATGTGGTGCGCCTCCTATGTGCAGATGCGCATGGGCATGGAGACGCTGGCGTGGCGCTACCTGGTCACCCTGTCGGTCGGCTACGTCGGCTATCTGCTGGTGCTGCGCCTGTGGGCGGCCCGCCTGGTGCAGCGGGATGAGGACGATTCGGACAGCGGTGCGGGCGATGCGATCGAGGCAGCCGGGGACGTGGCAGACATCGCAATCGATGCGCTCTCGTGGCGCGGGGGCAGCGGGCCGAGCGTGCCCATGCCGCGCTCGGGCGGTACGGTCCACACCAGCGGCGGATCGGGCGATTTCGGCTCCGCCCTGTCGGACGCGGGCTCCGGGCTGGGTGACCTGGCCAGCGGAGCGGCCGACGCGGTGTCGGGCGCCGACGAGGGCGCCGTGGTGGTGATTCCCATCGTGGCCATCTTCCTCATCGGCTCGGCCATCGTTTTCGGAGCGGGCGCGCTGGCCATGCTGTTCTTCGGCTGGGACGTGCTGCTCACCGTGGCCGTGGAACTGGCCTTCTCGGTGGTGACGGCGCGCGCCGCCATGGGGGTGGAGCGCGAGGGCTGGCTCAGCGCCGCCGTGCGCCTGACCTGGAAGCCCATGCTGGGCGCCGTGGTGTGTGCCGTGGCCCTGGGCGCGGCCATCGACCACTTCCTGCCCCATGTGAATTCGCTGCCCGAGGCTGTGCGGGCGCTGCAATCGTCGGCATCGAAAGCGCGCTGAGCACACGGCGCGGCAAGGCCGCAACCCGCTGGAGAGGACAAGACCACCATGCCCCATGCACCCGTTCTCATCGTGGGCGCAGGCCCTACCGGCCTGGTGTTGGCCCTCTGGCTCACGCGCCAGGGCGTACCGGTGCGCATCATCGACAAGGCGCCCGGGCCCGGCACGGCATCGCGCGCCATGGCCGTGCAGGCGCGCACGCTGGAGCTGTACCGCCAGCTCGACCTGGCCGATGCCGTGGTGGCCAGCGGCCATACCATCCCGGCCATCAACCTCTGGACCACGGGCCAGCGGCGCGCCACGCTGTCCTTCGGCTCGGCGGGCCAGGACCTCACGCCCTATGCCTTCCTGCTGGTCTACCCGCAAGACCAGCACGAGCGGCTGCTGGTGGCGCGCCTGCAAGCCCTGGGGGTTGGGGTGGAATGGCGCACCGAATGCCTGGGATTCGAGGAGCGGGGCGAGGCCGTCATCGCGCGGCTGCGTTTGCCCGACGGCAGCGAGCAGCTTGGCGAGGCCGCCTACCTGGCCGGCTGTGACGGCGCCCGTTCGGTGGTGCGCCACCAGATCGGCGCGGGTTTCCCGGGCGGCACCTACGACAAGATCTTCTACGTGGCCGATGTCGATGCCAGTGGGTCGGCAGCGGCCAACGGGCAGGCGCACATTGCGCTGGACCATGCGGATTTCGCCGCCTGGCTGCCCTACGACGACCAGGGCCGCGGCCGGCTCATCGGCGTGGTGGGCGATGAACGAGCGCAGCGGGCCGAATCCCTGAGCTTCGACGATGTGGGCCACAGGGCCATCACCAGCGTGGGCCTGCAGGTGCGCGAGGTGCACTGGTTCTCGACCTACCGCGTGCACCACCGCGTCACGGACCACTACCGCCGGGGCCGCGCCTTCCTGGTGGGCGACGCCGCGCACGTGCACAGCCCGGCTGGCGGGCAGGGCATGAACACGGGCATTGGCGATGCCATCAACCTCGCGTGGAAGCTGGCTGCTGTGCTGCGGCAGGGCGCCCCCGATGCACTGCTGGACAGCTACGAGGCCGAGCGGCGCGCCTTTGCCCTGAAGCTGGTGGAAACCACCGACCGGATGTTCAGCTTCGTCACGGCCGAAGGCCGCTTTGCCGATTTCATGCGCACGCGCATTGCCCCGCTGCTGGTGCCGCTGGCGTCTGGCGCGGATGCCGTGCGCGAGTACGCCTTCCGCATGGTCTCGCAGACGATGATCAGCTACCACGGCGGCCCCCTGGCTGAAGGCCAGGCCGGCGCGGTGCGCGGCGGCGACCGCCTGCCCTGGGTGCGCACGGCCGACAACCACGGTCCCCTGGCCGATATCACCTGGCAGGTGCATGTCTATGGCGATGCCCCCGGCGAGCTCGCCGCGTGGTGCGCTTCGCAAGGCATCGCGCTGCACCAGTTCCCGTTTGGCCCGGCGCACGAGGCCGCAGGCCTGGCCCGTGGTGCCGCCTACCTGCTGCGGCCCGACAGCTATGTGGCCTGTGCCGACCCGCAGGCGCGCAGCGAGCTGCTGCAGGCGTACCTGGAGCGCCATCTGGCCGCAGGCACCCGCCCTGGTTGAGGGCCCTGGTGCCGGGTCTTTCGCGCCCCGTCGCCCATGAAAAAAGCGGGGTGCGCCAGTGGTTGGCGCACCCCGCTTTCTGCGGGTGGGTGGGCGTTGCCGCTCAGCGTGCGGTCACCGCAAAGCCCTGTACCAGGCCACCTGGGTAGCGCACGAAGAGCTTGCTGCCCTCGAACCACCAGCTGCTGCCCGCAGGTCCGCTGGTGGCGGGCAGCAGGGCCAGGTCGGCCACCAGCACAAAGCGCTGGTTGCCCACGGCCAGCTCGGTCTGCAGGTCCAGGCCGGTGCGCAAGGTGGTGGTGGGGCCCAGGAGCGACTGCAGCAGGCTGGTGAGGCCCTCGTAGTCGGCCACGTCGCCCTGCAGCGCCTGGCTCACGCCGTTCGCATCCGTGAAGACCAGGCCGGCCGAGTTGCTGAAGACAAAGCCCGGGGCATTGCCCGTGCGGCCCAGCGGCAGCCACTGCGGACGCAGGTGGAAGACCGTGGTGCCCAGGGAGACGCGCAGGGCGCCATTGGGCTGCAGCACCGTGGTGGCACCCAGGCCCGTGAGGGCCTGGCCCATGGCGGCCAGCGATTGCAGGGCCGGGCCGAAGCGGGTCACCAGGCCTGCCGTGGCCACCTCGATGCTGCCATCGTCTGCCACGCTCACGCCGTCGGCGCGGCCGGGCACCACGCGCACTTCCAGCGGCACCACGGGGAAGCTCGCGCCGCCCAGTGTCCAGGTCACGCTGCCGTTGGCGGACTGTGCGCTGCTGGTGATGCCGATGGTACGCAGGCCATTGTTGACCAGGGTCTCCAGCGGCGTGCTGCCACCGGTACGCGTCGGCACGCCGGCCAGGCGCACAAAACCCACGTTGGCATTGATGCCGGCGGGCAGGTCGCTGCGCTGCACGGGGTCGCCCAGGCCATTGCCGGCCACGGTGCCCAGACGCACGCTCTGCACCTTGCCCGAGCCATCGAGGCGTGCCACTTCGCCGCTGAGCACCGTCACATTGGCGGCGCCATTGGCGGATGGGGGCAGCGCCACGCGGCCGGTACCCACGAACACGCTCCACGATTGCGGCGTGCCTGCGGCAGCGCGCGGCGTGGTGACCAGCGTGACCGAGACCACGCCGTCGCCCTGGGCCGTCAGCGGCAGGTTGCCTGTGGTGGTGGACAGCAGGGCCACCACCGTGCCCTGGCTCACCGTGCCGCTGAGCGTCACCTGCGAGTCGCCCGAGGTCGATGGGTTGAGCACCAGGGCCACCTGGGGCTGGCCATTGGCGCCCGTCAGCGTCACCACGCTCAGCACCGTGGCGGTATTGGGCTGGGGCTGGATGCTGAAGGTCTGGCCGCCGATCACCAGGGTCACGGGGGCTGGTGTACCTCCACCGCCCGTGGGGGGCAGGGTGATGGTGGAGCCGCCCGATTGCGGGTTCAGTGTGATCGTGCTGCCCGGTGGCGCTGTCACCTGGACGCTGCCGCCCACAATGACCGGTGCGCCTGGCGTCACCGTCACGTTGCCTTCCGTCACCACATTGGGCGGTGTCGAGCCGCCGCCGCTGGGCACCTGGGCCGTGTAGGCCAGGGCCGTGGTGCCACTCTCGTTGCCTGCGGCGTCGATGGCCTTGAGCGTGAAGTTGTGCAGCGCGTAGCTCAGGCCCCCCACGGTGATCGAGAAGTTGCCGCCCGTGGCCGTGGCACTGCCCCGCAGCGTGGCGGCTTCGTAGACCTCCACGCGGCTGCCGGCCTCTGCCGTGCCGCTGATCGCCACCGAGCTGCCTTCGGCCGCAGCGTTGTTGGCCGGGCTGTTCACCACCGGGGCCGATGGCGCGCTGGTGTCGTAGGTCACGCCGGTGATGGAAACCGGCGCGGCGGCATTGGTAGCCGCATCGGTCGCGTTGAACTCGAAGGTGTAGATCGCACCGTCGACCAGGCCCAGCGGGGCCGTGCAGCCATTGGCGTCCGCGGTCAGCGCCACCCCATGGGCACCGGCATTGAGGGCGGTGCCTTGGAGGGTACAGGTATGGGGCGAGGCGCCATCGGCCGTGCCGCCTGTGCGGGTGGCGGTGATGCGCGCACTGGCCACGGCCTTGCTGAGTGTGAAGCCCAGCGTGGCATTGGCCTTGATGGCGGCGTTGTTGGCCGGGGTCGTCGCGCTGAACACGGGCGCCGTTTCGTCGCGCGTCAGGGGCAGAACCAGCTCTGCGCTCACATTGCCCGCCGCATCGCGCAGGGTGATCCGGAAGGTGGCCTGCTGGCCATTGGCGATGCCGCTGGTGTCGATCGTGATGCTGGCCGTGCCGCCCGCGATGACCTGGTTCGTGTTGGTGTTGCCAACCCAGACCTGGAGCCCGTTCTCGGCGCTCTGGACGGTCAGAGTCGTGGAGCTGCCGATGGCATAGGTGGGCGTCGTGTTCAGGGTCGGGGCCGCTGGCACACTGGAGTCCACCAGCACGTTGGCCGTGGCGGCCGCAGAGACGTTGCCCGCGTTGTCCTTGACGAAGCCGTACAGCGTCTTGCTGCCATCCGAGGCGAACTGGTAGCTCGTCGGTACCGCACCCCAGACGCAGTTGGCCGACACGTTGGTTTCCTGCAGGCAGTAGCCTGCCGCGGCGATGCCCGATCCGGCATCACTGCCGGTGAAGGCACCGGCTGCCACGGTGATCGTGCGGTTGGTGGAGGTGGCGGCCAGGGTCAGGCTGGCCGTGGGGGCTGTGGTGTCATAGGTGACCCCAGTGACCTGGGTGGCCGCCGATGCGTTGCCCGCCTTGTCCGTGCCACTGAAAGCAATCGTGTAGATGGCGTTGCTGACCAGGTTCAGTGCCGTGGTGCAGCCATTGGCATTGGCGCCATAGGCGATCTGGTGCGTACCCGCATTCAGGGCCGTGCCCTGCAGCGTGCAAGTGTGCGGCGTCGGGTCGGCGGCGCCGCCGGTGCGCGTGAGCACGATGGTGGCGCCGGCCACCACGTCTTCGTTCAGCGCGTAGTCGATGGTGCTGGTGCTGCCCAGGAAGCCATTGTCGGCTGGCACGAAGCCGGAGAACACCGGTGGCGTCCCGTCGCGCGTGATCGTGAGTGTGCCGGTGACCAGCGTGCTGCCCCCGCCTGCGGTCTTGGTCTCGACCAGGAACGGCTTGGCGCCATCCGGCGCGGGCGTGTCCAGCACAACGGTCAGCTTGCCGCTGGCCGTGATGCTGCCCTTGTTGGCGCTGTCCACCCAGACCTCGGCATTCTGCGGGCCGCTCACCGTGACCTGCGTGGTGTCGGCATTCGTGGAACCGTTGATCACTTGGGCCACGCCTGCAGAGGTGCCTTGCTGGTAGGTGCTGTCGCCTGGATACTCGGCCGTGATGGTGTGCACACCCACGACCAGGCTGGTCGGGCTGCAGCTCGCAGTGCCATTGGTCAGGGCCAGGTTGGCGCAAGCGGCAATGGCATCCACGCCGGACCGCAGGCTCACCGTGCCCGTGGGCGTGCCGCTGCCGCCGGACAGCGTGACGGACAGCGTGGCGGCATTGCCCACGGTGACGGGGGTGGTGGGCTGCACCGTGATGGTCGGCGGGCCCTCGGGATAGGCCGACGCATTGAAAACGCTGCCCGTGGTGGTCAAGGTGGCGCTGCTGCCCGTGGCGTTCATCACGGCCACACCCAGAGGGGCGGTCGAGCCCCCTGTGCTGCCGCCGGTGTTGGCACCGAACTTGGAGTTGAGCAGGTCGATATTGGTTACCGCCGTGCGGTTCACCCACACGGCGCCGCCGCGGTCGGCCGTGTTGCTGTTGAAGATGGAGCCGCCCACCGTCATCGTGCCGATGTTGCGGATGGCGCCGCCTTCACCGGCGGCCGTGTTGCCGGTGAAGATGCAGGCGTTGATGCTCAGCGCACCGCGGTTCTCGATGGCGCCCCCGCTGGACTGCGCGTCGTTGTTGCGGAAAGCGCAGTTGCTCAGGTTGGCGGTGGAGCCTGTGGGGATGAACAGCCCGCCCGCATTGCTCATGGCGCTGCTGGCCAGCGCCTTGCCGTTTTGCACGGTGAGCCCGTTCAGGGCGAGGGTGATGCTGGTACCCACCGGAATGTCGAACACGCGCGTGGCACCGCCGCCGGAAATGCTGGTCATTGCGGCGCCGTTGCCGGTCAGTGTGACGGAGCGCTGGATGACCAGTGGTCCGTTGCCCGCGGTCAGCACAATCGCTTGGGTTCCCTGGAACCGGATTTCGTTGGGCCCGGCGTCGGCCGCGGTACAGCCTGCCGATACACCACTGCCTGCATTGGTGTTGGCAATGGCCCTGCGCAGGGTGCATCCCGTGTTGCCATCCCCCAGCGTATCTACCGTGATGGTGGCAGCCATGGCATGGCCACTGGCCCCCAGGGCCAGAACCAGCATGCCCAGGCCGGACCACCAGGTCGGCTTCAGGGTTTGGATCCATCGTTGCATGAAATCAGCTCCTTGGTCGGCCCGAAGGCCCTGCGGCGCCCCTGGCGCCTGATGGGTTCTTGTGCAGATCAGTTGCGAGAGGGGAAGACGCCTTCCACCGCGATCACGAAGTTCACGACCAGGTACGGTGGGAGGTTGTCATGGGGCAAAGAGCCTCCGCCGTTGGAGACCGGGGTGGTCTGGGTTCCACCGCTGCTGGTGGAATATGGTGAATCCACTGCCGAGGCGGCGAGTGCATTGCCGTTTGGCGAGGCCTGATCGCCTGGAGCGCTGGATGCCATGAGGGTATGGCTATGGGGTGCCAACTCCGACAGGATCAGCGTGTGGGTTTCGGCGCCACCGACCTGCCCATGCACATAGTTATAGTTGCTGCCCTGTCCCGTGCCCGTCCCAAGGGCGCGCCGCCCGCGCAGGTCGGGCAGGGCAAATGTGGTCTGCCCATTGCCGCCATAGGTGGTACCGATCAAGGAGAACAAAGCCGTGTTTTGCGCAATGGACAGGATTTGCCCATTGCACAGTGCCCAGCCGCGTGGCGCAAAGCTGAAGCCGCACATGCGGATTTCGCCGATATAGGGTTCTGACATGGAGATTTTCCAACGGTGTTGCCGGACGGCGGGTTCAGTTGCGGGACGGGAAAATGCCTTGCGTCGCAATGCAGAAACCCACTGCCAGGAAGGGGGGCATGTTGTTGTGTGGCAGGCCGCCGCCGGCAAGATTCACTGCAAGAGAAGACATCGCCGTATTCGGTGTGGCGGCGGCGTACAGATCGCTGCGGATGCTCGATTGCGCCAGGGCGTTCCCTGCAGGTGCATCGCTGGTGCCGACAGCAGCCACGGCAGAGACAAGGTGGGTGTGTGGCGGTACCTGTGCAGCCGTCAGGGTGACGGTTTCCGCACCCAGTTGCTCGCCCAGGACGTACGGGCTCAAGCCTGGCC
The DNA here is from genome assembly GCF_058783375.1 of Acidovorax sp. FW305-C-20-28. Taxonomy (NCBI): domain Bacteria; kingdom Pseudomonadati; phylum Pseudomonadota; class Betaproteobacteria; order Burkholderiales; family Comamonadaceae; genus Acidovorax; species Acidovorax sp. FW305-C-20-28. Next base: position 103,102 of record NZ_JBYSYM010000016.1, on the reverse strand, counting down.
CCCAGCCTTGCTGGATCGGCGTACGCCCCGCGAGATTGGGCACGGCGAACGTGGTCTGTCCGTTCCCCCCATAGGTGGTGCCCAGTATGGAAAACAGGGCCGTGTTCTGCGCAATGCTCAACATCTGGCCCTGGCAGGCTATCCAGCCCCGTGGCGCAAAATTGAAGGCGAAGTGGCGGATTTCTCCGAGAAATGGTTCGGACATGGATACCCCAAGCTCAATTGCGCGACGGGAAGATGCCTTCCAGCGCGATGATGAAGTTCAGTGCCAACACGGGCGAGCGGTTCTCATGCGGCTGCGCTCCGGCACCGGATGAGACGGTACCGGCATGCAGAGTGGCGTTTGCTGCTGCGTTGGAGTAACGGAAATCGCGAGCCGAAGTGGTTGCGGGCAAGCCTCCGGATGGGGAGGCCTGGGTTCCCGTGGACCCTGCGGCCAAGCTGTGGCTGTGGGCCGGGATCTGGTTGGCGAGCAAGGTCACGCTTTCCGTGCCTGCGACCTGCCCCTGGACATAGTTGTCCCCTCCAGGAAGCTGACCATAGTGCACGGGCGCACGGCCTCGCAGGTCGGGCAGGCCGAAGGTTGCTTGTCCGTTGCCTCCGTAAGTGGTGCCCAGCAGGGAGAACAGGGCGGTGTTTTGTGAAATGGCCATGATTTGGCCTTGGCAAAATGCCCAGCCCCGGGGGGGGAAGTTACCGGCAAATATTCTGATTTCGCCGAGGAATGGTTCGGACATCGTCAGTCGCTTTCTAGGAAATTCTGGAAGCTGCTCACGCAGCCAGATAAGTGCCTGTGACCCGGCTGGACAGCACGTCACACAGTCCTTGGCAGGATGCGGCCGCCACGGAGGGCAGCGTGACCCCAGCGCGGGCCTGTGGCAGGTGCAGGGCGTGCAGGTAGGCTGCAGCCACCGTTTCTCCGGAGATGGCATCCAGGCGCACTTCTCCGCGCGGTGTCTGCAGTACGGCCGCGGCCATGGCCTGGGCCAACGGCAGTCCGAGGGGGGCCTTCGGGGCGGCAGCGTGCAGGCGCTGGGCCAGTTCGTACCCCAGCAGATGGAATGGCGTGGGCTGGTGCATGCCCTGCAAGGCCGCCATACCGCCGCTGCCCCCGGCCTGAGGTTGCCAGGAACGCGCTGCCCAGATCGGCAATCCCGACGCCGCTCGCTGGGCAGCCGCCATGGTTTCCGCGAGCATGCCGCCGGCCACCAGGGGGACTTGGCTCGCGATGCCCGACTGTGTCCAGAATTGCTGGAACGCGTCGGCCCGGTGGCCGGAGTCCAGCGCAAACACGAAATCGGGCCGTGTCTGGCGCACCAGCAGCGCCAGTTCTTCCAATTGGCTGGTCCCATCGGCTGCGCGGGTGAACACCGTGTTCTGCACCCGCCCACCGGCAGAAGCAAAGCCGCGCTCGAAGGCGGGCAGGTGGTCAAAACCACTGTCTGCCGGACCTGCGGCCACGATGGCGCGCGGGCCAAGCGCTTTGGCGGCCCAGCGGCCCGCCGCCCAGGCGGCTTGCCAGTAGCCCAGGCTGTTGTGCACCACCCAGGGCGAGCGTGCCTGGGGATTGAGCGCATTGGCCCCGGTGTCACCCACGAGCAGGGGCACCTGGTAGCGTTCCAGCAGGGGCTCCCAGGGGGCGGCCCGCGTGCCCGTGTCGACAAAGCCGGCCAGCACGTCCACCTGCCCGGTCGCCAGCAGTTCCTCCGCGGCATGTTGCGCCTGGCTCGAGCGGTTTCCGTAGGTGACCGGGGTGACGTGCAACTGCGGGCCACCGGTCTGCTGCTGTGCAAAAGCCTGTGCGCCGGCCATCAGCTGTGCGCCCAGCAGGGGGTAGGCGCGCCCTTCGGGCAGCAGCATGCCGACCCGCAGCGCGCCGCGGCCTGTGCCCTTGGTGGTGTTGGTAGCCAGGGGCAAAGAAGGGGTGGCACCGACAAGGCCTGGGGCGCCCAGGGCGGCGGCGACCGCCATCGCTCCGGCGCCGGCCACAAACCGGCGGCGGCTTTCGGATTCCGGGGCCTCTGGGGCCAAGGGCGCGGTGTCTTCGAATTCCATGGGTCGTTGTTCCTGGTTCAATCAGTCCACTGTCTGTTGTTCATTCGTGCCACGGTTGCCCGACTTCCTTGCAGAAGCCCGCCGTGGCTTGCCATGCGGCCATTCCATCTGCCGCACCATGCCGTCGTCGGCCACACTCGCAAAGCCGCAGCGCTCGTACAGGTGCACCACGGGGCTGGCGCTGGCAGCCTGCAGCCGCAGGCCCACGCCAGCCGCCTGGGCCTCCTGCTGGAGCCGGGTGATCAGTTCGGCCCCAATGCCCTGGCCGCGGGCAGCAGGCAGGAGCTCGATGTTGACCAGCACCCAGCGTTCCGCATTGCGGCAAACGGCCAGCATGCCGACGGGTTGGTCGTCGCACAGCACCAAGCGGGTTTCCACAGGGGGCAGGTACTGGCCATAACCGGCCGTGCGAAAGCGGTGCTGCATGGCGCAGAAGGCGTCGATCTGGGCGTCCGGCCAGCCGATGGCCTGGAGCTCGGGCTCGCGCACCGAGCGGTACACGGCGTTCAGGAACGCTGCGTCTTGCTCGGTTGCAGGACGCAACGCGAGGGCTGGCTGCTGCTTCGCCATGGACGCTCCCACTTGCCACACCTTTCTTGCCGCCCAACCAGGCAGGCTCTGCCAGCGGCGCCGTGCCGCAAAAACCCGAAGTTACACGCAAATTTTAACGACTGCACGTAAAGTTTTACCGCTTGGCGCGATTGTGGCGCTGAAGCCGCGGCCGCCATGGGTGCTCCGGCGGGGCGCGCAGGACCCAGGTGGGCCGGGGACGCCGGTGCCATGGTCAGCTGTGCCGGTCGCACGCCGGCAGGGCATCCAGCTCCCCGCGCAGTTGCTCCAGCAGCGCCAGCAGTTGCGCCTGGGTGCCCGCATCGCAGCCGGCCAGCAGCCGGGCCGACAGCGTCTGGCGCAGGCCGCGCACCGTCTCTTGCAGGGCCTGGCCTTCGGGGCTCAGCGCCAGGATGCGGCTGCGGCCATCCTCGGGGTTCGGGGCGCTGGTGATCCAGCCGCGCTCGGCCAGCAGCGCCACCATGCGCGCCACCTGGGCCTTGTCGGCGCCGCTGTGGCGCACCAGGTCTTTCTGCGTGGCCCCCGGGTGGCGGCCGATGAAACCCAATGCTCGCACCTCGTTCATGGTCAGGTCGGGGTGGATGGCGGCCATGGCCCGCACCATATGCGCGCGGTACACGTGCATCAGGTCGTGCATCGCTTCAAAGACATCGGCGGGGGGGCGGTTGCGGTGCATGGCAGAGCCAACCGGTTGACAAAGTCAACTTGTTGGCGGATGATTTGGTTGATTGAATCAACAACATTTTAAATCATGCGCACTGAAACTTTCTCCACGGCGCCTGCCGACGCCCTCGCCATCACCCGTGTCCGCCACACCTTGAAGGCGCGCCATGCGCAGGTGCTGCGCCGCACTGAAGTCAGCCCCGGCTTTGTACGCCTGACGCTCGGTGGGCCGGACATGGCGGATTTCGTGAGCGCGGGCTTCGACGACCACTTCAAGCTCATCCTGCCGCACCCGGGCCAGGAGCGCGCCAGCCTGCCCTCGATGCAGGACGGCCGCCCGGTGATGCCCGAGCCCCGCCCCGTGCTGCGCGACTACACGCCCGCGCACTACGACGCGGCCAAGGGCGAGCTGGACGTCGAAGTGGCCTTGCACGATGCCGGCCCGGCCTCCGACTGGGCCGCCGCCGCCCAGGTAGGCCATTGGGTGGGCGTGGCCGGCCCGCGCGGCAGCATGGTGGTGCCCACGGCGTTTGCGTGGCACTGGCTGCTGGGCGACGAGACGGCGGTACCCGCCATCGCGCGGCGCCTGGCCGAGCTGCCGGCCGAGGCCAGCGTGACGGTGCGCATCCAGGTGCGCAACCCGGCCGACCAGCGGCCGCTGGTCAGCGCCGCGAAACTCGACCTGCAATGGGTGGACTCACTGCCCGAGGCTGCGGCGTCGCTGGCGATCCCCGAGGGCGATGGCTATATCTGGGCCGCAGGCGAGCATGCCGACATGGCGGCCCTGCGCAAGGTCGTGCTGGCCAAGCCGGGCGTGAACCCCAAGCGCATGCGCATCGCGGCCTACTGGAAAAAAGGCGTGGCCGACCACCACGAAGACTTGCCGGCCTGACCCCCTACGGCAGCAAGGCCGACGCCGCCGCCTGTTGCACCGCCTGCGTCATGCGCTGCAGTGCCTGCACATTCAGGCGCCAGAACTGCCAGTACAGCGCCACGTCCACCGGCTTGCCGGGTACCAGTTCCACCAGGTGGCCGGCATCGATGGCCTCGCGCGCCAACTGGTCGGGGCTCATGCCCCAACCCAGCCCGGCCAGCGATGCGGCGACAAAGCCCTGCGACGAGGGCAGCCAGTGCACGGGCGGCGCCAGGTCGCGCCGCGCGATGCGGCGCAGGAAGCGCTCCTGCAGCGCATCCTTGCGGTTGAAGACGAGCACCGGGGACTGGGCCAGCGCGGCGGCCGTTACCCCTTGGGCGAAATGGCGTCGCATGAAAGCGGGGCTGGCCAGCGCGCGGTAGCGCATGGTGCCCAGGCGCACCACCTGGCAGCCCTGCACGGGCTGCGGATCGGCCGTGACGGCCGCCATCACGCGGCCCTGGCGCAGCAGCTCGGACGAGTGGTCCTGGTCCTCGACATGGATGTCGAAGGTGATGGGTGGGGCCGCGCCCGGGTCTGGTTCCGCAGCCTGGGCCATGGCCTCAATGAACCAGCTGGCCAGCGAATCGGCATTCACGCCCAGCGCCAGCCGCACGGGCGCCAGACTTGCGCTGCTGCCGGCAATGCTGCGCAGGGCATCGGCCTCGCTCAGCGCCATCTGCTGCGCATGGCGCAACAGGGCCTGGCCCGCCTCGGTCGGCGTGCAGGGCGCGGCGCGGCGCACCAGCACCTGGCCCACGCGCTCCTCGAGCAGCTTCACGCGCTGGGACACGGCCGAGCGCGTCACGTGCAGCGCCACAGCGGCACGCTCGAAGCTGCCGGTTTCCAGCACGGCGGCCAGCGCCGCCAGTTGCGCGGTGTCGAGGTGCATTCAGTTTTGCTTACGGGTCGCAAAAAAGTATAGCTTTTCTTTCCTTGTGCGGCCCGGCACCATCGCGGCCATGAATCTCTCATCGGCTTTTGCCAACGGCTTTTCCTCGACCGCCATCCTCATCATCGCCATCGGTGCGCAGAATGCCTTCGTGCTGCGCCAGGGCCTCCGACGCGAGCATGTGCTGCCCGTGGTGGTGGTGTGTGCGCTGTCCGATGCCATCCTGGTGCAGGCGGGCGTCTGGGGCCTGGGCTCGGCCGTGCAGGCCCACCCGGCATTGCTGGTGGCTGCACGCTGGCTGGGCGCGGCCTTTTTGCTGGCCTATGCGGCGCGCGCGCTGGTGCGCGCCTACCGGCCTGCCGCGATGCAGGTCGGGTCCGAAGGCGCGGCATCGGCCGGCTGGCAACCCGTGGTGCTCACCGCCATGGCCTTCACCTGGCTCAACCCCCATGTGTACCTGGACACCGTGCTGCTGCTCGGCGCCATCGCCAGCCCCTACCCACCCTCGCTGCGCATGGGCTTCGCGGTGGGGGCCAGCCTGGCCAGCCTGCTGTGGTTCTCCGCACTGGGCTGGGGCGCGCGCTGGCTGGCGCCGCTGTTTGCATCGCCCCATGCCTGGCGGGTGCTCGATGCCGTGGTGGCGGCCATGATGGTCGCACTGGCCGTGGGGTTGCTGCTGCATTGAGGGGCCGCAGACGCCCAGGGGGCGCGGCGCATAAGGTTACAACGAGAAATTCGTTCGCCCCGCAGGCCGAGCGGTCCATAGTGCAGTGCACAACGACTTTTTGCACAAGCACTGTTTTTTCCATGCGATTCCAATCCCTGCTGCTGGCGGCCGCGCTGGCCGGCGCGCTGCCCCTGGCGAGCCAAGCCAATACCTTCCGCTGGTCGCGCTCCACCGACCTGTCCTCCTGGGACATCCACGCCCAGAACGTGGGCGTGAACAACACCCTGCATGCGGCCGTGTACGACACCCTGGTCGAGTACAACAGCAAGACCTTCAAGCCCGAGCCCTCGCTGGCCACCGAGTGGAAGCGCGTGAGCCCCACGCAGCTGCGCCTGAGCCTGCGCAAGGGCGTGAAGTTCAGCGACGGCAGCGATTTCACGGCCGACGACGCCAAGTTCTCGCTGGAGCGCGCCAAGGCCAAGACCTCCAACTTCGCGGTCTACACCCAGGGCATCGACCGCGTGGAAAAGGTCGATGCGTACACCATCGATATCTTCTCCGAGGTGCCCAACCCCGTGCTCGTGAACCAGCTCACCGAGCTGCGCATCCTGAGCAAGGCCTGGGCCGAGAAGAACAATGCCGTCACGCCCAAGGACATCAAGACCAAGGACGAGCCTTTCTCGCACCGCAATGCACTGGGCACCGGCCCCTTCGTGCTCGAGTCGTGGACACCCGACCAGCGCCTGGTGCTCAAGGCCAACCCCACCTGGTGGGGCAAGGGCAAGTACGGCGGCAACGTGACGCAGATCGTCTATACGCCCATCAAGTCCGATGCCACGCGCACGGCTGCGCTGCTCTCGGGCGAGCTCGACTTCGTGCTCGACCCCGGCCTGCAGGACCTGCCGCGCGTGCGCCAGACGCCCAACCTCAAGGTGCTCGACGGGGCCGAGAACCGCTCCATCTTCCTGGGCCTGGACCAGTTTCGCGAGGAGCTGCCGGGCTCGGACGTGAAGGGCAAGAACCCGCTCAAGGACGTGCGCGTGCGCAAGGCGCTCTACCAGGCCATCGACATCAGCGCCATCCAGCGCGTGGTGCTGCGCGGCCTGGCCCAGCCCTCGGGCACCATCATCGCGCGCCAGATCAACGGCTGGACGCCCAAGGCCGACGTGCGCTACCCCTACGACCCCGCCGCCGCGCAGAAGCTGCTGGCCGAGGCCGGCTACCCGCAGGGCTTCGAGGTGGACTTCGCCTGCAGCGCCGGCCGCTACATCAACGATGAGCAACTGTGCCAGGCCATCACCGCCCAGTGGGCCAAGATCGGCATCAAGGCCAAGCTGCGCTCGCTGCCCTTTGCCACCTACTTCCCGATGATCCAGCGCAACGAGGCCAGCATCTACCTGCTGGGCTGGGGCGTGCCGACCTTCGACGCCTACTACTCGCTGCAGTCGCTGGTCCGTTCCAGCGGCGCGGGCGGCGACGGCAACTTCAACCTGGGCCGCTTCTCCAACCCGCAGCAGGATGCACTGATCGAGCGCATCAAGAAAGAGACCGACACCGCCACGCGCAACGGCCTGATCGAGAAGGCCCTGATCGCCGACCACGAGCTGATCTCGCACATCCCGCTGTACAACCAGATCATCCCCTGGGCCGCTACGCAGAAGGTGGACATCGTGCACCGCGCCGACAACCGTGTCGACTGGCGCATCCTGAAGGTGAACTGAACCCCGGCTCCCCCCCGCAAAAAAGCCCCCGCAGCCGGTGCAGGCTGCGGGGGCTTTTTGCTGGAGCGACGGGGCTCAGCCCAGCGCGCGCTGCACCGCAGGGCGGGTGCGCATGCGGGCCGTGTGGCCGGCCACCTTGGGGAAGGCCGTGATGTCCACGCCGTCCGACTTGAGCCACGAGGCAATGGTGAACAGGTAGGCGTCGGCCACCGAATACGCCTCGCCCAGCACCCAGGGGCCCTGCAGGTAGTGGGTCTCGATGAGCGTGAAGCTCTCGGTCATGGTCTGCGGCACCTTGCGCTGCATGTCGGCAATGGCGGCCGCATCGTCGGCCCAGCGCCCGGCACGCCGGCCATGGGCGTGGTTCACGTGCACGGTGGAGGCCAGGTAGCTGTTGAACTCCTGCATGCGTGCCAGGGCGAAGGGGTCGTCCAGCGGTGCAAGCTTCGCGGATGGGAAACGCTGCGCGATGTAGAGCAGCAGCGCGGGCGTTTCGGACAGCACGCCATGTTCGGTCACCAGCGTGGGCACGCGGCCCTTGGGGTTGATGGCCAGGTACTCGGGGCTGCGCTGCTGCTGGTTGGCAAAGTCCAGCGTCACGAGTTCATGGCCGGCATCGGCCTCGTGCAGTGCGATGTTCGCGGCCAGGGAGCAGGTGCCGGGGGCGGAATAGAGCTTGAGCATGGTTGCGTGGTGAAGTGGAAAATCAGTACAAGCCACGGGTGCGGGCCATCAGGCGAGCCAGGCCGAGCAGCGCGCCCGTGTGCGGGGTCGGTGTGTTGGTGATCTGCCCAAGCTCGTAGACGGCGCCCACCAGGGCGTCGATTTCCACGGGCTTGCCGGCCTCCACGTCCTGCAGCATCGAGGTCTTGAAGGCGCCGAGCTTGCGCGTCACGGCATGGCGGTCCTCGGGTTGTTGCTCGATGGGCAGGCCCAGCTGGGCGCCAATCGCCTTGGCCTCCAGCATCACGGCCGAGACGAAGCCGCGCACCAGCTCGTCGTCGAGGATGCGGTCGGTGGTGGCACCCGTGAGCGCGCTGATCGGGTTCACCGTGAGGTTGCCCCAGAGCTTGAACCAGATGTCCTTCTGGATGTTCGTGGAGGCCTCGATCTCGATGCCGCCGCGTTGCAGCACCTCGGCCAGCGATTGCAGCCGCGCGCTGGTGCTGCCATCGGGCTCGCCCACGATCAGGCGGTTGCCGAAATGCTGCTTGATGAAGCCCGGCGCCTCCACCGAGCAACTGGCATGCACCACGCTGCCCAGCACCTGGCGCGCGGGGATGGCGCGCGCAATGGCCCCACCCGGGTCCACCGACTCCAGCGTGCGCCCCTGGGCCGCGCCGCCACAGCCATCGAGGAACCACCAGGGCACGCCGTTCATGGCGGTCAGCACCACCGTCTGCGGGCCGACCAGCGGTGCCATGGCGCGCGCCACCTCGGGCAGGCCGGGCGCCTTCACGGCGATGACCACCAGGTCCTGCACGCCCAGGGCGGCCGGGCTGTCGCTGGCGCGCACGGGGGCGCTGGTGACACTGCCGTCCGGGCGGCGCAGGCGCAACCCGTCGGATTGCAGCGCCGCGAGCGTGGCGCCGCGCGCCACCAGGCTCACCTCGCAGCCTGCCTGGGCCAGGGCCAGGCCAATCCAGCCGCCAATGGCGCCGGCACCGTAGATACATGCTTTCATCGTCGTTGTCTCTTGCTGTTGTTGTCGGTTGATTCAATAGCCGTTGGGGCGTGCCTGCGCAGCCCCGTCCGGGCGAAAGCGCGCCAGCAGCTGCCGGGCCGCACTGGCCAGCAGCATGGTGTCGATGCCCACCGCCACAAAGCGCGCGCCCGCCGCGAGCCACTGGCGTGCCTGGGCTTCGTTGGTGGCGAGGATGCCGGGCGCCTTGCCCGCGCGCAGGATGCGCGCGATGCCCCCGTGGATGGCGGCCTGCACATCGGGGTGGCCGGGGTTGCCCGGGTGGCCCATCGACGCCGACAGGTCCGCCGGGCCGATGAACACGCCGTCGACGCCGGGCACGGCGGCGATGGCATCGAGGTTCTCCATCGCCTGCACCGTCTCGGCCTGCACCAGCAGGCAGACCTGGGCATTGGCCTCGTGCACATAGTCGGGGTAGGCCTGCCAGCGCGACGAACGTGCCAGCGCGCTGCCCATGCCGCGCACGCCCTCGGGCGCATAGCGCGTGGCGCGCACCAGCTCGCGCGCCTGCTCGGCCGTGTCCACCATGGGCACCAGCAGCGTGGTGGCGCCAATGTCCAGGTACTGCTTGATCAGCGCCGTGTCGCCCACGGGCACACGCGCGATGGGGTGGGGCGGCTGCGTTCCGGCCGGCAGCGCGCTGGTGGCGCTGGCCACGGCCTGCAGCAGGTGCAGCTGCGAGCGCAGGTCGTTGGGCGCGTGCTCGCCATCGAGCAGCAGCCAGTCGTAGCCCGTGCCGGCCAGGATCTCGGTGCTGTAGGCATCGGCCAGGCCCAGCCACAGGCCGAGCTGGGTGCGGCCTTCGGCCATGGCCTGCTTGAAGGTGTTGGTGGGGGTGTGCATGCGTGCGTGTCCGTGCGTCCGTCGTGTGCCAGGGCGACATCGTACGGGAGCCTGCGGCCATGCACAGGTGCACAGGGCATTTGCCGGCCGCTATAGTCACCCACCCGCTTCACGACACCCGACACCATGGCCAAGGACAAGACCGTTTTTACCTGCACCGAATGCGGCGGCACCAGCCCGCGCTGGCTGGGCAAGTGCCCGTCCTGCGGCGCCTGGAACTCGCTGATCGAACAGGTGGCCGACGCCGGGCCGGGCAAGAACCGCTACAGCACGCCGCAGCATGCGGGCCTGGCACAGGCCCAGGCGGTGATGCCGCTGTCGGCCATCGAGGCCAGCGACGTGGAGCGCACGGCCAGTGGCATCGACGAGCTCGACCGGGTGCTGGGCGGCGGCATCGTCGAGGGGGGTGTGGTGCTGATCGGGGGTGACCCGGGCATCGGCAAGTCCACCCTGCTGCTGCAGGCGCTCGATGCGCTGCAGCGCATGGGCCTGCCCACCTTGTATGTGACGGGCGAGGAGAGCGGTTCCCAGGTGGCGCTGCGCTCGCGCCGGCTGGGGCTGGACCACAGCCAGGTCAATGTGCTGGCAGAAATCCAGTTGGAAAAGATCCTCGCGACCATCGAATCCACCCAGCCCGCCGTGGCCGTGATCGACTCGATCCAGACCGTGTACTCCGACCAGCTCACCTCGGCCCCAGGCTCGGTGGCCCAGGTGCGCGAATGCGCGGCCCACCTCACGCGCGCGGCCAAGGCCACGGGCGTGGCCATCGTCCTGGTGGGCCATGTCACCAAGGAAGGGGCCCTGGCCGGCCCGCGTGTGCTCGAGCACATGGTGGACACGGTGCTGTACTTCGAGGGCGACACGCACAGCCAGTTCCGCCTGGTGCGCGCCATCAAGAACCGCTTCGGCGCGGTCAACGAAATCGGCGTGTTCGCCATGACGGAGAAGGGCCTCAAGGGCGTGAGCAACCCCAGCGCGATCTTTTTGAGCCAGCACAGCGAACCCGTGCCGGGCAGCTGCGTCATGGTCACGCTGGAGGGCACGCGCCCCATGCTGGTGGAGATACAGGCCCTGGTGGACAGCGGTGGCCCCAGCCCCCGGCGCCTCTCGGTGGGCCTGGACAAGGACCGCCTGGCCATGCTGCTGGCCGTGCTGCACCGCCACGCGGGCGTGGCCTGCATGGACCAGGACGTGTTCGTGAACGCCGTGGGCGGCGTGCGCATCAGCGAGCCTGCGGCCGACCTGGCGGTGATGCTGTCCATCACCTCCAGCCTGCGTGGCAAGGCGCTGCCCCGCGGTTTCCTGGCCTTTGGCGAGGTGGGGCTGGCAGGCGAGGTGCGGCCCGCGCCGCGCGGGCAGGAACGGCTCAAGGAGGCCGCCAAGCTCGGCTTCAGCGTCGCTGTGGTGCCCAAGGCGAATGCGCCCAAGAAGCCCATCGAGGGCCTCACCATCCACGCCGTGGAGCGTGTGGAAGAGGCGATGAACGTGGTGCGTGAAATGGGCTAACGCCCTTCCCTGGGCCGGCCCGGCAGCATTTTCCTTGCTCCTGCAGGGCACTTGGACTAAGCTGGTTCGGGTCCATTGGACGAATCTGCCCGGCGTCCGCCAATGCCCGCTTCAGAGGCACCTGCGGCGCCGCTAGCGATTGCAGAGGGAGGCTGCGTTGGCCATGGAGCATTCTCTGGGTTCGCCTTCTGACAGCGGGTCGGCCTTTCTGTCCACGCTGGATGCAGACACACGCCAGCGGCGTGTGGCCGTTGCCGCGATTTTTGCCTCCCTGCTGATCTTTCTGGCGATTGCGCCCTTTGCGCGCGTGGCCTTGCCGCAGGTGGGCGCCTTCATCCCCATCTACCAGACCGCCCTGGTCACCAGCGACCTGATCACCACCGTGCTGCTGTTCGGTCAGTACAGCTTTCTGCGTTCCCGTGCCTTGCTGGTGCTGGGGGCGGGTTACCTGTTCTGTGCCTGCATGGCGGTGGCGCACGGGCTGAGCTTTCCCGGGCTCTTTGCACCGGGCGGCGCCCTGGGGGCAGGCCCGCAAACCACGGCGTGGTTGTATTTTTTGTGGCATGGCGGCTTTCCGCTGTTTGTGCTCGCCTATGTCCATTGGAAGGACCGGTCGGGCCTGCGCGCGGGTGCCCATGCACCGGCGAAGGGTTCGGTGCGCCGCAGCATTGCAGGGGCCATCCTGTGCACCCTGGCGTTGGCGTTGGCGCTGGTGCTGCTGAGCACCACAGGCCATGACGCCCTGCCGGTGCTGATGCGCGGCAACCAGGACGATTCGGGCAAGCTCCTGGTGGCCGTGTGCACCTGGATCCTGTCGCTGGTGGCCTTGCTGTCCTTGTGGAGAAAAGCGCACAGCGTGCTGGACCTGTGGCTGATGGTGACCCTGGTGGCCTGGCTGCTGGACATCGCTCTGTCCTCGGTGCTCAACGGTGCGCGCTTTGACCTGGGCTTCTATGGCGGGCGGGTGTACGGGCTGCTGGCATCGTCCTTCGTGCTCATCGTGCTGCTGCTGGAGAGCAGCCGCCTCTACGGCGAGTTGGCCACGGCCCATGCGCGCGAACGCCAGCGCAGCGCAGAACTCGAAGTGGCGCGCAACGAGGCCGACGCGGCGGCCCAGGCCAAGTCCAACTTCCTGGCCGCGATGAGCCATGAAATCCGCACCCCCATGAACGGTGTCATCGGCATGATCGACGTGCTGGCGCGCTCCAGCCTGAAAAGCCCGCAGGTGGCGATGGTGGACCTGATCCGCGAGTCCGCGTTCTCGCTGCTGAGCATCATCGAGGACATCCTGGATTTCTCCAAGATCGAGGCCGGCCACATGGACGTGGAAAGCGAGCCCATGGCCGTGGGAGAGGTGGTCGAGAAGGTGTGCGTGATGCTCAACCGCCTGGCCGAGAAGCAGGGCGTTGAACTGAGCCTGTTCACCGACCCCGAAATTCCCGGCCTGGTGCGGGGCGACGCCTTGCGCCTGCGCCAGATACTGATCAACCTGGTGAACAACGCCATCAAGTTCTCCGCGGGCGGAAAGACCACCGGCCGCGTGGCGGTGCGCGCCGTGCTGGTAGAGGACGGCGCGCAGGGCGTCACCCTGGAATTCCAGGTCATCGACAATGGAATCGGCATGGGTGAGGCCACGCTGGCGACGCTGTTCACGGCCTTCACGCAGGCGGATGTCTCCACCACGCGGCGCTTTGGCGGCACCGGGCTGGGGCTGGCCATTTCCGGCAACCTGGCGCAGCGCATGGGGGGCAGCATCTCCGTGGTCAGCGCGCCCGGTGCGGGGTCCACCTTCACACTGCGCCTGCCTTTTGCGCGCGCCGCAGGCGCAAAGGAAGGTACTGCAGGCGCAAAGGACGGTGCTGCAGGCGCACAAGACGGGGCCCCCCCACCCCCCTCCCTGGTGGCCGGCCTGTCCTGCCTCATCATCGGTAACGGCAAGACGCTGTCGGGCGATCTGGTGACCTACCTCGCGAACGCGGGCGCGCACACACGGCATGTGGCGAGCCTGGAGGCGGCCGGGCGGCTGGCGCCCAGCCTGGCGCCCGGCCCCTGGGTCTGGGTGGTCAATACTGAGGCCGACAGTCCCGCATCGCTCGACCGCCTGCGCGCCATCGCGCGCTCCCATCCGGGGCTGAGTCAGCACTTCGTGGTCATCGGCCATGGCCCCCACCGCTACCCACCGCAGTTCGATTCAGACCGCGTCTCCGTGGACGGCAATGTGCTGACGCGCGCTGCGCTGTTGCGCGCCGTGGCCGTGGCGGCGGGGCGAGTGCCCTACCAGGACGAGCAGAACACGCTGGCGCCCGCGCGCCATGCGCCGGCGCCCCTGGCGCTGTCGCGCGAAGAGGCACGCCGCCAGCGCCGGCTGATCCTGGTGGTGGAAGACAATGAAATCAACCAGAAGGTCATCATGCAGCAGCTGTCGCTGCTGGGCCTGACCGCCGATCTGACCAGCGACGGCCTGCAGGCCCTGATACGCTGGCGCAGCGGTGACTATGCCCTGATCGTGACCGATCTGCACATGCCCGGCATGGACGGCTACCAACTGGCCTCGGTGATCCGCGCCGAGGAGCAGGAGCGCGCAAATGCGCGCATCCACGCCGCCGAAGCGGTGGAGCCGCCCGTTCGCATCCTGGCGCTGACCGCCAATGCCCTCAAGACGGAGGCCCAGCGCTGCAAGGATGCCGGCATGGACGACTACATGAGCAAGCCTGCCCCCCTGTCGGACCTGCAGGACCTGCTCGAGCGCTGGTTGCCCAAGCCCGCGCCGGCCACGCCGGCCCCGGGGGAGCGCAGCCCCGACCTGCAGCACCTGCCCGCCGGCCCGGTCGATGTCCAGGTCCTGCGCAGCCTGGTGGGGGAGGACCCGCAGGTCGTGCGCGAGTTTCTGCAGGCCTTTCGCAGCAGTGCCGCGCGCATTGCCCAGGAAGTGGAGCAGGCCTACTGTGCCGGCAGCGCGGCCAAGACCGTGGCAGCGGTGCACAAGCTCAAGTCTGCAGCGCGGTCGGTGGGCGCCATGGCGCTGGGGGACCTGTGCGCCGACATGGAGCAGGTGGGGGCGGCGGGGCAGATCGATGCGCTGTCGCTGGCCTTCCAGCATTTCAAGCTGGAGATGGCGACCGTCGATCGGCACCTGGTCGAGATCCTGTCCGGCGACCTGGGGGGCGGTGCGCCATGAGCGCCCGATCGGACATCCGCATCCTGGTGCTCGACGACGAGCCCTTCATGCTCATGCTGCTGGCCCGGCAACTGGCCAACCTGGGATTCACCCGGGTCGATACCTGCGACAACGGCCAGGCCGCGCTCGACCGGGTGGACGATGCCCTGCTGGCACCGCAGCTCATCCTGTGCGACCTCAACATGCCCGGCATGGATGGCGTGGAGTTCGTGCGCAAGCTGGTCGAGCACGGCTATACCGGTAGCCTGATCCTGGTCAGCGGGGAGGATGAACGCACCCTGCACTCGGCCCGCCGGCTGGTGCAGGCTCACCACATCGAAGTGCTGGGCAGCCTGCAAAAACCCGTGCCACCGCAGGCGCTGTTCCAGCTGGTGGAGCGGTGGGTGCCCGCGGCGCGGCTGGCCCAGCACCTGCACGGCAAGGGCTATGGCGTGGAGCGGCTGGCGCAGGCCATCCAGGCGGGAGAGCTGGTCAACCACTACCA
Organism: Acidovorax sp. FW305-C-20-28; assembly: GCF_058783375.1. Classification (NCBI taxonomy): domain Bacteria; kingdom Pseudomonadati; phylum Pseudomonadota; class Betaproteobacteria; order Burkholderiales; family Comamonadaceae; genus Acidovorax; species Acidovorax sp. FW305-C-20-28. Next base: position 87,908 of record NZ_JBYSYM010000016.1, on the reverse strand, counting down.
GCCCAAGGTCTCGGTCTCGACCGGCGCGGTGGTGGGCGTGGAAACCCTGGTGCGCTGGCGCCACCCGGAGGACGGCCTGGTGTACCCGGACCAGTTCATCGGTTTGGCCGAGGCCCATGGATTGATCGACGCGCTCACCCAGGTGGTGCTGGCCCAGGCGCTGCGCGACAGCACCACCTGGGCGCGCGAGGGCCTCGCGCTCAAGGTGGCCGTGAATGTGTCCATGGACAACCTGCATGCCCTGGAATTCCCCGAGCGGATCACCGCCGTGGCCGCGGCGGCCGAGGTCAAGCCCCAGTCCATCGTGCTGGAGGTGACGGAAAGCCAGCTGATGAAGGATCTGCGTGCGCCGCTGGAAATCCTCACGCGCCTGCGCCTGCGCCGGTTCAAGCTCTCCATCGATGATTTCGGCACCGGCCATTCATCCCTGGCACAGCTGCGCGATGTGCCTTTCGATGAACTCAAGATCGACCAGGGTTTCGTGCACGGCGCCCACCACAACGAAACCTTGCGCGCCATTTTCTTTGCCAGCCTGGGCCTGGCCAAGGAGCTGGGCATGGAGGTGGTGGCCGAGGGCGTGGAGGACGCCGACGACTGGGGCTTTCTGCTCCAGTCGGGCTGCGATCTGGCCCAGGGCTACTTCATTGCGCGGCCCATGCCCGCCGACCAGATTCCGGCCTGGGTCAGGGACTGGAGCGCGCGCTGGGCGGCCGAGCACCCCGTCCACCCACCTCGGTGAGGCATACCCCGCAGGAGCCCTTTGGCCCGGGCGGCTCTCCGATCAGAAGGATTCCCAGTCGTCGTCCGATCCCTTGGCCTTGGCCGGTGCTGCGGCAGGGGCCGGGGGGGCCTTGGCAGCGGCGGGCGCGGCCTTGGGGGCCTGCAGCTTGCGGGCTGCGCTGGCCGGCGCGGCGACCTTCTTTGTGGCCTGGGCGGCAGGCGCGCGCGGAGACACGGCGGAGAGCGCGGGGCGGGGCGCTGGCGCGGCCGGCGGCTGGTAGCCCACATTGAACACCGAGACCACCTCGGCCAGGCGCTGGGCCTGGTCGCGCAGCGACGAGGCGGCCGCGGCGGACTCTTCCACCAGGGCGGCATTCTGCTGCGTCATCTGGTCGAGCTGGGTCACGGCCACGTTCACCTGGGCGATACCGTCGCGCTGCTCGGACGACGAGGCCGTGATCTCGCCGATCAGGTCCGAGACGCGGCGCACGCTGCTGACGATCTCGTCCATGGCCTGGCCGGCCTGGGTGACCTGACCGGAGCCGGTTTCCACCGATTCCACCGAGGCCGTGATCAGGCCCTTGATTTCCTTGGCCGCTTCGGCGCTGCGCTGGGCCAGGCTGCGCACCTCGCTGGCCACGACGGCAAAGCCCCGGCCCTGCTCGCCGGCGCGCGCGGCTTCCACAGCGGCGTTGAGCGCCAGGATATTGGTCTGGAAGGCGATGGAGTCGATCACGCCGATGATGTCGGCGATCTTGCGCGAACTGTTGGTGATGGTCTGCATGCTGTCGACCACCTGGGCCACCACCTCGCCGCCGCGGCCGGCGGCCTGCGCGGCCGTGCTGGCCAGCTGGTTGGCCTGGCGCGCCGTATCGGCCGACTGGGTCACGGTGGCGGTCAGCTCCTCCATGCTGGCGGCGGTTTCCTCCAGGTTGGCGGCGGTCTGTTCTGTGCGCGATGACAGGTCGTGGTTGCCGGTGGCGATTTCCACCGAGGCGTTGGACATCGAATCCACGCCGGTGCGCACCTCGGACACGAGCGCGCGCAGGCGCTCGGCCATCTGCGACACCGTGCGCAGCAGGTGGCCGAACTCATCCTGCCGGTCGTCCTTGGCCTGCACCGTGAGATCGCCGCCGGCAATCGCGTCGGCCAGTTCCACCGCGCGGTCCAGCGGCCGGCTGATGGAGCGCACCAGCAGGAAGGACAGCACCAGGCCGAGCACGAACACCAGGCCCTGGATCGCCCAGGCCAGCACCCGTGCGCGGCCCAGGGCGGCGCCGGCTTCCTGCTTGGCGGCGTCGCGCTGCGACTGCTGCAGCTGCACGAAGGCTTCGAGCGAGTCCACATAGCTGCCGATGGCCGCGAGGTACTGGCGCTCCACGAAGGTCTTGAAGGCCCCGGCATCGCCGCCTTGCTTGATCTCGCGCGCCTGCTTGTTCAGGGCCAGGATCTTGGTGCGCTCCGACGCCACGCGCTCCAGCGCCGCCTTGTCGGCGGGGCTGGTGGCCAGTTCCACCACCTTGGCCTGGATGGCCGAGATGCCGGTCACGCCGGCCTTGACGCGGCCATCGAACAGCGTGGTCAGGTCCGCATCGGGCGTGGAATTGCTGGCCAGCACGCGCTCGCCCGTGGTTTCGGTCGCGCCCTTCCACTGCAGTGCCAGGGTGATGCGCTGGTCGTAGGACTGCAGCGAGGCCATGGCCTCGCCCACGACGCTGTCGGTCCGGGCCTGGGCCCAGAGGGACACCAGCAGCATGGCCCCCAGCAGGCCCACGATGGACCCCCAAAGCTTGGGGGAAAGGCGTATGTCGTCCAGTTTCATGGCTTGTGCTCCCGCAGGCATCACCCGGCGTATCAGGTTGTATCAACCGGGCGAGCGTAAACCGCGGCGCCCGGTTGCGCCATACGGCGGCCGCGGCCCTGCATTTGATGTAGCGTTTGCACAACGAAATGAGCGTCTCTGCCACAAGGGCGCGGTCTGCGCGGGGTTCTGGTGCTGCTGCCGGGAGGGCCCTGCAGGCCTGCGGTCTTCACGGATGGCCGTGCGCGCCGGGCATAAGACAATACCGCCCATGAATTTTCGCAATATCGTGGTGCCGCTCGCGGCGGTGGGTGGCCTGGCATTTGGCTATGTGCAATATGGGTGGCCGGGTGTGGCGGCCGTGGGCGGCGGGCTCATGATGTGGGCGCTGCTGCACTTCACGCGCCTCATGAATGTGCTGAAAAAAGCGGCAGACCGGCCCATCGGCCACGTCGGCAGCGCCGTCATGCTCAACGCCAAGCTGCGCCCCGGGGTGAACCTCATGCATGTGGTGGCCATGACGCGCTCGCTGGGCCAGCTGTTGTCCGACGATGGTGCCCAGCCCGAGCTGTACCGCTGGACGGATGGATCCCGCTCCTTCGTGACCTGCGAGTTCAAGAATGGCAAGCTCGTGAAGTGGGAACTGGTGCGCCCCGCCCAGGACGAGGCGCCGGCTCCGGTGGCCGAGGTCCCTCCGGCCCCGTAAAATCGCTGTTTTGCGACCTACAGCAACCCAAAGGACCCCCATGAGCCCCGTAGTTCCCTCAATGGCCGACCGTGACGGCAAGATCTGGATGGACGGCCAGATGGTGGATTGGCGCGACGCCAAGATCCACGTGCTGACCCATACCCTGCACTACGGCTGCGGCGCGTTCGAAGGCGTGCGTGCCTACAAGACGGCCGACGGCACCGCCATCTTCCGCCTGGAAGAGCACACCGACCGCCTGTTCAACAGCGCCAAGATCCTGCGCATGAAGATTCCCTTCAGCAAGGACGAAGTGAACGAGGCCCAGAAGGCTGTGGTGCGCGAAAACAAGCTCGAATCGTGCTATCTGCGCCCATTGACCTGGATCGGCTCGCAAAAGCTCGGCGTTTCGCCCAAGGGCAACCAGATCCACCTGATGGTGGCCGCCTGGGCCTGGGGCGCCTACCTGGGCGAGGAAGGCATGAAGCGCGGCATCCGCGTCAAGACCAGCAGCTACACGCGCCACCACGTGAACATCACGATGACCCAGGCCAAGGCGGTGAGCAACTACACCAACTCCATCCTGGCCAACATGGAAGCCCTGGACGACGGCTACGACGAGGCCCTGCTGCTCGACAGCAGCGGTTTCGTGAGCGAAGGCGCGGGCGAGAACATCTTCGTGATCAAGAACGGCGTGATCTACACGCCCGATCTGTCGGCCGGTGCCCTGAACGGCATCACGCGCAACACCGTGTTCCACATTGCAAAGGACCTGGGCCTGGAAATCGTGCAAAAGCGCATCACGCGCGACGAGGTCTACATCGCCGACGAAGCCTTCTTCACCGGCACGGCGGCCGAAGTCACGCCGATCCGCGAGCTCGACCGCATCGAGCTCGGTAGCGGCAGCCGCGGCCCGATCACCGAAAAAATCCAGAGCGCCTTCTTTGACATCGTCAACGGCCGCAACCCGAAATACGCCCACTGGCTCGCAAAGGTCTGAACGATGTCCCAAGCTGTGATCGAACTGCTGGCCAAGGACCTGAACGCCCAGGGCGGGGTCTTCTGCCCCAGCCCCAAGGCCGACATGAAACTGTGGAACAGCCACCCCAAGGTCTATCTGGACGTGGGCCGCAGCGGCGAGGCCAAGTGCCCCTACTGCGGAACGGTGTACCGCCTGAAGGCGGGCGAGCACGTGCACGCTGGCCACTGACCCATGTCGGTGGCCGCTGGCGACGCAAAGGCGTCGCCCACGCTCACGGTGGCGGTGCTCACGCACAACGAAGCCCACCGTATTGAAGCCTGCCTGCGCAGCGCGGCCTTCGCCGATCAGGTGCTGGTCGTCGACAGTGGCAGCACGGACAACACGGTCGCCCTGGCCCAGGGCCTGGGCGCGGAAGTCCATTCCTACCCCGACTGGCAGGGCTTTGCCGTGCAGCGCAACCGCCTGCTCGCCCATGCGCGCGGCGACTATGTGTTCTTTCTCGACGCTGACGAGGTCATGACGCCTGCTTTCCAGCAGGAGGTGCAGGCCATCGTGCGTTCGGGCGAGCGCGCGGTATGGACCATCCGCTGGCGCATGGTGGCCTTTGGTCAGGAGCTGCGCTACTTCCTCTCGCAGTCGCGCATCGAGCGCCTGTTCGTGCGCTCCATGGTCCGTGAGTTCACGGGCGTGGTGCACGAGCAGGCCCAGCTGCACCCCGAGCCCGGCGGCGCTGCAGTGCCCCGCCGCCTGGTGCGCGCGCGCCTGCTGCACTACACGCGCAACTCCGTGCGCACCAGCCTCGAAAAGCTCACGCAGTACGTGATGCTGGGCGCTGCCAAGCGCGCCGAGCTGGGCAAGCGTGGCGGCGTGCTGCGCGGCCTGGCTTCGGGCGGCTCGATGTTCCTGCGCCTGTACGTGTTCCGCCTGGGCTTTCTGTGCGGGGGCGCGGGTTTCCTGTACAGCCTGTTTGTGGCGCTGGAAGGCTTCTTCCGCTATGCCGCGCTGCACTACGACCGCGACAGCCTCACGGGCCGGGTGATCCGGTGACGGTCCGCACCTACCGCTGGTTCGGGCGCAGTGCCAGCGTGGGCGCCTTCATGGTGCCCGGCCTGGCGCTGTGGCTGCCGTCCGGCTACTCCTACGGTGCGGCGCTGCTGCTGCTGGCGGCATTGGCCAGCGCCTCGGTGTGGTGGCGGCGCCCGGCGCCGCGTGCCGCCTGGTGGCTCACGGCGGCCTTCTCGTGCATGGCCGCGCTGTGGCTGCTCGACGTGGGCGCCACCTGGGGCTGGGGCAGCATGGACCGCCCGGCCAAGTACCTGTTGGCCTTGCCCTGCATCTTCTACCTCATGACCTTCGAGCCGCGGGCCTCCTGGCTGTGGATGGGCGTGGCAGTGGGGGCCGTGGGCAGCGGGTTGGTGGCGATCTATCAGATCTGTGTGCGGCAATTGCCGCGCGCCGATGGTTTCACCAACGCCATCCAGTACGGCAACCTGAGCATGCTGCTGGCCGTGATGAGCGGCCTGCTGCTGGTCGTGCAGTGGCGGCGCTGGGTGGCCTGGCAGCGGCTGCTGCTGGGGGCCGCCATCGTCCTGGGCGCGGTGGGCTCGGTGCTTTCGCAGTCGCGCGGCGGCTGGCTGGCGCTGGTGCTGCTGCTGCCCGTGTGCGCCTGGCTGCTGGTGCGCACCACGGGCCAGCGGCGTGTGTACTGGGGCCTGTGCGTGCTGGCCATTGCCGCGGCCGCGCTGTCGCAGGTGCCGGCCGTGGAGCAGCGCGTGGACGAGGCGCGCCAGGAAATGCAGGTCTACCAGCAGCGCGGCGATGGCCGCAGCTCGGTGGGTCAGCGCCTGGCCCACTGGCAGCTGGCCTGGCAGATGGGTTGGGACCGGCCCTTCACCGGCTGGGGCCGGGCCGGCTACGAGCAGGAAAAGGCACGCCGCGTGGCCGCCGGCCTCGCGCACCCCGTGGTGTTGGAGTTCGGCCATGCGCACAACGAGGTGCTGGACCTGTTCGCCAAGCGCGGCCTGCCCGGCGTGCTGCTGCTGTTCGCGTTCTACGGCATCCCGCTGGTGATGTTCTGGCCCACGGCGCGGCGCATCCGCGACGGCGCCGGCAAGATGGACCGCGAATCGCTCTCGCTGTGCCTGGTCGGCGTGATGCTGCCGCTGTCGTACATCGGCTTCGGGCTGACCCAGGTCTTCCTGGCGCACAACAGCGGCAACATGTTCTACCTCTTCATGTGCCCGCTGGTGCTGGCAGCCCTGCACGAGCGGCGTGCGCGCATCGGCTGCGGCCGCCCCTTCTGACCACGACGACAGGTATCCTTTCTCCCATGCACATCCTGCTGGTCAACAACTCCCCCATTCCGGTGTACGGCTACGGCGGTACCGAGCGCGTGATCTGGGACCTGGGCAAGACCCTGGTGCAACTGGGCCACCGCGTGAGCTACCTCGTGCCCGAGGGCTCGAGCTGCGATTTCGCCCAGGTGCTGCCCATCAAGCCCGATGAGCCCTGGGACGGCCAGATTCCGGCCGACGTGGACATCACCCACTTCCAGTTCAACCCGCGCAGCGAGCCCTCGCGCCCCTACCTGGTCACCGAGCACGGCAATGCGCGCAAGCCCAAGCCGCTGCCGCTGAACACCGTGTTCCTGTCGCGCAACCATGCGGCGCGCTATGGCTCCACCGAGTTCGTCTACAACGGCCTCGATTGGTCGGCCTACGGCCCAGTGGACTTTGCGCGCCCGCGCGACCACTACCACTTCCTGGGCAAGGCGGCCTGGGGCGTGAAGAACGTGGCCGGCGCCATCAAGGTGGCCAAGCTCGCGGGCGTGGAGCTCGACGTGCTGGGCGGCGACCGCATCAACTTCAAGCGCGGTTTCCGCTGGACGCTGTCGCGCCGCATCCATTTCTTCGGCATGGTCGGTGGCCCGCAGAAGAACGAGCTGCTCAACGCCTCGCGCGGCCTGATCTTTCCCGTGCGCTGGCACGAGCCCTTCGGCCTGGCCGTGATCGAAAGCCTGTACTTCGGCTGCCCGGTGTTCAGCACGCCCTACGGCGCCTTGCCCGAGCTGGTGCCTGCCGAGTGCGGCAGCCTGTCGGCCAGTGCCAGCGCGCTGGCCGAAGCCGTGCGCACTCACAAGGCCGACCCGCGTGCCTGCCACGCCCATGTGCAGCAGCACTTCAGCGCCGAGGCCATGGCGCGCGGCTACCTGCGCTACTACGAGCGCGTGCTGGCTGGCGAGGTGCTGCACCGCGAACACCCGGTGATCCAGGGCACGGCCCGCGATCTCCCCTGGACGCGCTGAGCCGCGTGCTTCAGGCCACCGCGCCCACGCGCGCGCAGGCCTGTCTCCATTCCTCTTCCAGCAGCGCCACCAGCGCGCCGGCGGCCATGGGCCGCACCGCCTCCACACCCTGGCCGGCCCAGAGCGACAGGTAGTCGGCCCGGCCGGCCTCGTTCGAGGCCTTGCGCAGCGCGCCCGTCAGCGCGTTCTGCACGGGGTAGGGTGGCACGGCCCCCTCATCGGCCTGCAGGCGGTCCATCAGCGCATTGACGATGCCGCGCGCGTGGCGCCCCGTCAGCGCCCGCGTGGTGCGCGTATCGGTGCCCTTGGCGGTCGCCAGCGCCTGGCGGTAGGGGACGCCTATGCCCGATTCGTCGCAGGACAAAAAGGCCGTGCCCATTTGCACGGCCTCGGCACCCAGCGCCTGCGCGGCGGCGATGCCGCGACCGTCCATGATGCCGCCGGCCGCGACCACGGCCACGCCGCGTGGCGCCAGCACATCCACGCAACGCGGCACCAGGGCCATGGTGCCGATCATCGAAGAGGCGAAGTCACCGAGGAAGGTGCCCCGGTGCCCGCCCGACTCCATTCCCGAGGCACAGACCGCGTCGGCCCCCACGTCGGCCCAGGCCACGGCTTCGGCCACCGTGGTGGCCGTGCCGATCACATAGCAGCCCGCGGCGTGCAGGCGCTCCACCTGCGCGGCGGACAGGATGCCGAAGGTGAAGCTCGCCACCGCCGGGCGCGCGGCGATCAGTGCGTCGAACTGCGCCGCGAAGTCCTCGCACCAGCGCGCGGGCGCGGCCGGCTGCTGGCCGAACTCGGCATACAGGGGGGCCAGCCGCGCCACGGCGGCGTCCACGCTGGCCGCGTCGGGTGTGGGCGTGTCCTGCACGAAGAGGTTCATGCAGAAAGGCTGGTCGGTGCGCCGACGCACCTCGGCCGCCGCCTCGGCCATGGCCGTGGGCGAGCGCATGCCGCAGCCCAGCGAGCCCAGGCCGCCCGCCGCAGAGACGGCGGCGGCCAAAGCCGGGGTGTCGGAGCCGGTCATCGGCCCCTGGATGATGGGCAGGCGGAGCGAGAGGGTGGCGCGAAGGCTGCGGTCGGACATGGCGGACTCCTGGAGCGGGGGGAAGTGAAAAAGCGGTCAGTCGGCAGACAGGGCCTGCTGCAGCGCGTCCAGCGCGCTGGAGCGGTAGCCCTTGCGCCAGGTGAGCAGGGTGTCGATGCGGGTGATCGGCTGGTGGCTCAACAGGGTGGCGTGGGGCGTCATGGCCAGCACCGAGCGCGGCACGATGCCGGCACAGCTCCCAGCGGCCACGCAGGCCAGGATGGCGTGGTAGGAGCCCAGTTCCAGCACCTGCATGGGCTGCGGCCGCGGGGCGAACCAGTCCTGCCCGATGCGCCGGTAGGTGCAGCCCGGCTCGAACACCGCGAGCGCGCCGGGCTGCACCTCCTCGGGCCCGGCCACGGCCGGGTGGCCTGCGGGCAGCACCAGCAGCAGCTCTTCGGTGAACACGGGCCGGGTCTCGAAGACCGGGTCTGGCGCCTGGCCCGGGGGCCAGGCCACCAGCACGGCGTCGAGCGCGTGGGCACGCAGCCGTTCCACGAGCTCCCGGGTGGGGGCGGTCGAGAGTTCCAGCGCCACCCCCGGCCATTGGCCATGCAGCCGCGCCAGGGGCACGGGCAGGCGGCTCGCGGCCGTGCTTTCCATCGAGCCCAGGCGCAAGCGTCCGCCCGGCGGGCCGGGGCGCACCGCCTGGCGTGCCTCTTCGGCCAGCGCCAGCAATTGGTCGGCAAAGCCCAGCAGCACCTGCCCTTCGGGCGTGAGCGCCATGCGCCTGCCTTCGCGCAGGAACAGGGGGGTGCCCAGGTCCGCCTCGAGCTGCTGCACCCGGGTGGTCACATTGGACTGCACGCGCCCCAGCCGTTCGGCCGCGCGCGTGACGCTGCCTTCAGCCGCCACGGTGCGGAAGATGTCCAGGGCTGCCAGATCGAGCGGGGAGGGTGATTCGACCATCTTGAAAAAGTATGAATTACAAAAATTCAATCTCTTGTTAAGATGATACGCCGCGGCATCCGCCGTGGCAACCCTTTGGGTACCCCTATGGACCAGGTGTCATCTTCCCCTTCCCCCGCCCGGGTGCATGCGTCTGAGCTGGCGCCCCTGCGGGTCGCGCTGGCCGGCATGGTCGCCCTGGCCGTGGCCATGGGCATCGGCCGTTTTGCCTTCACCCCGCTGCTGCCCATGATGCTGCACGATGGCGTGGTCGACATCGCCACGGGCAGCTGGCTGGCCACGGCCAACTACGCCGGCTACCTGGCCGGAGCGCTGCTCTACATGGCTCTGCCATGGTTGGCGCGGCGCGCCGCAGCAGCGGTACCCGGCAATGCGGCGCTGTCGCGTGGCGGCTTGGTGGCCACGGTGCTGCTCACGGGCCTGCTCGCCTGCCCGTGGCCGGCATCGTGGCCGCTGCTGCGCTTTGTGGCCGGGGTGGCCAGCGCGCTGGTGTTCCTGGGCACGGCCAACTGGTGCATGGGGCAGCTCACGCGCCTCGGGCAGCCCCAGCTCGCCGGCCTGATCTTCTGCGGACCGGGCCTGGGCATCGTGGCCACGGGCCTGCCTACGGGCGCCATGGTCGCCGCGGGCTGGAGCGCTGCGGCCGGCTGGGCCACCTTTGCCGCACTGGCGGCGCTGCTGTGCGCCGGGATCTGGCCGGTGCTGCGTGGCCGCGAGGCGCCCGGTGCTGTGGCGGGTGCGAGCGCTGCCCAGGCCCTGCCGGCGGCCCGTCCGGCGGCGCTGCGGGCCCTGCATGCGCTGGCCTATGGCCTCGCGGGCCTGGGCTACATCGTCACCGCGACCTTTCTGCCTGTGATCGCGCGCGCCGCACTGCCGGCCGGCTCGGTCTGGCCCGACCTGTTCTGGCCCGTGTTCGGCGCCGGTGTGGCACTGGGTGCATGGCTCTCGACGCGCATTGCGCCCCACCGCGACCGCCGCTGGCTGCTGGCCGGGGCCTACCTGCTGCAGGCATCGGGCATTGCCCTGGGCGTGCTCTGGCCCAGCCCGGCAGGCTTTGCGCTGGGCAGCCTGCTGCTCGGCCTGCCCTTCACCGCCATCACCTTCTTCGCCTTGCAGGAGGCGCGCCACCAGTGGCCCCAGTCCGCCGCGGGATTCACGGGTTTGCTGACCGCCCTGTACGGCATCGGCCAGATCGCCGGGCCACCCATGGCGGCTGCACTGCTGGCCCAGGCCGGTTCGCGGGCGCAGGGCTTCGACTGGGCGCTGGGGGTGGCGGGCTCGGTGCTGGTGCTGGGCGCGGGGCTCTATGCCTTCATGGCGTGGCGCTGGCGGAAGTGACTGGCAAGCGGAGCACAAAGCACGCGCCGCCCGCGCCATCGGGCCGGTCCTCGCAGAACACCACGCCGTTGTGCCGCCCCGCAATGGAACGCACCAGGGCCAGGCCCAGGCCCACGCCGCCCGCACGTTCGCTGGCGCCGGGCAGGCGGTAGAAGGGCTCGAAGATGCGCTCGCGCTGGCTCGCCGGCACGCCCGGCCCCTGGTCGCTCACGCGCACCTCGGCATGGCCCTGGCGGCGCAGCACGGCCACGCTGATCTCGCCCGTGCTGTAGCGCCGGGCGTTCTCCAGCAGGTTGCGGATGGCGCGGCGCAGCAGCTTGGAGATGCCCTGCACGTCCACGCCATCGGGGCTGGCACCTACGTCCAGGTCGGCATCCACACGCGCGCACTCCTCGGCCGCCAGGCCCACCAGGTCCACCAGTTCCACCGTGCCCACATCGGCCTCGCGCGCATCCAGGCGGCTGGCCAGCAGGATCTCGTCGACCAGTTGGTCGAGCTCCGCGATGTTGCGCAGGATCTCGGCGCGGAAGGCTGGTGAGGGCTGTTGCCCGCCCATGAGTTCCATGCCCATGCGGATGCGCGTGAGCGGCGAGCGCAGCTCGTGCGAGGCATTGGCCAGCAGCGACTTGTGCGACTTGACCAGGCTCTCCACACGCGCGGCGGCGGCATTGAACTGGCGCGCCAGGTCGGCGACTTCGTCCTGGCCCTGCTCGGGCACGCGCACCGACAGGTCGCCTTCGCCGAAATGCTTGACGCTGCGCTGCAGCGCCTCCAGCCGCAGGGTCAGGCGCCGGATGATGGGGTACACGCCCACGGCCACGGCCAGGCCCACGATGCCCAGCAGCCAGAGAAAGCCGAAGGGCGGGCGGGTCCAGAACGCGGCATCCCCGTTGCCCGGGCGGCCACCACCGCGGTTCTGGCGCGGCGCCATCTGCAGCACGAAGGCCTGGCCGGTGTCGGATTCGATGTGGAATTCCACGTTCTCGCCGGGCTCCGACGGCTGCCGCGTGGCGGGCCCGCGAAAGACCACATCGCCCTTGGCGTCGCGCAGCACCATCTCGCGCGAGGGGGGCACAAAGGGCTGGTTGTTGCTCGCCTTCTGTTCCTCGGCGATGCGCCAGGCCCAGCCCACGACCAGCGTGAGCACGGCGATGCCGCCGACCACGGCGAGCCAGATGCGCAGGTACAGGCGCCGGGCGAAGGGGTTGGACAGGCTCACAGCGCGTCAGTCCTGCTGCTTGGCGAACACATAGCCCACGCCGCGCACGGTGAGGATGCGGCGCGGGTTCTTGGCATCGGCCTCGATGGCCGCGCGGATGCGGCCCATGTGCACGTCGATGGAGCGGTCGAAGGCCTCCAGCTCGCGGCCGCGCACGGCCTCCATGATCTGGTCGCGCGTGAGCACACGGCCCGCGCGCTCGGCCAGCGCCACCAGCAGGTCGAACTGGTAGGAGGTCAGGTCGGCCGGCTGCCCGCCCACGGTGACGGTGCGCGCGTCGCGGTCGATCTCCAGCGTGCCGAAACGCAGGGCCTGCGCGGCGGGCGCCGTGCCATCGGTGCGCCGGCGCAGGATGGCGCGGATGCGCGCGAGCAGCTCGCGCGGCTCGAAGGGCTTGGGCAGGTAGTCATCGGCACCGAGTTCCAGGCCGATGATGCGGTCCATGGGGTCGCCCTTGGCCGTGAGCATGAGCACCGGCACCTGGGCTGCCGGGCCCTGCAGCGAGCGGATGCGGCGGCAGACCTCCAGGCCGTCCATGTCGGGCAGCATCAGGTCCAGGATCACCAGGTCGGGCAGGGCGGCGGCATCGGGCCCCTGCAGCTCGGCCAGGCCGCTCTTGCCGTCGGCGCGGTGCGTCACCACCAGGCCGGACTGGCCCAGGTACTCGCCCACCATCTCGGCGAGGCGGGCGTCGTCTTCGATCATCAGCAGTTGGGAGCTCATGGGTTCAGTGTATTGGGTACACCCTATGCTCGCCCACAGGCGTCACGCCGTGTTGTAGCCTCTGTAAAGCTTCCGTAAACCTGGGGCGGGCGCCGTGGCCCGTGTTGCTATGCAATCCATAGCGATCAGCGCCTACCGTTGTTCATTGGCTGGCGCCTGCACGCGCGAGGCCAGCCACACCAGGGCCAGCACGGGCAGGCCCAGCAGCGCCGTGGCCGTGAAGAAGTGGGCGTAGCCGAACAGATCGACATAGCGGCCCGAAAACCCCGCAAGGAACTTGGGCAGCAGCAGCATCAGCGAGCTGAACAGCGCGTACTGCGTGGCCGAGTAGCTCACATTGGTCAGGCTCGACAGGTAGGCGATGAAAGCCGCCGAGGCGATGCCACTGGCCAGGTTGTCGGCCGAGACCACGGCGATCAGCGCCGTCACATCGTGCCCGTGGCCGGCCAGCCAGGCGAACAGCAGGTTGCTGCCGGCGCTGAGCAGCGCGCCTAGCATCAGGATGCGCATCACGCCGAAGCGCATCGACAGCACACCGCCCACGAAGGCCCCCACCAGGGTCATCACCACGCCGTAGATCTTGGTCACGGCGGCCACCTCGTCCTTGGTGTAACCCATGTCCACGTAGAAGGGGTTGGCCATGATGCCCATGACCACGTCGCTGATGCGGTACACGGCGATCAGCGCCAGGATCAGCGCGGCGTGCCAGCCGTAGCGCCCCAGGAAGTCGGCAAACGGATCGATCACCGCGCCCTTGATCCACTCGGCGGCGTTCCTGGCAGGTGGCAGCACCAGCTGCGCCGGCTCGCGCGAGAACAGCACGGTGACGATGCCCACCACCATCGATGCGGCCATGGCCAGGTAGGCCGCCTGCCAGGCGCCGTTCTGGTAGCCCGCCACGGCCTGCCCAACGGCGGGCGCCACCTCGGCGCGTGCGGCGATCCACAGCACACCGGCACCGGCCCAGATCATGGCCAGGCGGTAGCCTGTCTGGTAAGAGGCGGCCAGCGCCGCCTGGTAGCGCGCATCGGCCGACTCGATGCGGAAGGCATCGAGCGCAATGTCCTGCGTGGCAGAACCGAAGGCCACGGCCAGCGCGCACCAGACGATGGGGCCCAGCATCTCGCGCGGGTCCGCCATGGCCATGCCCACCAGCCCGGCCACCACCACCAGCTGCGACAGCAGCAGCCAGCTGCGCCGCCGGCCGAGCCAGCGCGTGAGCAGGGGCAGGGGCATGCGGTCGACCAGCGGTGCCCAGACCCACTTGAAGCCGTAGGCCAGGCCGACCCAGCTCAGGTAGCCGATGGTGCTGCGGTCGATGCCCGCCTCGCGCAGCCGAAACGAGAGCGTGCCCAGCACCAGCAGCAGCGGCAGCCCGGCCGAGAAGCCCAGCGTGAGCATGCGCAGGCTCGCAGGCTCCAGGTAGATGCGCAGTGTCTGCAGCCAGGAAGGGCGGGGCGCCGAGGGAATGCCGGTGGTGGGGGAGGTGTCTGACATGGGTGCCTGGGTTTTTGTCTATTATTCCTGCATGTGCATGCTCTGCCCCGCTCCCGTTGCCGCGCCTTCGTCCCTCTGGTCCGCGCGGCGTGCCTTCCTCCTGGCCGCTGGCGCGGGTGCGGTGGCGCCTGCCCTGGCCCAGGTGGACGTGGGCACCTCCTCCACCCTGCGCAAGCTGATCCCGGCCGAGACGCTGGAGCGCTCGGCCGCTCAGCAGTACCAGCAGATGATGGAGCAGGCGCGCTCGCAGCGCGCGCTGGCCCCGGACGGCCACCCCCAGCTGCAGCGCCTGCGCGCCATCGCGCAGCGCCTGATCCCCTTTGCAGCACCGTGGAATGACCGCGTCGGCCAGTGGCGCTGGGAGGTCAACCTGATCGGCAGCAAGCAGATCAACGCCTTTTGCATGCCGGGCGGCAAGATCGCCTTCTACACCGGCATCCTCGACCAGCTCAAGCTCACCGACGACGAGGCGGCGATGATCATGGGCCACGAAATGGCGCACGCACTGCGTGAGCATGCGCGCGAGCGCCTGGCCAAGACCCAGGCCACCAACATCGGCCTGCGCCTGGGCTCGCAACTGCTGGGCCTGGGCGACCTGGGCAATGCCGCCGCCAGCCTGGGCGGGCAGCTGCTCACGCTGCAGTTCAGCCGATCGGACGAGAGCGATGCCGACCTCGTGGGCCTGGAACTGGCCGCGCGCGGCGGCTACGACCCTGAGGCTTCGGTCAGCTTGTGGAAGAAGATGGGCAATGCCACGGGCAACAAGCAGGGCGGCCTGGCCTTTCTGTCCACCCACCCCTCGGGCCCGGCGCGCATCGAGCAGCTGCAGCTCAACGTGCCCAAGGTGCAAAAGCTCTACGAAGCCGCGCGCAAGCGCGGCTAGACCCACAGCCGCCGCTGTCAGCCTGCAGTAGCGCGGTTGCGGCCGCTGTTCTTGCTCTGGTAGAGCGCCTTGTCGGCCCGCACGATGGCGGCCTGCAGGTCGTCGCTGCCCGCCACCCGCGTGACCCCGAAGGACATGGTGAGCGGCACCGGCGTGCCCTGGTCGCTGATCTCGACCTGCTCCACCGCCACGCGGATGCGCTCGGCCACTTCGAGCGCCGATTCCAGGGAGCTTGCGGGCATCAGCGCCAGAAACTCTTCGCCGCCCCAGCGCGCGATCACATCGCTCTCGCGCAGCTTGCGCGCGAGCACGCCGGCCACCGCCACCAGCACCCGGTCGCCCATGGCATGGCCATGGCGGTCGTTGACCTGCTTGAAGTGGTCGATGTCGCACAGCACCAGGGCCACGGGCTCGCCCGTGCGCTGGATGCGCGTCAGCGTGTGTCCTGCCAGGGTGTGGAAGTGCGCGCGGTTGTTCAGGCCCGTGAGCCCGTCGAGCGTGGCCTGCTTGAGCAGCCGGTTCTCGGCGATCAGGATGGTGCGGCGGTAGAACGCGGCCAGGGCCGCGAACATGCCGAACACCAGGCAGGTGTGGAGGGTGTTCACGATCTGCTGCCCCTTGCCGGGCAGCGGCGCCAGGGCACCCCAGTGGTCGCAGGCGAAGCGCAGGCCCAGGTAATAGGCGAGCAGGGCCAGCACCATGGGCGCCGCATAGCGGCCCGAGTTGGCGATCACGATGGCCGGGATGAACAGCCACAGGTAGTAGTGGAAACCGCTGTCCCAGCCCACCAGCAGCGAGCCCAGGGCCGAGTGGACGATCACTTCGAGCCAGATCAGCAGGATGCCGGCAGTGTTGCGCCGCCGCTGGATGAGCTGGTAGGCCCCGAGGTACATCGCGATGCTGGCCAGGTTGACCCAGGCCAGCGGCGGGGAACCGAGCCAGAGAAACAGCACGATGTAGCCGCAATCGATGGCGGCGGCCGTGAGCGCTACCCGCTGCGCCATGGCCCAGTAGGCCTTGCCCGCCACGCTGGAGCCGCGCTGTGGAACGGCAAAAGGGCGGGGTGGATGGGCAGTGGAGGTGGTGCTAGCGGGGGATGCCATGGCGGGACAGGGCCCGGTGCATTCCTTCGGCATCCGGGATTGTTAACAAAATGTCACATCCTAGAAAGCTGCCGCCCCGGGCATCGCCCGATCAAGCGGGTCAATGCCCGCCTATTGTGCAGTCAGAGGGTTTGCACCGGCTGCCAGTCCACGGCCACGGGGCTCTTGCGCGAGAACAGTTCCACATGCGAGTCGATGGCGAACTGCACGCGTGCCAGGCTGGCATCGTCCTCGGCGCTGCAATCGAAGTGCAGGGCCGCATCGTCGGCCCGCAGCACGCACAGGCCCCAGGGGAAATGGGCCTGGCCCTGGTGCGCGTCGTAGGTGACGCTGATCTTGCGCGTGAAGTGGTAGCACAGGCGTTGCAGGTAGCGGCTGGCTTCGGGCGTGGGCACATGGCCCTGGCGTCGCATCATGGGGTCGTGGTCGTCGTTGTGTGGGAAAGCGGGTGATCGAGGGGCAGGGCGGTATCGGCCAGCACCAGCAGGTTGCCAAGCGAGCAGCGTTCGACGCGGGCTTGCACGCCGTAGGCGCGTTGCAGCAGCGCAGGGGTGAGCACCTGGGCAGGGTCGCCCGCAGCCAGCACGCCACCGCCGCCCAGCACCAGCACCTGCTGGCAAAAGCGCAGCGCCAGGTTCAGGTCGTGCACCGCCACCACGCCCACGGTGCCCTGCTGCTGCACCAGTGCGCGCACGGCCTGCAGCACCTGCAGCTGCCAGCGCAGGTCGAGCGCGCTCGTCGGTTCGTCCAGCAGCAAGAGGCGCGGCTCGCGCACGATGACCTGGGCCAGGCCCACCATCTGCCGCTGCCCGCCCGAGAGCTCGTCGAGCCGGCGCAGCGCCAATGCCTGCAGGCCCAGCGCGGCCACCACCGATTCGATGGCCGCTTCGCGCCGCGCGGCGCTCCATTCGCTGCGGCTGGCGCGCAGGGCGCTGTGCCAGGTCTCGTAGGCCACGAGCGAGGTGCTTTGCGGCAGGGCCTGGGGCAGGTAGCCCACGCGGCGCAGGCGCTCGCGCGGCGGAAGGGTGGCCAGGTCGGTGCCCTCCAGCAGCACGCGCCCCTGCGCCGGGCGCAGGCCGGCAATGGCCTTGAGCAGGGTGGACTTGCCCACGGCGTTGGGGCCCACCACGGCCACCAGGGTGCCGGGCGGGATTCCGTCCACGGACACGCCCGACAGCACGGGCCGCCCGGGATACCCGGCGGACAGCTGGTCCAGTACCAAGCCCGTGCTCATCCCAGCCTCCGCTGGCGCAGCACCAGCGCCATGAACAGGGGCACGCCGACCAGGGCCGTGATGATGCCGATGGGCAGCACCACGCCAGGGATCAGGGACTTGCTCAGGATGGAGGCGAGCGAGAGCATCAGCGCCCCCGCCAGCGCGCTGCCCGGCAGGTAGTAGCGGTGGTCTTCGCCCAGCAGCATGCGCGCGATGTGCGGCCCCACCAGGCCGACGAAGCCGATGGTGCCCGTGAAGGACAGGGCCGTGGCGGCCAGCAGGCTCACGCGCAGCAAGGTCACCAGGCGCAGCCGCTCCACCGCGATGCCGAAGCTGCGCGCCTGGTCCTCGCCCGCGCGCAGCGCCGTGAGCGCCCAGGCCTGGCGCCCCGACCAGAGCATGCACATGCCCAGCACCGCGCCCACGAAGGCGATCTTGGTCCAGGTGGAGCGCCCCAGGCTGCCCATGGTCCAGAAAACGATCTGCTGCAGCGCATTGCTGTCGGCGATGAACTGCAGCAGCCACAGCAGCGCCTCGAAGCTGAACAGCAGGGCGATGCCGAATAGCACCACCGTGTCCACCGTCGCACCCCGGCGCCAGGCCAGCAGCTGGATCAGCGCCGTGGCGCAGGCCGCGCCGGCAAACGCGCACAGCGGCACGGCCAGGTTCTCGCCCCAGGCCAGCAGCGTGAAGCCGCTGACCACGGCGGCCGATGCGCCCACGGCCGCCGCGGCCGACACGCCCAGCGTGAACGGGCTGGCCAGCGGGTTGTTCAGGGCCGTCTGCATTTCTGCACCCGCCAGGCCCAGGCTGGCGCCCACCAGCACCGCCATCACGGCATAGGGCAGGCGCACCTGCCACAGGATGACCTGCTGGGCCTGCGGCAGGCTGTCCGGAGCGAACAGGCCGCGCAGCACATCGGCAAAGGCGAAGGTCGAAGGGCCGATGGCGATGTCGGCCACCACGCTCGTGCACAGCACCGCTGCCAGCGCGGCCAGCAGCACCAATCGCAGGCGCATGAAATGCCGATAGCGCTGGGCCAGCGGTTCGGCTGGGGAAGAGGACATAGGGGAAGGCACGGGAGTGAACACAGGAAAAAAGGGGCTCAGCGCGGCTGTTGGGCAAGGGCCAGCGCATCGATCAGCGCGGGCGCCATCACACTGCCATGGTCCTCGCCGGCCAGCACCTCCATCTGCACGGCCAGCTCGGGCCACTGCAGCGCAGCGAGCTGTGCGGCCAGCGCCTGCGTGCGCTCCAGCATGCGGCGCTCACGCTGCACGGCAGCGCGGGCCGGCGTGGCGGCGGCTTCCGCCGTCTCCAGGCTGCCGATGCGCAATTGCAGCTGTGCGCGAAAAGGGCGCGGCGCGCCGGTGTAGGCCTGCACAAAGCGCTCGGCCGTGCCCATCACCTGGCCGTTGTTCCACCACACCGAGGGGCTCGTCGCCGCATAGCGTGTGAACTGCGCGGGCCGGGTGAACAGTGCATGCAGCACCAGCAGGCCGCCGAAGGAGTGTCCGCTGAGCGTCTGGCGCTGCGGGTCCACCGGCAGGGCGGCGGCCACGCGCGGCTGCAGCTCGCGCGCGATGAAGTCGAGCAGCACCTCGGCCCCGCCCGCCTGGGCCGTGGCCGCGCCGCCGGGCGGTGGCGGCGTGTAGTCGCGCTGGCGCTCGGCGGGGTGGATGGTCGCGTCACCCGGGTGGCCGATGCCGACCACGATGGCGGCATCGCTGCGCAGTTCGCCGGGGCGGCCCGCGCCATTGCGCACCAGCTGCGCGGCCAGCGCGAAGGAGGCATTGCCATCCAGCAGGTACAGCACCGGGTGCCTCGTGGCCGGCGCGGGGCCGGCAGGGCGCTGCACCCAGATGCGCCAGGTGTGGCCGCTCACAGGGTCGCGCAGGTCCATCTGGTGTGTGCCGGGCAATTGCACAGAGGGCGCCTGCAGCAGCTGGCCGGGCTGCGGTGCAGCGGTGGTGCAGCCGGCCAGCCACAGGCCGGCGCCCGAGGCCAGCAGCGCGCGGCGGGTGCTGCCGTGCAGGGGATCGGCGCGCATCAGAGGCTGGTCCAGTACACGCCGGTCAGCGGAATGGGCTGGAAGCGCTGGAACAGGGTCTGCAGCGTCTCGCGCGGGTCCAGGTCGGCGAACAGCTCGGGGTGCTGCCACTTGGCGAAAACCTGCACCGCCACCACGTTGAAGGGCGAGTTGTAGTAGTGGTGCCAGATGGCATGGGCGCGGCCGGGCTGCTGCACGGCCTGCAGCTGCGCGATGCCGCGGCGCTGTGTGGCGCGTACCAGCGAGGCGCGTGCGGCCTCGGGCGTGGCGTCGGCACCGAGCACGATGCGCAGCGGCGACTTCTGTACCGTGGCCATGCTGCCGATGCCCGTGCCGATGTACAGCTGCGGCTGGGTGGCGATCAGGAACTCGGGGTTGAGCGTGCCGTGCTCGCCGGGGATCAGGCCGCGCGCCACATTGTTCGCGCCGCCCGCGTCCATCAGCAGGCCCACCAGGCCGACCATGGTGGCGCAGCACTCGTCGGAGAGGCCCACCCGGTTCTCCAGGAACACCGTGGGGTGGCGCATGCTGGCCGGCGCGCTGCGCAGGCGCGACTCCACGCGCTCGAGCTGGGCGCGCCAGAAGGCGACGAACGCGTCGGCCTCCTTGCGCTTGCCCAGCACCGTGCCCAGCAATTCCATGCTGCGCGCCGTGTTCTTGAGCGGGTCGTGGCGGAAGTCGATGAACACCACGGCCACGCCGGCCGCCTCCAGCCGGGCCAGGGTTTCGCGGTCGTTCTTGCTCGGGCCATGGCCGCCCGCCAGGCCCAGGATGGCGACCTGCGGGCGCAGCGCGATGGCCTGCTCGTCGCTGAAGCTGCCACTGCTGTTGCGGCCCACGCGCGGCACCTTGTCGAGTTGCGGAAAGCGGCTGCGCCATTGCGCGTAGCCGGCCTCGTCGAGGCTCTCGTAGTCGCCCATCATGCCGACCAGGCGCCGCGCTGGATCGTCGCGCTCGAACACGGCCAGCGCGGGCAGCAGCCGGCCTTCGCCCAGCAGGATGCGCTCCACCTTGGCGGGCAGCTTGACGCTGCGGCCCGCCAGGTCGGTCACGGTCTGGGTGGCGCCCGGTGCGGGCTGGGCATGCAGGGGCGGGCACCACAGCACCAGCAGCGAGAAGAGGCCAGAGAAGGCGAACAGCGCGGCGGCGCGCAGGAAGAAGAGGGGCATGGTCGGCAGTCAGTCCGTGCAAACGTTGCGGAAAAGTCTCGCAGTGAAATTTCACTATTGAGAATCATTTGCATTTATTGTGACAGCTTGCTAGCATCCCATGCCCGCGGGCCCGCTGTGTTTGCCATGCAGAGAAAAACCTTTGCGCCAGCGGCCCCGGCGTTCGCCCCCCTTCATCCCCTGCACCATGTCCGTCGTCAGCCCCTTGCATGTCAGCTCCGAGGCGCCTGCGTCCGCAGGCATGCAGGCCTCGCTGCAGCGCCACCTGAAGCGCCTGCATGTGCTGCGCCCGGGCCTGCACCTGCACGCCGACGACGTGGCCGATGCGCAGGACTTCCGCGCCAGCGGCGACATGGATGCTGGCCTGCGCATCGTGGTGCTGCTCGAAGGCTCGGTCGACGTGAGCTATGGCCCGCGCCGGGTGGCGCTGTCGAGCAGTGCCGGCACAGCCCTGTCGCGCACGCGCGCCCCGGGGCCAGGTCTGCCGCGCGCGCTGCTGGTGTCGGTCGCGCAGCCCGAGCGCTTCGAGCGCCGAGCGCGCGGGGGCTCCTATGCCCGGCGCGTGAGCGTGGGGCTGGGGGCCGAGTGGCTGGAGCAGGTGGCCGGGCCGTCGGCATCGGACGCCATCGACGGCTTTCGCCGCCAGCACCTGGCCATGCACCACTGGCAGCCTTCGGCGCGCATCACCGCGCTGGCCGAGCAGATCACCCGCGCGCCCGATCTGAGCCCGCTGCTGCTGCACCTGTACCTGGAAAGCCGCGCGCTCGAACTCGTGGGCGAAGCCCTCTCCAGCCTGGACCAGCAGGCCCACGGCCCAGCGCCGGCGCCCGTGCCAGCCCCGGCGCCTGTGCCATCGGCCCTGCGCCTGCTGCCGCACGAGCACCGGCGCATGCGCGACCTGCACGCCTTTTTGCAGACCGAGAGCGCGATGGACCTGTCGCTGGACGCGTTGGCGCGCCAGGCCGGTACCAATGCCAATACGCTGCAGCGCCACTTCAAGGCGGTGTACGGCACGACGGTGTTCGACTTCGTGCGCGAATCGCGCCTGCAGCGCGCGCGCCAGGCGCTGGAGCGCGATGGCTTCTCGGTGGCGCAGGCGGCCCTGGTGGCGGGCTACAACAGCGCGGCCAACTTCGCCACGGCCTACCGCAAGCGCTTCGGCATGCCCCCGAAACTGGCGCGTGGGAGGGTTTGAGGCGCGGCTGCGGCAAAGATCTTTGTTGCCCGCGCAAACACGGCCGCGGAGGCCGCGTGGAATCATCGTTGGCACAACTTGCAACCAGGTTGCCCGCCGGATTCCACTGCCGCAGCCCGCACAGGGCGTTGGTGCGACCCATGGGGTGAATCACAATCATTCCGATTTTCTCGGCCTCCGGTGGGGCCTGGCCTTCGTCTTCCATGCTTCTTTCCAGGACCACCATGCACAGCACACGCCGCCCGACCCGGGGCACTTTCCAAGCCCAACCCTTCGCCCTGCGCCAGATCGCCCAGGCCTGTGCGTGGACCCTGCTCGCGGGCACCGGCGCCGCCATGGCCCAGCAGACCACGACGGCGCCCTCGCTCAAGGAGGTGACCGTGAACGCTGCCCCTGAAACCCCCGACAGCCTGCCGGCCGCAGCGCCCGGCGGCCAGGTCGCCAAGGGCGCGCGCCTCGGCATCCTGGGCAATGTGGGCGTGATGGACACGCCCTTCAACACCACCTCGTACACGGCCGAAGGCATTGCCGACCAGCAGGCCCAGACCATCGGCGCCGTGCTCAAGAACGACCCCTCCGTGCGCATGACGACCAACGAAGGCCATGTGGTGGAGAACTTCATCATCCGCGGCTTCGGCGTGTCGGCCAACTCCCTGGCGATCAACGGCGTGTACGGCCTGGCGCCCGAGCAGAACACGCCCACGGAGATGTTCGAGCGCGTGGAAGTGCTCAAAGGGCCCGGTGCCATGATGATGGGCCTGCCGCCCGCGGGCGACGTAGGCGGTGCCATCAACCTGGTGCCCAAGCGCGCCGGCAAGGACCCGCTGACGCGTGTGACCACCACCTGGTCCGACCAATCCAATGTGGGCGTGCATGCCGACGTGGCGCGCCGCTTCGGCCCCGAGCAGCGCCTGGGCGTGCGCGTCAACGGTGTGCTCTCGGGCGGCGAGACCTGGCTCGACCACCAGACCAAGAAGCGCGAGATCGGCCACCTGGCGCTGGACTACCAGGGCCCCGGCTGGAGCGTGGAGGCCGATGCCTATTCGCTGGCCAACAAGGTGCGCAAGGGCGTGACCATGCAGCCCATCATCACCGGCTGGACCACGGTGCCGCGCGCACCCGATGGCTCCACCAACTTCTTCTACGGCGAGGGCGTGTTCAGCAACACCGAGACCCAGGGCCTGATCGTGCGCGGCCAGGCGCAGCTCAACGCCGGCTGGACGGCCTTTGCCTCGGCCGGCCACACAAAGCATTCGTACGACGGCTTCATCTTCGGCACCCGCCCCGTGTGGACCATGGCCAACGCCGCCACCGGCAATGCCACGGGCACGGCCTACAACTCCTGGGGCGAGTACGAAACCACCACGGCCGAGCTGGGCCTGCGCGGCCAGTTCAACACCGGCGCCGTGGCGCACAAGCTCACGCTGGCGGCCAATGTGCTCGACTACGAGGGCGGCAGCCGGGGCAACGGCACGGCCAACATCACCAGCAACATCTTCAACCCCACGCCCATCACCATGCCGGCGGGGGCGGCCGCATCCACCTTCACCAAATACAACGACGACGTGCTCACCGGCCTGAGCGCGGTGGACACCTTGTCGTTCGCCGAAGACAGGCTGCAGCTCACCCTGGGCCTGCGCGCCCAGCAGGTAAACCAGAAGCTCGCCAAATACAAGGAGACTGCCGTGACCCCGCTGGTCGGCGTGGTTGCCAAGCCCTGGGGCGAGGCCATCTCGCTGTACGGCAACTACGTGGAAGGCCTGAGCGCCGGCACCACGGTGAAGGCACCCTACGCCAACGAGGGCGAGACCTTCAAGCCCTACAAGACGAAGCAGATGGAAGTGGGCGTGAAGTGGGCCATGGGCGACATCACGCAGACCGTGAGCCTGTTCCAGATCAGCAAGCCTGCGCTGATCGAGGCCAACAACCGCCAACTGCTCGATGGTGAACAGCGCAACCGCGGCGTGGAGTGGAACATCTTCGGCCAGGTGGCCCGGGGCCTCAGCTTGCTGGGCGGCGCAGCCTACACCGAAGCCAAGCAGACCAAGACCATCCGGGGCGTGAATCAGGGCCTGGCCCAGTTCGGCGTGCCCAAGCTCACGCTGAACCTGGGCGCCGACTGGGCCATCCCGGGCGTGCAAGGCCTGGCGGTCTCGGGCCGGGTGAACCACACGGGTGGCCAGTGGCTCACGGGCGACAACAGCGTCAAGCTGCCCGGCTGGACCACGGTCGATGTGGGCGCGCGCTATGCGTTGCGCATCGGCGCCCAGCCTGTGGTACTGCGCGCCACGGTCACCAACCTGGCCAACAAGGCCTACTACGACAGCATCTGGGGCGCAGGCCGCGTGAATGTGGGCGCACCGCGCAGCGTGCGCCTGTCGGCAGCGTTCGATTTCTAACCAAGGAGTGTTTGCATGGGGCGGTTTTCGTGGGGTGTTCATGGTGGTGCAGCAGCGGCGTGTGTCCTGGTGGGCGCGCTGCTGGTAGTCGCTCCCGCCGGCGCGCAGACGCCGGCCAATGCGCCGCTCGGCGCGGGCGGGCAGGTGCAGGGATCGCTCGCCGCCATGACCACGCGCGCCCATGCCATCGCGGCCCAGCCCGGTGACATGGTGCGCGGCAGCCTCACGGGCACGAGCATGCGCCTGGTGCTCACCAATGCCGAGGGCAAGCGCGAGCGCGTGCTGGCCACGGGCGTGGGTGAGCTGCAGGAGTTCGTCTTCGTCGCCGGGCCCAACCCGCCCTATGCCTTGGAGGTGCGCGCGCCCGTGGCCGGCAGCTACGGCCTGCGCGTGACCGAGGTCGTCACGCGTGCCGAGCAGGTGCCGCCGCCCGAGGGGATCGACAGCCCGCGCATCCGTGCGCTGCAGCAGTCCCTGGCCGCAGGCGGCAGCACCGAGGCCTTCTGGGCGGAGGTGCAGCAGCGCGGCACGCCCCTGGTGGAGGCCGATGCCGAGCCCGCCAAGGACGGCACGGTGCGCGTCACCTTCGTATGGCGCGGCGCGCAGCGCAATGCCTGGCTGTTCGGCGCGCCCTCGGGCAACCATGAGCAGCTTACGCGCCTGGGCACATCGGACGTCTGGTACCGCAGCTACCGCGTGCCTGCGGGCACGCGCCTGGGCTACAAGATCGCGCCCGATGTGCCCGAGCTCAACGCCTCGCCCATGGTGCGCCGCCGCGCCATCCTGGCCACGGCCCAGCGTGACCCGTTCAATGCGCGCAGTTTTCCGGACCGGCTCATCGACATCTTCGCGGGCGAATCGGTGTTCGAGCTGCCCGACGCACCGCCCCAGGCCTGGGTGGCCGAGCGGCCCGGCGTGCCCAAGGGCACGGTCCAGGCGCACCGCATCACCAGCCAGGCCCTGGGCAATACGCGCGATGTCGCGCTGTACCGCCCTGCGGGCTGGCAACCGGGTGCCAGCGGCAATGCCCTGCTGGTGCTGTTCGACGGCGACACCTACCAGAAAGAGGTGCCCACGCCCACCATCCTCGACAACCTGATCGCGGCCGGCGAGCTGCCGCCCATGGCCGCCATCCTCATCAGCAACCCCAGCCGCCAGGCGCGCGGCGACGAGCTGCCGCCCAACCCGGCGTTCGCCCGCTTCCTGGCCACCGAGCTCATGCCCTGGGCCCGCAGCCAGGGCGTGGCCGCCGCGCCCGCGCGCACCGTGGTCGCGGGTGCCAGCTACGGCGGGCTGGCGGCGGCCTACCTGGGGCTGCAGCACCCCGAGTGGTTCGGCAACGTGTACAGCCAGTCCGGCTCGTTCTGGTGGGGCGCGCCGGGGCAGGAGCCCTCATCGCTCACACGCGACTACGTGCAGGCCCCCGTGCGGCCCGTGCGCTTCTACCTGGAGGCCGGGCTGTTCGAGGCCAACCGCAGCGGCCAGATCAGCATCCTCGAATCCACGCGCCACCTGCGCGACGTGCTGCGCGCCAAGGGCTATGCCGTGCAGCACCGCGAGTACGCGGCCGGGCACGACTACCTGCACTGGCGCGGCACCCTGGCGACGGGGCTCACTGCGCTGCTGGGCAACAAGGCCGCCGAGTAGCGGTATCAGGTGCCGCCGACGTAGGGGTTGCTCTTGCGCTCGCGGCCGAAGGTGCTTTCCGGGCCATGCCCAGGAATGAACACCGTCTGGTCCCCCATGGGCCACAGGCGCCCGGTGATGCTGTCGATCAGGTCCTGGTGGTTGCCCATCGGGAAATCCGTGCGCCCGATGCTGCCGGCAAAAAGTACATCGCCCACGAAGGCCCGGTCGATCTGTGGCGCATGGAACACCACATGGCCAGGCGTGTGCCCCGGGCAGTGGCGCACATGCAGCGTCTCGTTGCCGATCTGCACCGTGTCGCCATCGGCCAGCCAGCGCGTGGGCGTGAAATGCTGCGCGGGCGGAAAACCGAACATCGCGCTTTGCTGCGGCAGCGCGTCGATCCAGAACTGGTCCCCGGGGTGCGGCCCCACGATGGGCAGCGACAGCCGTTCGGCCAGCTCGCCCGTGCCACCCGCATGGTCGATGTGGGCGTGGGTCAGCCAGATCTGGTCGAGCGTGAGGCCCAGGCGCTCGACCTCGGCCAGCAGCACATCGAGGTCGCCACCGGGGTCGACGATGGTGGCTTTGTGCGTGGCGTCGCACCAGAGGATGGAGCTGTTCTGCTGGAAGGCGGTGACGGGGACGGTGAGGTAGTGGAGCATGGGTGGGGCGACAGGTCTTCTGGGTCGCCATTAGACATCGGGGAAACCCGGCCCGCTCAATCCGGGACAACCGCGCCTACTTGGAGCCGAAGCGCTTCTCGAACCACCGGTCCAGCAAGGCCTTCTCATAGCGCAGCCGGTCTCCGCTCGAATAGCGGTTGCTCGGCACCATGAAATTCAGGTCACTGAGCACCTCCTCGCCGCCGGACACCGTGGCGCTGCCGTCGCGCACCAGACTGTAGCGCAGCTTGATGCGCGGCCCCGTGATGTCGGTGACCACGCGCACCTCGGAGCCGCCCGCACCCAGGGGCGGGAAGTGGCCCGCCAGGTCGATGTCCAGCACCTCGACCTGCAGGGTGTCGCTGGCTGCCAGACCCCGTGTGGCCAGGCGCTGCAGGTGCTGCTCCACGTCGCGCAGCACCTGGGCGCGGTCGGATTCGTTGGCCACGGGGTGGGCGTAGCTGGCATCGGTGTACTTTTCGGGCTTGGTGAACGTGACGCTGGCAGTGCCTGCCTGCGCGGCCGCAGGGGCGATGGCCATGCCGGCGGCCACCAGGCAGGCGGCGGCCAGCAGCGGCAGGAAAGGGCGTTGTCGGGGTGCTTGGTGCTGCAGCAGCATGGTGTGGTCCTCCATCAGGCTTTGTTCAGGGTCATCATCCGTTGCCGGCGAGTATGACGAGGCTGGGTGACCGCAGTGCCGACGGGGACATGGCGGCGGGTGGGAGTGGCTGCAGGCAGTCCTCCGACCTCTGGCGGCATGGCGCGCCACCACGGGGCCCTGTGGCACGGTGGCAAGGGGCTGGATCGGGCTGTTCCACGGCCTGGAATGCCCTGTTGCGTTGCGAAGATGCAACGGGTTGATAACCAGTTTGCTCTGAATTTGGTAGCGCCGGACAACGCCTTGCAGTGGATTCGGGTTTTCCCGGTACTGCGTGAATAGACGGCAGACGGGCTTTACAGAGCCAAGCCTCCCCGTTCGGGAAGTGCTAAATTAAAATGAGAATAGTTGTCGTTTTGATTTGTTTCCAGGAATCGGCTTGAGGGGCTCCGCGCCGCCGCAGGTTGTACGACTTCCCGCCATGCCATCGACCCGGCCCCGGCCGGGCTTTCGCTCGTCTTTTTTTCACATTCCGGCCCTGCCATGCAATCCATGACCTCCCGTTCGCTGCGCGAGTCCCCGCGTTTCACCCCCCACCCCCTGGCCCTGCTGGTGCGCCAATGCCTGGGCGCGGGCCTGGCCGTGGCCGCCGTGGGCGCGGCCGCACAGAGTGGCGCCACGCTGGACGAGGTGAAGGTGCGCGAGCAGGCCGAAGCCATTGGCGGCCTGCAGAAGACCTACCACGGCGGCCAGTTCGCGCGCGGTGGCGACCTGGGCATGCTGGGCAAGACCGACCAGATGAACGTGCCCTTCAGCACCACCAACTACACCAACGAGCTGATCCAGAACCAGCAGGCCCTGACGGTGGCCGATGTGGTGATGAACGACGCCTCGGTGCGCACGCTGCAGGCGCGCGGCGGCTATGGCGACGACTTCCAGGTGCGTGGCCTCACGGTGTCCAACACCGATGTGAGCGTGAACGGCCTGTTCGGCCTGAGCCCCTCGACCCGCATGCCGCTGGAACTGATCGAGCGCGTGGAAGTGCTCAAGGGCCCTGGCGCCCTGACCAATGGCGTGGGCCCGAGCGGCAGCGTGGGCGGCAGCATCAACCTGGTGACCAAGCGCGCGGCCGACACGCCGATCACCCGCCTGACCACCACCTACATGGGCAAGGCCCAGTTCGGCGCCCACGTGGATGTGGGCCGCCGCTTCGGTGAAGACAACCAATGGGGCGTGCGCGCCAATGCGCTGGTGCGCAACGGCGAAGGCAATGTGGACGGTGGCCGCCAGCGTGCCGACCTGGCCGCCCTGGGCCTGGACTACGCGGGCGGGCGCCTGCGCTGGTCGCTGGACGCCTATGCCACCGAAGGCGAGACCCGTCAGTTCCGCCCGCAGACGGCCTTCCGCGCCGGCATCACGCAGATGCCCGCTGCACCGGACAACCGCACCAGCATCTACCCCGGTGCCAACCTCACGGACGACATGCGCACCTTGATGTCGCGTGTGGAGTACGACCTGAACGACAGTACCGTGGTCTACGGCGGCGTGGGTTACACCCACAACACCAACGAGCAGAACTTCCCGACCGCTGGGCTGCGTGTGGATTCGCTGGGCAACTTCACGGTGGCCAATGGCTACTACGACGCGTACAACAAGACCTCGTCGATGGACGCAGGCCTGCGCACCAAGTTCCAGACCGGCGGCGTCGGCCACACGGTGGCCCTGTCCACGAACTACCTGGACCAGGAAATCGGCTACTTCTACCAGCTGACCAGCACCTACGCGCCTTCCAACATCTACAACCCGTCGCCGCTGCCGACCATCAACTTCCCGCGCGGCAACCCCAGCAAGAGCACCGAACTCAAGCAGCACAGCGTGGCGCTGGCCGACACCCTGTCGTTCGACAGCGGCCGCTACCTGTTGACCCTGGGCGTGCGTGACCAGACTATCGAGCAAAGCGCATTCAACGTGAACACGGGCGCTTCCACCAGCTATTACAAAGCCAGCGCCGTGACACCGCTGGCAGGCCTGGTGATCAAGCCGACGAAGAACATCTCGGTCTACACCAACTACACCGCCGGCCTCACGCGCGGCGGCACGGCCGGCCCCGGCACGGCCAATGCGGGCGAGACCTTCGCACCGCAGAAGTCCAAGCAGAACGAAATCGGCGTGAAGATCGACTGGGGCCAGTTGACCACCCAGGCCGCCATCTACCAGATCAAGCGCCCGAGCGCGATGACCGACCCGGTGACCAACCGCTACAGCTTCGGCGGCGAGCAGCGCAACCGCGGCCTGGAGCTGACGGCCTACGGTGAAGTGCAGCGCGGCCTGCGCGCCATGGCCAGCGCCTCGTTCAACAATGCCAAGCTCACGCGCACCGCGGGTGGTGTGAACCAGGGCAACGATGCCGCAGGCGTGCCCGACCGCACCTTCAACCTGGGCCTGGACTGGGACACGCCCGTGCAGAACCTGAGCGTGAACGGCCGCGTGATCCACACCTCCAGCATGTACGCCGACGCGACCAACCGCCTGCGCGTGGATTCTTGGACGCGCCTGGACCTGGGCGCCCGCTACGCCACCAAGGTGGCCGGCAAGTCCCTGGTGCTGCGCGCCAACCTGGAAAACGTGGCGGACAAGAACTACTGGGTCATCAGCAACTACGTGACCGTGGGCGCTCCGCGCACGCTGATGCTGTCGGCTGCGGTCGACTTCTGAGGCCGCGGGTGATGCAGGAGCAGCGGACATGGTGACGAATCTGTTGCGCGGTATCTGGCGTGCCGGGCCGGTGCTGTCGCGCACCGTCGCCGCCATCGGTGGCGGCTATGTGTTGGCCGCGCTGTTCAGCGTGGCGGTGCTGGCCCTGCCCATGACGCGGTCGCAGGCCGTGATCACGGGCATGCTGGCCAGCTTCGCAATCTACACCGGCGCGGTGGTCTGGGTGTTTGCCGTGCGCAGCGCCTGGCGCGCCTGGGGCGGGTTGCTGGTGGCGGCCGTGCCGCTGCTGCTGGCCGCATGGAGCGTATGGTCGTCCTCTGCAGGAGCCTCCCAATGACGAACAAGGACACAACATCCCCGGTGGACGAACCCAAGGCACCGGGCATCCGCCAGACCATGTCGGACCTGCACACCTGGGCCGGCCTGCTGTGCGGCTGGTTCCTGTATGCGATGTTCCTCACGGGTACCGTGAGCTATTTCAAGGACGAGATCTCGCAGTGGATGCGGCCCGAGATGCCGCACCGCTCCGTGGTGCCCGATGCGGCCGAGGCCGCCCAGCGCATCGCCGGCAAGCTGCAGGAGCTGGCGCCGAACGCGCCGCAGTGGAGCATGCGCCTGCCCGACGAGCGCTACACCACCATGGACAGCTTCTGGCGCCTGCCGCGCGGCCAGGCCCCGGGCCCGAACGGCCGCAGTTTCGGCAGCGCCAATTTCGATCCGCTGACCGGGGACAAGGTGGCTTCGCGCGAGACGGTAGGGGGTGAATTCTTCTACCGCTTCCACTTCCAGTTCCACTACATGCCCGTGCTGTGGGGCCGCTGGCTGGCGGGCTTTTGCGCCATGTTCATGCTGGTGGCCATCGTCAGCGGGGTCATCACGCACAAGAAGATCTTCACCGACTTCTTCACCTTCCGCTGGGGCAAGGGCCAGCGCTCGTGGCTCGATGCGCACAATGCGCTCTCGGTGTTCGGGCTGCCCTTTCACTTCATGATCACCTACACCGGCCTGATCACGCTGATGGCGCTGTACATGCCGTTCGGCGAGCAGGCGGCGTACAAGACGCCGGCGCAGCGCCAGGAGCTCACGGCCCAGCTCAACACCTTCATCCAGCCCGGCAAGGCCACGGGCCAGGCCGCGCCGCTGGCGCCGGTGGACGACATGGTGCGCCAGGCCCAGGCCCGCTGGGGCGTGGGCAACGTGGGCCGCGTCACGGCCACCCATGCCGGCGATGCCGCAGCGCGTGTGAGCGTGACGCGCGGCGAGGCCGGCCGCGTGACCATGAGCCCGCAGTACATGCTGTTCGACGGCGTGAGCGGCAAGCTGCTGGAGGTCAAGGAAAGCGTGGGCCCTGCGGCCGAAACCCGCGGCGTGCTGTATTCGCTGCACCTGGGGCGCTTTTCCGACCTGCACATGCGCTGGCTGTACTTCATCGTGAGCCTGGCCGGCACGGCCATGGTGGGCACAGGCCTGGTGATGTGGACCGTCAAGCGCCGCCAGAAGCTCGGTGACCCGGCGCGGCCGCATTTCGGCTTCCGGCTGGTGGAAAAGCTCAACATCGCCAGCATCGCCGGCCTGTCCATCGCCATGGCGGGCTTCCTCTGGGGCAACCGCCTGCTGCCGCAAGGCATGGCCGAACGCACCGCCTGGGAAGTGCATGTGTTCTTCATCGTCTGGGCGCTGACCTTGGCGCATGCCATGCTGCGCCCCTCGCGCCGCGCGTGGATCGAGCAGTTCTGGATCGGTGCCGCGGCCCTGGCCCTGCTGCCCGTGGTCAGTGCGCTGACCACCGACCGCCCCCTGTGGCGCAGCCTGGCGCAGGGTGACTGGGTGTTCGTGGGCTTCGAGCTCATGCTCTGGGTGCTGGCCGGCCTGCATGGGTGGCTGGCGGTGCGCACGGCGCGCCACCAGGGCCCCAAGCGCCGGGCGGCGCGCGCGCCCGCAACCCCCGTGGTGCCAGCCGGTGCCGCCATGGCGAAGGAGGGTGTCTGATGGCCCACGCCGCCACCTTCCTGGTCTGCCTCGTCGCCTTCGCGGCGCTGGCGCTGGGCACCGAGCGCCAGCAGGACGACCTCTTCGGCCAGCCGCTGGCCCCGCGTGCCACCTGGCTGTGGCGCCTGCTGGGCTGGGGGGCGCTGTGTCTGGCGCTGGCCATCATCGTGCAGGCCCAGGGCTGGAGCATGGGCCTCGTGAGCTACAGCGGCCACACCAGCCTGGCGGCCGGCATCGTGCTGGGGGCGCTGATCGTGCACAGCCGCACGCGCGGCCGGCGCTGAGCGTTTCGGCCGTTCAGCGGCGTGCCCCGGCTGCGGCGCGCCGGCGTGCGCGCAGCATGAACACTTGGGCGGCATAGCCGAGGGCAAAGACCCCCAGCCAGGCCAGCAGTGCACCGCGCACCAGCGGTGAGTCCGGCCCCGCGGCCAGCGGCTGCGCGGGCGGCAGGCGCGTCAGCGTCTCGTTGATGCCCGGCACCAGCAGCAGAAACACGCTGAACGACCAGCCCAGCGTGGCCAGGTAGGCGCTGGCCCGCCCGAGGAACGACAGTTTCGGTGCCAGCCAGGCGCCGGATACCGCCAGCAGGGCCAGGATGCCCAGCGCATGCCCGGCATTGAAGCCACCCGTGCTCGACAGACCGAAGGCCGTGAGCACCGAGAGCACCAAGCCGACCAGGTACACGCGGCCGGCGCGGGTACCCGGCTCGATGGCGCCGTAGCGCGCAAAGCTGTAGATGGCCGCGCACAGCGGCACCAGGCTGATGGCGGTGTGGGCGATGCCGAGGGTGGAGAGGGGGTTGGGCATGGGAAGAAGACCTCGTCGTGGGTGGTTGCGGGCGATGGCAAAAGTCTAGGATCGCGTGCGCCGGACGGGGGTGACAAGTGCATGACAAAGCTGTCATGCACCGCCAGCAGCACGCCTTTGCCCGAGAATCGGCAGCATGAAGATCCTGGTCATCGAGGACGATCCCAAGACGGGGGACTACCTGAAGAAGGGCCTGCGCGAAGGCGGTTACGGCGTGGACCTGGCCCGCACCGGCACCGACGGCCTGCGCATGGCCCTGGGCGAGGCCTATGACCTGGTGGTGCTGGACGTCAGCCTGCCCGGCATCGATGGCTGGCAGATCATGCCGGCGCTGCGCGAGAAGGGCGATGTACGCGTGCTGTTCCTCACGGCACGCGACCAGCTGAGCGACCGCATCCGCGGGCTCGAACTGGGCGCCGACGACTACCTGGTGAAACCCTTCTCCTTCACCGAGTTGGTGCTGCGCATCCGCACACTGCTGCGGCGCGGGCCGGCGCGCGAGGCCGACGTGTACGAGGTGGCGGGCCTGCACCTGGATGTGCTGCGCCGCCGGGTGACGCGCGAGGGCGCCGAGATCGCGCTCACGAACAAGGAGTTTTTGCTGCTGCACCTGCTCGTGAAGCGCCAGGGCGAGGCCCTGTCGCGCACGCTGATCGCCTCCGAGGTCTGGAACATGAATTTCGACAGCGACACCAATGTGGTCGATGTGGCCATCAAGCGCTTGCGCGCCAAGGTCGACAAACCCTTCGCCACGCCGCTGATCCACACAGTGCGCAATGTGGGCTACGCCTTCGGCGAGCCACCTGCCGAGGGCGGCGACTGATGCCCGCGTCCTGGCTGCCGCGCTCGCTGGCCGTGCGTGTGACGCTCTTGTGTGGCCTGATCGCGGTGTCGATCACCGGCATGCTGGGTGGCAACTACTTCTTTGCCGCGCGCAGTGCCATCCTGGCCCATGCCGACGAGCAGTTGATCACGCGCGTGGAGCGCTTGCGCCGCCTGCTGGCCGATGTGCGCAGCGTGCAGGAGCTGCGCGACCAGGCCATGCTGCTGGAAGCGCTGTCGGGCAGTTCGGGCGATGTGTTCGTGCTGCGCCGTGCGGGCGAGGCGCCGCTGGTGGAGGTCAACCCGGGCCAGGCGGCGCCGCCTGCCTGTGCCGTGCCGGCGGCCTTGGACAGACCGCTGGCACGGGGCGACGTGTGCCACAGCGATGCCCCGGGCACGCCCCGCATGCACTGGGCCGCAGGGGTCGCCCGCGCGGGCCACGATGGACGGATGGTGGAGGTGCTCGCGGGCCATGCCCTGGCCAGCGAGATGCAGATGATCCGGCGCAGCCGCGACCAGGTGCTGTTCAGCACCTTCCTGGCCGTGCTGGCCTGCTCGCTGCTGGTGTACGGGGTGCTGCGCCGAGGCCTCCAGCCCCTGCACCGCGTGGCGGCGCAAGCCTCGCTGATCGAACCGATCAATCTGTCGATCCGGTTGCCCGAGCACGATGCGCCGCTGGAGCTGCAGCAGATGGTGGCGGTGTTCAATGCCATGCTGGACCGCATCGCCACCGGCTATGGGCGGCTCTCGCAGTTCTCGGCCGACCTGGCGCACGAGATCCGCACGCCTGTTGGAGCCCTGATCGGGCAGACGCAGGTGGCGCTGGCGCGCACCCGCACGGCCGGGGAATACCAGCAGGTGCTCGAATCCAACCTGGAGGAGCTCAACCGGCTGCGCCGTAGCGTCGACGACATCCTGTTCCTGGCCCAGGCCGACCATGCCACGCTCAAGATCGAGCGCACACCGCTGGACATGGCGGTGGAGCTGCAGCGCATTGCCGACTACTTCGAAGGCCCAGCGGACGAGGCTGGCCTGCGTCTTCTGGTGCAGGCCAGCGGCACGGCCTGGGTCAACCAGGGCCTGTGCCTGCGCGCCCTGCACAACCTGGTGGTCAATGCGGTGCGTTACAGCACCCCGGGCACCGCCATCCAACTGACGGGCTTCCAGGAGGATGGGGTGTCGGTCCTGGCCGTGGAGAACCAGGGGGTGCCGATCCCGGAAGAGCAACTGGAGCGCCTGTTCGACCGCTTCTACCGGGCCGACGCGGTGCGGGCCCGCCCGGCCGAGTCCAGCGGCCTGGGTCTGGCGATTGTGAAGGCGATCATGGACCTGCACGGGGGGCAGGTGCGGGCCTCCTGCTCGGCTGCCGGCTCCATACGCTTCGAGCTGCGGTTTCCCGGCTGAGCAGGGCTACATCTTGAATTCGTAGCCGATGGTGATCGGCGCGTGGTCCGAGAACTTCACGTCCTTGTAGATGGTCTCGGTGCGCGCGAGGGCTGCCATGGCCGGCGTGGCCAGATGGTAGTCCAGGCGCCAGCCCACATTGTTGGCATAGGCCTGGCCGCGGTTGCTCCACCATGTGTACGCCGTGTCGGTGGTGGTTGGTTGTAACTGACGGTAAACGTCTATCAATCCACCGCCTTCATCAGTTGTGTGCAACAACTTTGTCATCCAGGCCCGTTCTTCGGGCAGGAAACCGCTGTTCTTCTGGTTGCTGCGCCAGTTCTTGAGGTCGATCTGCTGGTGCGCGATGTTGACGTCGCCGCACAAAATGAACTCGCGCTCCTCCTTGAGCTGCATGAGGTGGGGGTGGAATTCGGCCAGGAAACGGTACTTGGCGAGCTGGCGCTCCTCGCCCGAGGAGCCGCTCGGGAAGTAGGCGCTGATGATGGAGAGCTTGCGTCTGGGGGTGTCAAAGCGCAGCTCGAGGTAGCGGCCTTCGGCATCGAATTCGGTCGAGCCGTAGCCCACGATGACATCGCTGGGCAGGTGGCGCGTGTAGATGCCCACGCCCGAATAGCCCTTTTTCTGGGCGAAGTGGAAATGCCCGTCCATCTCGGCCAGCCGCTCGAAGCGTGTGGCGATATCGGCGGCCTGGGCCTTGACTTCCTGTACGCAAATACAATCCGGCCGTGTGGCAGCCATCCAGCTTTCCACGCCCTTGGTGGTGGCCGAACGG
This sequence comes from Acidovorax sp. FW305-C-20-28, assembly GCF_058783375.1. NCBI lineage: Bacteria > Pseudomonadati > Pseudomonadota > Betaproteobacteria > Burkholderiales > Comamonadaceae > Acidovorax > Acidovorax sp. FW305-C-20-28. Next base: position 52,224 of record NZ_JBYSYM010000016.1, on the reverse strand, counting down.
ATGCCATTGAGGTTGAGGCTGGTCAAATTGAACAAGGAATTTCCCATGGTAGATGTTGTTGCGCAGGGCCCGGGTCAGGACCCGCTGGCGCAGGATTTTGTACGGTTTGCCGTGGAGTCGGGCGTGCTGCGCTTCGGGGAGTTCAAGACCAAGGCGGGCCGCATGAGCCCGTATTTCTTCAATGCCGGGCTGTTCGACGACGGCAGCAAGATGGGGCGCCTGGCCGAATTCTATGCAAAAGCCCTGATCGCCAGCGGCATCGAATTCGACATGGTGTTCGGACCCGCCTACAAGGGCATTCCGCTGGCCGCCACGGTGGCGGTGGAACTGGCGCGCCATGGCCGCAACGTGCCCTTTGCCTACAACCGCAAGGAGGCCAAGGACCATGGCGAAGGCGGCACCCTGGTGGGGGCGCCGCTCAAGGGCCGGGTGCTGATCGTGGACGACGTGATGTCGGCCGGCACGGCCGCGCGCGAGTCGATCGCCCTCATCCAGGCGGCAGGCGCCATCCCCCACGCCATGGCCATTGCGCTGGACCGCCAGGAAAAAGCGACTGAAAATGGACTGGACGTGGAGCACAGTGCAGTGCAGTATGTGCGCCAGCAGCTGGGCATGAAGGTTTGTACTATCGCCAAGCTGGCAGACTTATTGCTGTACCTATCGCAAACAGGGGGGGCGGAGATGCGCGCCCATCACGAGCGGGTTTCCGCCTACCGCGAGCGGTACGGGGTCAATGAAGGGTAACTAGTTGCACAAGACGGCGTGGCTCATTGGCGAGTTGGCACTGGCAGGCCTGGTCACGGCGTCCGCATGGGCGCAGCAGACAGGCCCGGTGGGCAGCATCTACACCTGCACCGACCGCAACGGCCGCAAGCTCACGGCAGACCGGCCGATTCCCGAATGCGCAGACCGCGAGCAGCGTGAGCTGGCCCCTTCGGGCATGGTGCGGCGCCAGGTGGGGCCGGTGCTGTCGGAGCAGGAGCGCGCCGTGGTCGAGGCGCGCCAGCGCAAGGAGGCCGAGGAACGGGCTCGCGCCCAGGAGGAGCGCCGCCGCGAGCGCGCGTTGACGGCGCGCTACCCCGACAAGGCGGCCCACGATGTGGAGCGCAAGGCGGCGATCCAGATGGTGGAGGACGTCGCCGCCACGGCGGAAAAGCGCATCGTCGAGCTGCGCCAGCAGCGCAAGGCCATGGATTCGGAGATGGAGTTCTACAAGAAGGACCCGAACAAGGCCCCGATGACCTTGCGCCGCAAGATCGCCGAAAACGAAGACAGCATTGCCGAGCAGCAGCGCTTTATTGCCGGCCAGGGCGAGGAGAAGCGCCGCGTGCACCAGCGCTTCGACACCGAACTGACCCTGCTGCGCCGGCTCTGGGATGAGCAGCGTGGCGTGGCCGTGCCGGGTGGCGCGGCTGCCAGCGCTGCTGCGGCGGTCACACCGGCCGCGTCGGGCACGCGCTGATCTGGCCCGGGGCGCTGCAGCCGCCTCATCCCACTTTGGTACAGGAAGCCGGCCGGCCCCAAAGGCCAGCCGTTCCATTGCACCGGGGTCAGCCCGCCAGCTTGGCGCGCAGCAGATCGTTGACCTGTTGTGGATTGGCCTTGCCCTTGCTGGCCTTCATGATCTGACCCACAAGTGCGTTGAAGGCCTTGTCCTTGCCCGCGCGGAACTGGGCCACGTTGTCGGGGTTGGCGGCAATCACCTCGTCGATGATGCCTTCCAGGGCGCCCGTGTCGTTCATCTGCTTGAGACCCTTGGCCTCGATGACAGCATCCACATCGGTCGACTCCCCGGTCCACAAGGCCTCGAACACCTGCTTGGCCGCGTTGTTGGAGACCGTGCCATCGGCAATGCGGCCGATCAGCGCACCCAGCTGGGCGGCCGTCACGGGCGATGCCTCGATCGCCAGGTCGCCCGCGTTGAGGCGGCGCGAGACCTCGCCCATGATCCAGTTGCTGGCCAGCTTGGGCTGCTTGCTGGCCTGGGCGGCGGCCTCGAAGTAGGCGGCCATGGCCTTGCTCTGGGTGAGCGTGGTGGCGTCGTACTCGGGCAGGCCGTAGTCGGCCACGAAGCGCGTGGCCATGGTGCGCGGCAGCTCAGTCATCTGGGCGCGCTGCGCGTCCACCCAGGCGCTGGGGATCTGCAGCGGCGGCAGGTCCGGGTCGGGGAAGTAGCGGTAGTCGGCCGCATCTTCCTTGGTGCGCATGGCTCGGGTCTCGCCGGTGGCGTCGTTGAACAGCACGGTGGCCTGCTGGATCGTGCGGCCGTCCTCGATCTCGTCGATCTGCCACTGGATCTCGTAGTCGATGGCCTGCTGCATGAACTTGAAGCTGTTCAGGTTCTTGATCTCGCGGCGCGTGCCCAGCGGGGCGCCGGGCTTGCGCACCGAGACGTTGGCGTCGCAGCGGAACGAGCCCTCCTGCATGTTGCCGTCGCAGATGCCGATCCAGGTCACGATCTTGTGCAGCTCGCGCGCGTAGGCCACGGCCTCTTCGGTGGAGCGGATGTCGGGCTCGGTCACGATCTCCAGCAGCGGTGTGCCGGCGCGGTTCAGGTCGATGCCGCTCTGGCCGATGAAGTCCTCGTGCAGCGACTTGCCCGCGTCTTCTTCGAGGTGGGCGCGCACCAGGCGCACGGTCTTCTTCTCGTCACCGAGGAAGAACTGCACCTCGCCGCCCTGCACCACGGGGATCTCGAACTGGCTGATCTGGTAGCCCTTGGGCAGGTCAGGATAGAAGTAGTTCTTGCGCGCGAAGATGCTCTCGGGCGCGATGTGCGAGCCCAGGGCCAGGCCAAGCTTGATGGCGCATTCCACGGCGGCGCGGTTCATCACCGGCAGCGTGCCGGGCAGGGCCAGGTCCACGGCGCAGGCCTGGGTGTTGGGCTCGGCGCCGAAGGCCGTGGCGGCTCGGCTGAAGATCTTGCTCTCGGTGGCGAGCTGGGCATGGGTCTCGAAGCCGATCACGACCTCGTAGCCGCGGATCAGTTTGCTGGTGGTGGTCGTCGTCATGTCACAGACCTCCGGGCTGGCGGAGGTGAAAGTCGGTGGCCTGCTGCAGCCGGTGCGCTGCATTGAGCAGGCGCGCTTCCTGGAAGTAGTTGCCGATCAGCTGCAGGCCCACGGGCATGCCGCCTTCGCCGAAGCCTGCGGGCACGCTCATGCCGGGCAGGCCGGCCAGCGAGCCGGGCAGGGTGAAGATGTCGGCCAGGTAGTCGGCCAGCGGGTCGGCGCCGTGCTCGCCCAGTTTCCAGGCCACGGTGGGGGCCACGGGGCCGGCGATCACGTCGCACTGCGCAAAGGCCTGCTGGAAGTCGTCCGCGATCATGCGGCGGATCTTCTGCGCCTTGAGGTAGTAGGCGTCGTAGTAGCCGTGCGAGAGCACGTAGGTGCCGATCATGATGCGGCGCTTGACCTCGTCGCCAAAGCCTTCGGCGCGGGTCTTCTTGTACATGTCCACCAGGTCGGTGTAGTCCTTGGCCCGGTGGCCGAACTTCACGCCGTCGAAGCGGCTCAGGTTGGACGAGGCCTCGGCCGGCGCGATGATGTAGTACACCGGGATCGACAGTTCGGTGCGCGGCAGGCTGATGGGCACCAGCCTGGCGCCCAGCTTCTCGTACTCCTTGAGCGCGCCATCCACCGCGGCGCGCACGTCGGGTGCCAGCCCGTCACCGAAGAACTCGGCCGGGATGCCGATGCGCAGGCCCTCGATGGAGTCGTTCAGCGAGCGGCTGTAGTCCTCGGCGGGCACGTCCAGCGAAGTGGAGTCGCGGTCCAGGTCGGGGCCGCACATGGTGGACAGCAGCAGTGCGCAGTCTTCGGCCGTGCGGGCCATGGGGCCGGCCTGGTCCAGGCTGGAGGCAAAGGCGATCATGCCGTAGCGCGAAGCCCGGCCGTAGGTGGGCTTGATGCCGGTGATGCCGCAGAACGAGGCTGGCTGGCGGATGGACCCGCCGGTATCGGTGCCGGTCACGGCCGGGGCCAGGCGCGCGGCCACAGCCACGGCGCTGCCGCCCGAGGAACCGCCGGGGATGCGGCTGGTGTCCCAGGGGTTGCGCACGGGGGAGGGCGCGTCGGTGCCCACGGGGGCCACGGCCGAATTCTCGTTGGCCGAGCCCATGGCGAACTCGTCGCAGTTGAGCTTGCCCAGGGTCACGGCGCCGGCCTCGGCCAGCTTGCGCACCACGGTGGCGTCGAAGGGCGACTGGTAGCCCGCGAGCATCTTCGAGCCCGCGGTGCTGGGGAAGTCGCGCGTGACGAAGATGTCCTTGTGCGCCAGCGGCAGGCCTTCGAGCACGCCGGCGGTGCCCGCGGCGATGCGCGCATCGGCCGCACGGGCCTGGGCCAGGGTGGCATCTTCGTTGACGGCCACGTAGGCGCCCAGCGACTGGTGGTCCCTGGCGCGGGCCAGGAAGTGCTGGGCCGCTTCCACGGCGGAAACCTGGCGTTCGCGCAGTCGCGCGGCCAGGGCGGTGACGGTCAGGTCGTGCAATGCAGTGTTCTTGTTGTCGCTCATGCCGGCCTCATTCGATCACTTTGGGCACAAGGAACAAACCTTGCTCTACTGCAGGGGCGCTGCGCTGATTGGCCTCGCGCTGGTTTGGCTCACTGGCGACGTCGTCGCGCAGGCGCAAGGCGACTTCCTGGATGGCTGCCACGGGGTGGGCCAGGGGCGTGAGGTCCCCGGTATCCACAGCGCGCATCTTCTCGACGATGTCGAAAAATCCATTGAGTTGAGTGAGCATGCGCTCACTTTCGTTTGCGCTCAATTCCAGCCGCGCCAGATTGGCGATTCGACCGATGTCCAGGGATGTCAGTGCCATAGGGAAAAAATTCGGGGGAAACCAGATGTAAAGCTGAATGGGGGGGTGGAGCCAGGGGAGTTATTCACAGGGGATAGGGTATTATCCCGGCTTTGCCGCAATACCCTCCCTCATGCCGGTCATTGTGCGAAAAAAGCGAAATTTGACCCCGTAAACCCGGCGATGGCAGGCCGATGCGCACGCCATGCCTGAGAGGATTCTTGAATGTTCGGAGCTTTCCGTCGGTACTTCTCCACCGACCTTGCCATCGACCTTGGCACAGCCAACACCCTGATATTCGCCCGCGACAAAGGCATTGTGCTCGATGAGCCCTCCGTCGTTGCCATCCGCCACGAAGGCGGCCCCCACGGCAAGAAAGTCATCCAGGCCGTAGGCCACGAAGCCAAGGCCATGCTGGGCAAGGTGCCCGGCAACATCGAAGCCATCCGCCCCATGAAGGACGGCGTGATCGCCGACTTCGTGATCACCGAGCAGATGATCAAGCAGTTCATCAAGATGGTGCATCCGCGCACGCTGTTCACCCCCAGCCCGCGCATCATCATCTGCGTGCCCTGTGGTTCCACCCAGGTCGAGCGCCGCGCCATCAAGGACGCGGCCGAAGCCGCCGGCGCCACCGCCGTCTACCTGATCGAGGAACCCATGGCCGCCGGCATCGGTGCAGGCCTGCCGGTCTCGGAAGCCAGCGGCTCCATGGTCGTGGACATCGGCGGCGGCACCACCGAGGTCGGCGTGATCTCGCTGGGCGGCATGGTCTACAAGGGCAGTGTGCGCGTGGGCGGTGACAAGTTCGATGAGGCGATCATCAGCTACATCCGCCGCAACTACGGCATGCTGATCGGCGAACCCACGGCCGAATCCATCAAGAAGAACATCGGCTCGGCCTTCCCGGGCTCCGAGGTGCGCGAGATGGAGGTCAAGGGCCGCAACCTCAGCGAAGGCGTGCCGCGCAGCTTCACCATCTCCAGCAACGAAGTGCTGGAGGCGCTGACCGACCCGCTCAACCAGATCGTCTCGGCCGTCAAGAACGCCCTGGAACAGACCCCGCCCGAGCTGGGTGCCGACATCGCCGACCGCGGCATGATGCTGACCGGTGGTGGGGCCCTGCTGCGCGACCTCGATCGCCTGCTGGCCGAGGAAACCGGCCTGCCGGTGCTGGTGGCCGAAGACCCGCTGACCTGCGTGGTGCGTGGCTGTGGCATCGCACTGGAGCGCATGGACCGCCAGGGCAGCATTTTTACAAGCGAGTAAGTTCCCCGTGCCTGCGCGCCGCCGCGCAGGCACCCCATCGCGCTGAAATGGCATGACCGCAACCGCACCGATGCTTTTTGAGCCGTGCCCCTGGCCGCCGCGTTCGCACGCGCAGCGGATCCGACGCTGAGCGCCATGCCCCTGGGAACCCTGGAGCGCAGTGCGCCCCCCTTTTTCAAGCAAGGGCCTTCGGCCCTGTCGCGGCTGGCGCTCTACAGTGCGCTGGCCCTGTTCCTCATGGTGGCGGACGTGCGCTTCAAGCTGACCGGCCCGTTCCGCCAGGCCGTGGCCACCGTGCTCTACCCCGTGCAATGGCTCATGCTGCAGCCCGTGGAGTTCGCCGGGCGGGGCGCCGGCTACTTCCAGGACCTGAAAACCGCGCAGGGCGATGCCGATGCCGCGCGCAGCAAGATGGCGCAGATGTCCGAGCGTGCCAGCCAGGCCGAGCAGCTGCTGCTGGAGAACGACCGGCTGCGCAAGCTGCTGGCCCTGCGCGAGCGGGTCAGCACTCCGTCGCAGGCGGCCGAGGTCATCTATGACACGGCCGACCCCTACACCCGCCGGGTGGTGCTCGACAAGGGCCAGATGGGCGGCGTGGAGCTGGGAGCCCCCGTTCTGGACGAGGCGGGCATCCTGGGCCAGGTGACGCGCGTGTTCCCCATGCTCAGCGAGGTCACGCTGCTCGTGGACCGCGACCAGGCCATTCCGGTGCTCAACATCCGCACCGGCGCACGCGGTGTCGCCTATGGCGACCCGGTTGCCGGCAACGAGGGCGGCATGGAGCTGCGCTTCATGCCTGCCAATGCCGACGTGCGCGAGGGTGACCTGCTGACCACCAGCGGTGTGGATGGCCTGTACCCCTCGGGCCTGCCCGTGGCCAAGGTGGTGCGCGTGGAGCGCCGTGCCGACTCGGCTTTTGCGCGCATCTACTGCGCCCCGCTGGCCCAGGTGCAGGGCGCCCGGCACGTGGTGGTGCTCAAGCCGCTGTCGGGGCATATCCCGGAGCGGCCCGAGCCGGCCCCTGTGCCCAGTTCCAGCAGGAAGGGGCGCCACAAATGATCATGCCGCGCGGCCAGCCGCTGCTGCTGCCCGTCAACCCCGTCTTCATCGCCGCCAGCCTGGCGGTGGGCCTGGCCCTCAACATGCTGCCCCTGGGGCGCGTGGTCTGGACGCCCGACCTGCTGATGCTGCTGATCGTGTTCTGGAGCGTGCACCAGCCGCTGCGCATCGGCATGGGCACGGCCTTTGCGCTCGGCCTGTGCATGGATGTGCAGCAGTCCGCGCTGCTCGGCCAGCATGCGCTGTCCTATGCGGTGCTGGCCTTCGGCTCCATCGCCATCCACAGGCGCCTGCTGTGGTTCAGCGTGCCCTCGCAGGCGCTGCAGGTGCTGCCGTTGTTCCTCATTGCGCATTCCATCGAGCTGCTGGTGCGCGTGGCCTCGGGCGGTATCTTCCCGGGCCTGTGGGTCTTCGCCGCGCCGGTGCTGGAAGCGCTGCTCTGGCCCCTGGCCAGCTGGGTGCTGCTGGCGCCCCAGCGGCGCCCGCCCGATCGCGACCAGAATCGCCCGCTATGACCGAGCTGCGCAACGCCGAAGCGGACTCCTTCCGGTTCCGCGCCCGCGTCTACACCATCGCATTGGTGGTGTTCCTCGCCTTTGGCCTGCTGGTTTCGCGCCTGGTGTACCTGCAGGTGGTGCGCCACGACGACCTGGCCGCGCAGGCCGAAAGCAACCGCACGGCCGTGGTGCCCATCGTGCCCAACCGCGGCCAGATCATGGACCGCAACGGTGTGGTGCTGGCCACCAACTACGCGGCCTACACGCTGGAGATCACGCCCTCGCGCACCGGGGGGCTGGAAGACACCATCGAGGAACTCGCCAAGGTGGTCGATATCCAGCAACGGGACCGGCGGCGTTTCAAGCGCCTGCTGGAGGAGTCGCGCAACTTCGAGTCCCTGCCCATCCGCACACGCCTCACGGACCAGGAAGTGGCGCGCTTTTCTGCGCAGCGCTACCGCTTCCCCGGCGTGGACATCAAGGCCCGGCTGTTTCGCAACTACCCGCTGGGCGACGTGGGGGCACACGCCATCGGCTACATCGGGCGCATCAACCAGACCGAGAAGGCGCGCATCCAGGACTCGGAGGACGAGGCCAACTACCGCGGTACCGAATACATCGGCAAGCTGGGCGTGGAGCAGAGCTTCGAGAACATGCTGCATGGCCTGACCGGCGTGGAGCGCATGGAAACCTCGGCCGGCGGCCATGCCGTGCGGCGCCTGGCCAGCCACCCGGCCACGCCGGGCAATACGGTGATGCTGTCGCTGGACATCAAGCTGCAAAAGCTCATCGAGGACATGTTCGGTGACCGGCGCGGTGCCCTGGTGGCCATCGACCCGCGCAACGGCGAGGTGCTGGCGCTGGTGAGCAAGCCCACCTTCGACCCCAACCTGTTCGTCGAAGGCGTCGACAGCGAAAGCTGGCAGACGCTCAACGAATCCATCGACAAGCCGCTGCTCAACCGCGCGCTGCGCGGCACCTACCCGCCGGGCTCGACCTACAAGCCCTTCATGGCGCTGGCGGCGCTGCAGCTGAACAAGCGCTCCCCCAGCCTGGTGGTCAGCGACCCGGGCTTCTACACCTTCGGCGGCCACACCTTCCGCAGCCACGAAGGCGGTCTGGGCGGGGTGGACATGCACCGCGCCATCCAGTTCTCGAGCAACACCTATTTCTATTCGCTGGCCGTCGAAATGGGGGTGGACGCCATCCACGACTTCATGAAGCCGCTGGGCCTGGGCCAGGTCACGGGCATCGACCTCAATGGCGAGGTGCGCGGCGTGCTGCCCAGCACGACCTGGAAGCGCAATGCCTACAAGCGCCCCGAGATGAAGCGCTGGCACCCGGGCGAAACGGTGTCCCTGGGCATCGGCCAGGGCTACAACAACTTCACCATGCTGCAACTGGCGCAGGCCGAGGCCACCTTGGCCAACGGCGGCACGCGCTACGCACCGCACCTCATCAAGGCGGTGCGCGACACGGTCACGGGCACGGTGACACCCGTGGTTCAGCCGCCGGGCGAGAACCTCGGCTTCTCGCCCAAGAACGTGGAGATCGTGCGCAACGCGCTGGTGGCGGTGAACAAGGGCGGTACGGGCACGCGCATCTTCGCTGGCGCGGCCTACTCGTCGGCCGGCAAGACCGGCACGGCCCAGGCCATCAGCCTGGGGCAGAACGTGCGCTACAACGCCAAGGCGCTGGAGGAACACCAGCGCGACCACTCGCTGTTCGCGGCCTTTGCACCGGCCGAAGACCCCAAGATCGCACTGGCCGTCATCGTGGAGAACGCCGGATTCGGCGCGGCTGCGGCCGGCCCCATCGCGCGCCGCGTGTTCGACTACTGGCTGCAGGGCGAGTACCCGAACGAGGAAGACCTGGCCGCCGTGCGCAAGGGCCAGGCGGCGGCGCCCATCGGCAAGCCGCGCCTGGCGGCCGATGTGCCCGTCAGCCCGCCAGCGCCGTGAGTCGTATCAGCTATTCACTGCGCTGTGCGCCACCCGCGACGGGTGAAACTGGCGCGGCCAAGGCCAGTGCCCCCGCGCAAGGGCCGCCCCGCCGCGCTGGGGGCGTCTCCCTCCCGACCCGCGCAGCGGGTCGAGAGAGGGGGAAGGCGCGAAGCGACTCAGGGGGTGCTTCACTTCAGGCTTTGGCGACCTGGGCCGGCGGCGCCAGCTGGCTGAACACCAGGGCGGCCACGATCATGGCGGCACCGCTCAAGCCTGCCCAGCCGAGCCGCTCGCCCAGCAGGGCCCAGGCCGTGAGGGCGGCGAACACCGGCTCCAGCCCGAAAACGATGGCGCTGCGCATGGCATCCACGCGCTGCTGGCCCCAGGCCTGCAGCGTGACCACCACCACGCTGGCCAGCAGGCCCAGGTAGACCAGGGCCAGCCAGGCATCGGTCGGCAGGCGGTCGGCAGCCTGAGGCAGCCAGTCCATCCCGTTGCCGCGCGCCAGCAGCAAGAGCGTGGACGCCAGGGCCATCACCAGGGCCTGCGCCGCCGCCATGCGCGTGGCGCGCAGTGGCTGGTCCGCCGTGCGGCGTGCACATTCCTCCAGCGCCAGGATGTACAGGGCGTAGAACACTGTGCTCGCCAGCGTCAGCGTATCGCCCAGGTTCCAGGGATCGTTCTCGTGGAACATCAGCGCCATGCCGGCGCAGGCCATGGCACAGGCGGCCCACAGGCGCCAACCGTAGCGCCGGCCCATGAGCGCCATGGCGATCAGCGGCACCACCAGCACGTTCAGGCCGGTGACAAAGGCATTGCGGTTGCTGCTGGTGCGCGCCAGCCCCTCGATCTGAAGCCAGAACGCGAGGAACAGCAGCACGCCCAGGGCGCAGCCCCAGCGGCGCTCGTGCCGCTGCATGCCCCACCACAGCGGGGCCAGCACGGCCAGGGCGATGGCAAAGCGCAGCCAGATGATCTGCAGTGCGTCGAGATGGGCGGACAGCAGCTTCATGGAAGGAAAGGTGGTTCCCCACACCAGGGTCACCACCAGCAGGGCCAGCAGGCCGAAACGTTCTGTGCGCATAGGCTGCGATGCAAAAGAAAAAAGGCTGGCCGGTCAACCCGGCCAGCCCGATCGATCGGGGCGGAACGCCTGCGATCAGTTGAACAGGTAGCGGGCCTGCAGGTTCAGGCGCAGCATGTCGCCCTTCTGGCCGTCGAAGGTGGTGCGGCGGCCGCCGATCAGCTCGCTGCCCAGCTCCACGTTCTTGATCGGCAGGTAGTACATGCCGGCGTGCCATTGGTAGAGCTTGTGGTTGCCTTCGCCGCCGTAGGCGTTCACATAGTCGTCGCCCAGACGCTGGCGCGAGCGCACGGCGCCCAGCGACACGGTGGCGCGCATCTTCTCGCTGAACACATTGCTCAGGCCGATCACGAGGCCGTGCGAGCGGTCCAGGCGCACGGTGCTGCCGTCGAGCACGGGGTAGTTCGCGCCGATCAGGTAGGCGCCGTCGCCGTCGCCGTCCAGGCGCGTGTACTGGGCCATCAGCGTGGCGGTGCCGGTGATCTTGTAGCCGGCGCCCAGACCGAAGCCCAGGCCGCGCTTGCTGAAGCCTTCGATGCGCTGTTCGTGCGACAGCAGGCGGGCGTTCACATTGCCCCAGTCGAAGGCCTTGTCCACGCGGGCCACGAAGTTCAGGCCCTTGGCGCCATCGGTGGGCTCTTCGAGCGCGAACTGGAACTTGGCCAGGTTCGGGTTGTTGTAGGTGTAGCGGACCTGGGCGGGGCGGCGGAAGGTGGCGCCGGGCGGGCCGTTGAAGTCCACGGTCTCGGGCAGGTTGTCCGTGTCCATGAAGGTCGACCAGGTCTGGCCGATCAGCCAGCCGGCGTACTCGCCATAGGCATGGCGCAGGCGCAGGCGGTTGCGGTTGCACTCGTTGCCGCAATAGGCGTAGAAGTCGGCCTCGATCTTGGTGTTGAAGGTGCCGACGGCCGTGGGCGTGGAGGTCTCGAAGCCAAAGCGCGAGGTCTGTGCCGTCAGGCTGGTCTTGCCGCCGCGCGCATCGCCCAGGGGCTGCTCCATCAGGTTGGTGAAGTGGTCGCCAGGGGCCGTGCCCTTGAAGTCCTTGACCATGTTGGCTTCGGCGTAGCCGTACACGCGGATCGAGGTCTCGCTGCCGGGCAAGCGGAAGCTGCCGGGGATGTCACCCAGTACCACGGCATCCTTCTGCTTGAGCTCGACCGCCTCGATGCGGTCATTCCAGGCCGATGCCGAGGCGGCCGGCGCAGCGGCGGGGGCCTGGGCCTGCTGGGCCTTGAGCGCGTTGAGTTCGGCGCGCAGGGCCTTGAGCTCGTTGCGCATCTCTTCGAAATCCTTGGCGGTCTGGGCGAAGGCTGCGGGTGGCAGGCTGCACAGGCCGGCGGCCATCAGGGCGAGGAACGTGTGGTTCAGTTTCATGGTCACTCCGGTAGGGGCTTGTGGTTGTTTCACTGGGGCCTGGATCTCAGGCACCCATGCGGCCGATGAAGGCGCGGATGCGGTCGTTGGCGGGGTTGCTGAAGAACTCGGCAGGTGGCGCATCGTGCGCAATGCGCCCCTGGTCAAAGAACATCACGCGGTCGGACACCTCGCGCGCGAAGCCCATCTCGTGCGTCACGACGATCATGGTCATGCCGCCGCGGGCCAGCTCGCGCATCACGTCCAGCACTTCCTGCACCATTTCCGGGTCCAGGGCCGACGTGGGCTCGTCGAACAGCATCACCTTGGGCTGCATGGCCAGGGCGCGCGCGATGGCCACGCGCTGCTGCTGGCCGCCCGAGAGCTGCCAGGGGTACTTGTGCGCGTGGTCCTGCATGCCCACGCGGCGCAGCAGGGCCATGGCCTGCTCGTTGGCCTGCGCGCGCGGCGTGCGGCGGATGCGGCGCGGCGCCAGCGTCACGTTGTCCAGCACACTCATGTGGCCGAACAGGTTGAACTGCTGGAACACCATGCCGACCTCGCTGCGCTGCTTTTGCAGCGTGTGCTGGTCGTCGCCCACCGGCTCACCGCCGATGGTGATGGTGCCGCTGTCGTGCGGCTCCAGGCGGTTGATGGCGCGCAGCAGCGTGCTCTTGCCCGAGCCCGAGGCGCCGATGATGACGGTGACTTCACCCGTGTTGAACACGGTGGAGACATCGCGCAGCACCTGGTGGCTGCCAAAGGACTTGCAGACCTGCTTGACGACGATGAACGGTGCGGGCCGGCTCATTGGTTGCGCCCTTCCACGTCGAAGCGGTACTCCACGGCATTCGAGATCTGGGTCACCAGGGTGGTCAGCAGCAGGTAGGTGATGGCCACGGTGGACAGGGTGGCAATGGGTTGGAAGGTGGCCGACTGAATGCGGTTGCCCACGTTGGTCAGCTCCACCACGCCGATGGCATAGGCCAGCGACGAATCCTTGAGCAGGGCGACGAAGTTGCTCACGAGCGGCGGCAGCGAGATCTTGAAGGCCTGCGGGAACACCACGTCCACGAAGACATGCAGGCGGCCCAGGCCCAGCGCTCGGGCGGCCTCGGTCTGGCCGCGCGGCACGGCCAGCAGACCGGCGCGGATGGCCTCGGCGTTGTAGGCGCCCACGTTCAGACCCAGGGCCAGCACGGCGGCCGCGAAGTCGGGCAGGTTCAGGCCCGGCACCAGCACCGGCAGTGCAAAGTAGACGAACAGGATCTGCACCAGCAGCGGCGTGCCGCGGATGACCCAGATGTAGAAGCTGGCCACCCAGCGCACGGCCACGAAGCGCGAGGTGCGCGCCAGTGCGGCACCGGTGCCGAGCACCAGGCCCAGGCTGCCGCTCACCAGGGTGAGCCACAGCGTGGTGCGTGCGCCGTCAGAGAAGGCCTGGGCGTTGGGCCCGATGGGATCGGGCAGGAAGGAGAGCAATTTGCCCAGCAGCGCCAGCGCCAGGACCATCAGGACGACGGCCGAGACGAGCGTGGCGTTGCTGCGCTGCTGGCGAGACCAGCGCTCGGGCCAAAGGGCAGTGAGCATGGGAAACCCCGTTCAGGACCTGGGGTCAGTTCGTGCAGCGGACGTCTTCGTTGAAGTACTTCTTGGACAGGGCGGCGTAGCTGCCGTCGGCCATCACTTCGGCCAGTGCCTTGTTCCAGCCGGCGGCCAGCGAGCTGTTGCCCTTGGCCACGGCGGCGGCGATGCGCTCGATGAACAGCATGTCGCCGAGCTTGAAGCCGGCGCCGGGGTTCTTCTCGGCCACGGCCTTGGCCACGAAGCGGTCGGTCACCCAGACGTCCACGCGGCGCGAGTTCAGGGCGCTGCGGGCATCCACGTCGGTGGGGAAGTTCTTCATCTCCTTGATCGACGAGACCTTCTGCACGTTCTCCAGGTAGCTGGTGCCGGTCTGCACGGCCACCACCTTGCCGGCCAGGTCCTTGGCGCTCTTGATGGCCGGGTCCATCGCGATGATCATGCCGCCCGAGCAGTAGTGGGGCTCGGTGAAGGTCACGGCCTTGGCGCGCTCTTCGGTGATGCCGTGCGAGGCGATCACCAGATCCCAGCGGTCCTGGCGCAGGCCGGTCAGCAGGGCGTCGAAGCCCAGGGTCTTCCACTGGATCGTGAGGCCCATCTTCTTGGCCACGAGTTCGGCCGTCTCGACTTCGAAGCCGGTCAGCGTGGTGCCGTTGAAGAAGTTGAAGGGTGCGAACTGTCCTTCGGTCGCGATGAGGATCTTGCCGTCCTTCTTCACCTCGTCCAGGGTCCGGGCCTGGGCGGAGAAGGCGGCGCAGAGCGCGAGGGCGGTGGCTACAGCCTTGAACAATTGCATGGGATGGATCCTGTACGGGGTATTTCAGGTACAAAAAATCCGGCATGCGGGTAAGCAGGCCGGAGACGAGGGGGAATGCGGCGCCTGCCATCGCGGATTGCGAGGTCTGGCGTCACGAAATGTTCACGATTATAGGGAAGGCAATTTTCCCGGCGCCACCGCGAAATGGCGCGCGAAGCCGGTTGTGTGCCAATTCACAACAGGTTTTAGAGGCGGCTCCCCAACCCGCTGCCGCGCTGGTACACGCGCGTGCGTGCTTCTTTTCAGTCGCTTCAGCGCAGGAAAGCGTCGTAACCGGTCTTGAGGATCAGGGCCCCGACCACCACGATGAAGATGCCCCGCACGAAGCCCGCACCATGCTTGAGCGCCATGTGCGTGCCGATCAGGCTGCCCACCACATTGGCCACCGCCAGCGTGACCGCAAAGTGCCACCAGACATGGCCCTTGGCCGCGAACAGGGCGATGGCCGCCACGTTGGTGGCCGTGTTGAGCAGCTTGGCCGAGGCCGAGGCGTTGAGAAAGTCGTAGCCCAGCCAGCGCACGAACAGGAAGACGAAGAAACTGCCCGTGCCCGGGCCGAAGAAGCCGTCATAGAAGCCGATGGCCAGGCCGACCAGGCAGGCGGCCACGGTTTCGGCGCTGCCGTGGAAGCGGGGGGCATGGTGCCGGCCCATGTCTTTCTTGGCCAACGTATAGGCCAGCACGGCCAGCAGTACCAGTGGCAGCAACCGGCGCAGGAAGTCGGGCGATACCACGGTGACGGCCCAGGCCCCGACGAACGAGCCGGCAAAGCCGGCCGCCGCAGCGGGCAGCAGGGCGCTCCAGCGCATCTGCACGCGGCGGCTGTATTGCCAGGTGGCCATGGCCGTGCCCCAGACGCCAGCCGCCTTGTTGGTGCCCAGCAGCGTGGCGGGCGCGGCGCTGGGAAATGCTGCGAACAGGGCCGGCACCATGACCAGACCGCCCCCGCCCACGATGGCATCGACAAAACCGGCGAGCAGCGACGCGAGGGTGATGAAAATCCATTCCATCCCTTGATTGTCGCACCTCGCCAGCTACTCTTTTGCTAGCGGCACGGCTTGCGCTGCGGGCATAAAAAAGGCGCTGGGATCGCCAGCGCCTGGAAAGGGGGTGCACCTCGCTGGGTGCTTTGTTCGGTTGTGCTTGTAGGGATGTCTCCTCGGCCCCTCGTCCAGCACACCGGGGCGCGCTTTCGAGTGACGGTACTGTAACGGCGGCACCCGCTTGGTGCATTGGGGGTTTCCCGCCCCCATTTGGGGGAGCAAACCGGCCAGAGACCGGCCCTGCCTGCCCCAAATGCGGTTTTTTGCTTGGCATGCCTTGTGCGTTGTGCGCTGTAACAAATTGCGAAAAGGGAGCTTCCAGATGCGGGCAGTCATCCATGGGTTCGTCGCGGTCGTGGCCTTGTGCCTCGGGCTGTGTAGCGCAACAGCCTGGGCGCAGGCCCCCGCTCCCGAAACCGCCGCATCGGCCGCTGCCGCTGCCCCCGCTCCCCTGGTGCGCCCCGGCCTGGTGGCCAAGGAAAGCATCAGTGCCGCCGATACCGCCTGGATGATGACCTCGACGGCGCTGGTGCTGCTCATGACGCTGCCGGGCATCGCCCTGTTCTATGCCGGCATGGTGCGCCGAAAGAACGTGCTCAACACCATGGCCAGCGTGGTGGCCATTGCGGCCCTGGTCAGCCTGCTGTGGTTTGCGGTCGGCTACTCCTGGGCCTTCACGCCGGGCAGTGCCTGGCTGGGCGGCACCGAGCGCATGGGCTTCACGGGGCTGGACTTCCAGCTGGCGGCCGGCAAGCTCGCGGTGAGCCATGTGGCGCCGGCCATCCCCGAATCGGTCTATGCCATGTTCCAGCTGACCTTCGCCATCATCACGGCGGCGCTGCTGGTGGGCGCATTTGTCGAGCGCATGCGCTTTTCCGCGATGCTGCTGTTCGTCAGCCTGTGGACCGTGTTCATCTATGCCCCCATTGCGCACTGGGTCTGGGAGCCGGGCGGCTGGCTGGCGCAGATGGGCGCGCTCGACTTTGCCGGGGGCTCGGTGGTGCACGTGAACGCGGGCGTGGCCGGCCTGGTGTGCGCCTGGTTCCTCGGGCGGCGCAGCGGCTATGGGCGCGAGCCCTTCGAGCCCTACAGCCTGGCGCTGACCATGGTGGGTGCGGGCATGCTCTGGGTGGGCTGGTTCGGCTTCAACGCGGGCTCGGCCGTAGCGGCCGATGGCCGGGCGGGCCTGGCCATGGCGGTCACCCATGTGGCGGCTGCGGCGGGGGCGCTGTCCTGGATGCTGGGCGAGGCCGTCATGCGCGGACGCCCGTCCCTGCTGGGTCTGTGCTCGGGCCTGGTGGCCGGGCTGGTGGCCATCACGCCGGCCGCCGGCTTCGTCACCCTGCGCTCGGCCGTGGTCATCGGCCTGGTGGCGGGCCTGGCCTGCTACTGGGGGGCGACGGGGCTCAAGCGCCTGCTGCGCGCCGATGACTCGCTCGATGTCTTCGGTGTGCACGGCATCGGCGGCATCGTGGGCTCGCTGCTCACGGGCGTGCTGGCCAGCCGCAGTGTGGGCGGCGTGGCGGGCAGTCTGTGGACCCAGGCCATCGGCGTGGGCGCCGTGATGCTGTTCAGCCTGGTGGGCACGGCGCTGCTGCTGTGGATCACCAACCTGGTGCTCGGCCTGCGCGTGGACGAGCAGAGCGAGCAGACGGGCCTGGATATTGCACAGCACCGGGAACGACTTGGCCAATGAGGAGCAAGCCACCATGCAGGACAGCGACAAACTCGCCATCGCAGCGCACCTGCACGTGCTGCTGCGCCGCAAGACCGGCCGTGTGACCGACACCGAGTGGATGGCGGTCAACGCCGAATACGCGATGGAGGTCGTGCGCTTCGCACGCCAGCATGCGCTGGAGGACGGAGTGCCCGAGCTGGCGGAATGGGCCGACCGGCTCGACCGCGCCGTGCACGAGCCAGCGCCCGCCCCGCAGCGCCGCCCCTTGCTGGATGCCGCCAGCCAGGCGATGCGCCAGCGCCTGGTGCCTGCTCCGGTCGTCGAGGTACCCCGCTACGTGGGCGGCATACGCTGACGGCTCACGCTCTCTGCGCCGCCAGGATCCATTCGGCCGCCTTCTCGGCCAGCATCAGCGTGGGTGAGTTGGTGTTGCCGCTGGTGATGGTGGGCATGGCGCCCGCATCCACCACGCGCAGCCCGGCGATGCCGCGCACGCGCAGTTGCGGGTCGAGCACGGCCATCGGGTCGTCGGCACGGCCCATGCGCGTCGTGCCCACGGGGTGGAAGATGGTGGTGGCGATGTCCCCGGCCAGGCGCGCCAGGTCTTCGTCGCTCTCGAATTGCACGCCGGGCTTCCATTCCTCGGGCTGGTAGGCGGCCAGCGCCGGCTGGGCGACGATGCGGCGCGTGACGCGCAGGCTGTCGGCCGCCACCTGGCGGTCTTCGGGGGTGCTCAGGTAGTTGGGCGCGATGGCCGGTGCGGCTTTGAAGTCCGTATTCTTGATCTGCACCGTGCCGCGGCTCGTGGGGTTGAGGTTGCAGACGCTGGCGGTGAAGGCCGGAAAGCTGTGCAGGGGCTCGCCGAAGGCGTCGAGCGACAGCGGCTGCACGTGGTATTCGATGTTGGGCCAGGGCTGGTTCGGATCGCTGCGCGTGAAGGCGCCGAGCTGGGATGGCGCCATGCTCATCGGGCCGCTGCGCTTCATCGCGTATTCCATGCCGATCTTCGCCTTGCCCCAGAGCGAGCTGGCCATGGTGTTGAGCGTGGGCACCCCGTTGACCTTGAACACCGCGCGGATCTGCAGATGGTCCTGCAGGTTGGCGCCCACGCCGGGCAGGTCCTGCACCACGCCGATGCCGTGCTGCTGGAGCAATGCGGCAGGGCCGATGCCCGACAGCTGCAGCAACTGGGGCGAGTTGATCGCGCCCGCGCTCAGGATGACCTCGCCGGTGGCGTGGGCGGTCACCATCTCGTGCCCATCCCACACCTGCACGCCGGTGCAGCGGCGCGTGCCGTCGGGCTGGGTTTCGACGATCAGCTTGGTGGCATGGGCGTTGGTCCACATCTCGAAGTTGGGCCGGCCATAGCAGGTGGGGCGCAGGAAGGCCTTGGCCGTGTTCCAGCGCCAGCCGCTCTTCTGGTTGACCTCGAAATAGCCCACGCCCTCGTTGCTGCCGCCATTGAAGTCGTCGGTGGCCGGGATGCCGGCCTGCTGCGCAGCTTTGGCAAAGGCATCGAGTACATCCCAGCGCAGGCGCTGCCTTTCCACGCGCCACTCACCGGTGCTGCCAGTGGACTTGTTGCCATGCAGGCGCTTGAAGTTCTCGTTCACGCCACCGGGCTGGTCCAGGCGCCAGTGGTCCTCATGGCGGCGAAAGTAGGGCAGGGCGTTGTCCCAGCGCCAGCTGGTATCGCCGGTGAGTTCGGCCCACTGGTCGTAGTCGCGCGCCTGGCCGCGCATGTAGATCATGCCGTTGATGCTGCTGCAGCCGCCCAGCGTCTTGCCGCGCGGGTAGCGCAGGGTGCGGCCGTTCAGGCCTGCATCGGGCTCGGTGTTGTAGAGCCAGTCGGTGCGCGGGTTGCCAATGCAATACAGGTAGCCCACGGGAATGTGTATCCAGTGGTAATCATCTTTGCGGCCCGCCTCGATGAGCAGCACGCGCTTGCGGCCGTCGGCGCTCAGGCGGTTGCACAGCAGGGCACCCGCTGTGCCGCCGCCGATGATGATGTGGTCAAACGTGGTGTCGCTCATGGGAAATACGGTGTGGCAAGGGCTTGGCGCAGGTTGATCGGAGGGGTCGGCGCCATTGTGCGGACCGTGCCCGCGGTGTCGAGGGGGTAAACGCGGCTTGCTAGCAAGTTTGTAGCTCGCATGGCTTGCAGCGGTTGCGATTGCAAGCAATTTGATAATAATTGCAAGCATTCGGGCCCGTGTCGTGCTTGCATGCGGGGGCTTGTCCTACCTGCGGGCCATCGGCTCCGCTACCATGCTTCCCCTACCCCCTTGCTGGTGGCTTGCGCCGCCCGTTCCATGACCGACCCAGCCCCGCGCATTGCCCGCACTGACACCCCCGAAGGACCGGGGTTGCTGCTGCATGGCCGCTGGGGGGCTGCCGAGCTGGGCACGCGCAGGCAATGGAGGGCTTTGTCCGCCCAGCTGCAGGCGCAGCCTGGCACTGCCGGGCTGGGCTGGGACCTGCGCGAGCTGCAATGGCTGGACCACGTGGGCGCGCAATTGCTGTGGAACCATTGGGGCCGTGCCTGGCCAACGCGCCTGGCGGTGACCGAGATCCAGCGCGACATCCTGGAGCGTGTGGCCGAGTTCACCGTGGCCGAGCCGCTGCCGCCCGAGCCCTGGAGCCTGGCCCAGGAGGTCGACCACCTGGGGCTTTTGGTGCTGCATGGCGTGGACCATGCACGCCACATGCTGCAGATGGTGGGCCAGCTGGTGCTGGACCTGCTGCGCCTGGCGCGCGCGCCCCAGCGCGGTCCCTGGCGCGATGTGTCGGGCCACCTGTACCGCATGGGGGCCACGGCGTTGCCCATCACGGCGCTGGTGGGCTTTCTGATCGGGGTGGTGCTGGCCTACCTGATGTCGCTGCAGTTGCGCCAGTTCGGTGCCGAGTCCTTCATCGTCAACATCCTCGGGATCTCGCTGATCCGCGAACTCGGGCCCATGCTCGCGGCCATTTTGGTGGCGGGGCGCTCGGGTTCGTCCATCACCGCGCAGATCGGCGTGATGCGCGTGACCGAGGAGCTCGATGCCATGCGCGTCATGGGCATCCCGCACGGCTTTCGGCTGGTGATGCCGCGCACGCTGGCGCTGGCGCTGGCCATGCCGCTGATCAGCGTCTGGACCACGCTGGCGGCGCTGGCCGGCGGCATGCTCGCGGCCGACATCGCCATGGACATCTCGCCCGCCTACTTCGTGCAGGCCCTGCCGGCCGCCGTGAAGGTGGGCAACCTCACCCTGGCCATGACCAAGTCGGTGGTCTTCGGCGCCTGCATCGCGCTCATCGGCTGCCACTGGGGCCTGCGCGTCAAGCCCAACACCCAGAGCCTGGGCGAGGGCACGACGGCCTCGGTGGTCACCTCCATCACCATGGTCATCATCGTGGACGCGCTGTTCGCCATCGCCTTCAAGAGCATCGGGATCTGACGCCATGGCCTCGACAGTCTCCGCCCCCGCCGTGTCCCCAGCCAACCGGCCCCAGGCGCTGGCCGTGCCCCCGGGCACGCCGCCCGTGGTCGAGGTCAAGGGCCTGTGGAGTGTGTTCGGCAAGGGAAGCGAGGCCTTCGCCGTGCACCAGGACCTGGAGTTCACCGTGCAGCGTGGCGAGATGCTGTCGCTGGTGGGGGGCTCGGGCACGGGCAAGACGGTGCTGCTGCGCCAGATCCTGGGCCTGGCCCGGCCCGCGCGCGGCACGGTCACCGTGCTCGGCCGGCCGGCTTCCGAGATGGGGCGCGCGGGTGCGGCCAGCCGTGTGGGCATGCTGTTCCAGCATGGCGCGCTGTTCTCGGCCTTCAATGTGCTCGACAACGTGGCCTTCGCGCTGCGCGAGCAGGGCACGTTGCCCGACGAACTGGTGCGCGACGCGGCGCTGGTCAAGCTGCAGATGGTGGGCCTCAAGCCCGAGCATGCCAGCCGCATGCCGGCCGACCTGTCGGGCGGCATGGTCAAGCGCGTGGCCTTGGCGCGCGCACTCATCATGGACCCGCCGCTGCTGCTGCTCGACGAACCCACCGCCGGGCTCGACCCGAACAGCGCCGACGAGTTCTGTGCGCTGCTGCGCGAGCTGCATGCGGCACTGGGCCTCACGGTGGTCATGGTCACGCACGACCTCGATACCCTGTTCGCCCTGTCCACCCGGGTGGCCGTGCTGGCCGACAAGAAGGTCATCGTCACCGGGCCGCCCACCGAGGTGGCGCGCTTCAAGCACCCCTTCATCGAGCATTTCTTCATGGGGGAACGCGGCCAGCGTGCCATGGCCCCCTTGGCAGGCGTGCCCGGGCAGCCGGCCGCGGCCCCGACAACGCAGACTTCCAAGGACGCCTGATGGAAAACAAATCCCACGCACTCGCAGCCGGCATCTTCGTCATCGTGGTCGCCGCCATGCTGGCGGGCCTGGCGATCTGGCTCACGCGCGACAATGCCAACTACGAGCAGTACGAGCTGTCCACCAAGGACGGCGTGAGCGGACTGCAGCCCCAGGCCACTGTGCGCTACAAGGGCGTGGCCGTGGGCAAGGTCACGCGCATCGGCTTCGACCCCCAGGTCAATGGCAATGTGCTGATCCGCATCGCGGTGAACGAGCAGGCCCCCATCAGCCCCAACACCTTCGCCGTGCTGGGCTACCAGGGCGTGACCGGCCTGGCCCACGTGCAGCTTGACGATGCGGCTTCGCCCTATCCGGAGCTGCCGCCCGGCCCGAGCGGCCTGCCGCGCCTGCCGCTCAAGCCCTCGCCTTTCGGCCGCCTGGCCGAGCAGGCGCCGGCCATCCTGGGCCAGGTCGAGGAAGCCACGCGCCGCATCAACCAGCTGCTGGGCGACAACAACCAGAAGCTGCTGACCGAGGCCATCGGCAACATCGGCCAGGCGGCCGGCAATGTCAGCGCGCTCACCAAGCGGCTGGACACCACGGTGCAGACCCGGATCGACCCGGCCCTGGCGTCGCTGCCCGCGCTGACCGGGGACGCGCGCCAGACCCTGCAGTCGCTGCAGAAGGCCGGCACCAGCGTGTCGGACATGGCGGCAGGCATCAACGCCACGAACCAGCGGCTCGCGGCCGAGGGCGGGGCCATCGACCAGATCACCCAGGGCACGCAGGCGCTCACGCGCGCGGCTGACGCACTGGGCAGCAACACGCTGCCGCGCGTCACCCGCGCGGCCGATGAACTGTCGCGCACGGCGCGCCAGATCGGCCGGGCCGCCAACAGCGTGAGCGACAACCCGCAGTCCTTCATCTATGGCTCGGGCCGTGTTCCCCCCGGTCCGGGCGAAGAGGGTTTTGCTGCACCCGGGGCCGCGCGCTGATGGCGACGCCGTTCGAGGAATTCAAGGAGTACATCGCCATGCTGGATATCCAACGTGCCGCACCGAACCGTCCGGGCCTTCGGGGCCTTGCCCTGGTGTGCGCCGCCGCCGTGCTGGCCGGCTGCTCGGCCCTGCCTGCACCGCCGGTGCGTGCCGTGCAGTACGACTTCGGCCCCGGTGCCATGGCCACGGCGCCCAGTGACCGCCGCGCGCCATTGCCGCCGCTGGCCCTGGCCGATGTGGAGGCCACCGGCATGCCAGAGAGCAGCACCTCGGTGCTCTACCGCCTGGCCTATGCCGACGCCCAGCAGCCGCGCCCCTACGCGCAGGCACGTTGGAGCCAGCCCCCGGCCACGCTGGTGCAGCAGCGCATCCGCGAGCACCTGGGCCTGCGCCGGGCCATTCTGAATACGAGCGATGCGGCGGTGCAGGCGCGCGTGGCGAACAAGCGGCCCACCGTGCTGCGCATGGAGCTCGAAGAGTTCAGCCAGGTGTTCACGAGTGCCTCCGACAGCGCCGCGCTGCTGCGCCTGCGCGCCACCGTGGCCGAGCCCACGAGCCTGGGCGAGAACCTGGTGGGCCAGCGCGTCTTCATCGTGCAGCGCCCGGCCGCCACGGCCGATGCAGCTGGCGGCACGCGCGCACTGGCCGAAGCCGCGAACCAGGTCGCGCGCGAGCTCGACGAATGGCTGGAGCAGGTCGTGGTGCGCTGAAGCCCGTGGTGCTTGCGGCACCACTGCGGGATGAAACACTTTGTGTATAGCGCCCAAACCCTACCTTGGTAGGGTGCCGGAGCCAGGGGCGCTCTTCCATAATGGCCCGGGCCGTGTTGACGATCTGTTCGGGGCCGCACAAGACCCTTGCCAGGCAACCCCCGCAGGCACTGCCCGGCACGGCTTCGCATGGATCGTCAGTACGTTCCTGGCGCTGCAATCAGCCCCGCGCTGGCTGCCGCCCTTCGCCGGTTCTCCCGTCCCTCGACCCCGTTGGTGCGAGGCGGGATGGCGCACCGGCTTGCGGCCCTTCGACGGGCTCCGATCCACGTTCCTTGCCGAGGTAATTTCCCGTATGTTCTTCAAGCCATCGCTGCTGCGCTCTGCCTGCGCTGCCACCATCGCCCTTGTCGCCACCGCCGCTGCCACCACCGCCGCCTGGGCCGGTGACAAGCTCTATGTGCAGGACAGCGGCAAGATCATGCTCGTCGACGTGGACGCCAAGTCCCTGACCCTGGTATCGCGCCCCTCGGTGGATGGCTCCATCACCGACATTGCCACCAATGCGGCAGGCACGCTGTATGTCATGACCTTCACCTCGCTGTACCGCCTGGATGCGGCGGGCGCGGCCACGCTGATCGGCAGGCACGGCATCAACGGTGCCAACGCGCTGACCTTCGATGGCAGCGGCCGGCTGTTCGGTGCCTCCAGCACCAACAAGAACCTCTACCAGATCAACCCCGACAACGCGCAGTCCACCATCGTCGGCACCCTGCCATCGCAATCGGCAGGCGACCTGGCCTACCTCAACGGCCGCCTGTTCTTTGCCGGCGAGAACGACTCGCTGGGCATCGTCAACCTGCGCAACAACCAGCAGTCGGCCAACGTCGGCAACTTCGGCCTGGCGACCTCGGTCTACGGCCTGGCCGAGGGCGACAGCAACACCCTGTACGGTGCCGCATTCACCAAGCTGTTCAAGGTCGATCCCTCCACCGGCTCCATCAGCTACGTGATGGACTTCACCGGCCTGGGCCAGGCCGGTGGGCTGGCACCCTTCAAGGCGGTGGTCACGCGCGCCGAAGACCGGCTGTTCAACTACGCCGAAGACTCTTTCCCCACCCTGTTCAAGCCGTCGTTCGCGCCTTCGCTGACCGCAGGCAACCAGTACTACCGCTTCTACCGCGACACGGGCACTATCCTGTCCATCAGCAATGGCCAGTTGAGCTACTCCCAGGTGGGTTCGGCACCGGGCGTGCTGGGGCCGGTGGATAGCTTCCTGCCGTTGGCGATTGGGGCTGGGTATTGACTCCCCCCTGAGTCGCTTCGCGCCTTCCCCCCTGAGGGGGGACGCCCCCAGTGCGGCGGGGCGGCCCTTGCACGGGGGCGCTGGTCTGGGCCGCGCGCTTGCGAGCGCTGCGACCTTTTCTATTCCCGAAGCTGCTTCTTCACGCCCTCGATGCCGGTCACCACACGTGCGTAGCGCGCAAAGCTCCAGTAGGCCCAGCCCCAGTCCATGAGCACGACCAGGCGGTTGCGGAAGCCGATGAGGAAGTAGACGTGGGCGAAGAGCCAGAACAGCCAGGCGAAGTAGCCTGAGAAGCGCACGGGGCCCATGGGCGAGGCGAGGTCCACCACGGCGGCGTTGCGGCCTATGGTGGCGAGGTTGCCGTAGTCGCGGTAGCGGAAGGGCTGGGCGGGTTGGCCGGCCAGGCGGCGCAGCACGTTGGCGGCTGCGGCGCGGCCCATCTGCTTGGCGCCGGGGGAAACACCGGGCACGGGCGTGGGCTCCTGGCCAGGCACATGGCTTTTGGCTGCGGCCAGGTCGCCCACCACGCTGATCTCGGGGTGGCCGGGAATGCTGAGGTCCGGCTCCACCACCACCCGGCCGGCACGGTCCGTGGTGCTGCCCGTGGCGTCGGCCAGCAGCCGCCCCAGCGGCGATGCCGCCACGCCCGCGCCCCACACGATGCACTGGCTGGGAATGGTGTAGCTGGTGGCGGCAGGGTCTCCGCCCGGTGCGGGGCCGGCCACCGTGAGGCCGGTGGCGTCGATGGCGGTGACCCGCGCATTCACGCGCACCTCCACCCCCAACTTTTCCAATTGCTCCTTGGCGCGCTGGCTCAAAGCCTCGGGCATGGCCTGCAGCACGCGCATGCCGCCTTCGAGCAGGATGATCTTTGCGCTGGCCGGGTCGATGTGGCGGAACTCGCCGGGCAGCGTGTGGCGCGCGATCTCGGCCAGGGTGCCTGCCATCTCGACCCCCGTCGGCCCGCCGCCTACCACCACGAAATTGAGCCAGGCGGCGCGCCGGGCGGGGTCGTTCTCGCGCTCGGCGGCCTCGAAGGCCAGCAGGATGCGGCGGCGGATCTCGAACGCGTCGTCCAGCGTCTTCAGGCCGGGGGCGAATGGCGCCCAGTCGTCGCGGCCGAAGTAGCTGTGGGTGGCGCCCGCCGCGACGATCAGGTGGTCGTAGGGCAGGGCATCGCCGCCTTGCAGCAGCACCTGGCGCGTGGCCACGTCGATGCGCTCTACCTCGCCGAGCAAGGTGGTCACATTGGGTTGCTTGCGGAACAGATGGCGCACCGGGGCGGCAATCGCCGGGGCGGAGAGGCCGGCCGTGGCCACCTGGTAGAGCAGGGGCTGGAACAGGTGGTGGTTGGTCTTGTCGACCACCGTGACATCGATGGCGCTGCCGCGCAGTGCGCGGGCCGCCTCCAGCCCGCCGAATCCGCAACCGATGATGACGACACGGGGGCGGATGGGTGTGTTGGGAATGCTGCTCATGGCCGCATTATGGGCAGTCTGCTGGGGCGCACAGAAAGACACGCCGCGCAGGCCTTGCGGCGTGCGCGGCGGTGCAACCGCGTGGCAGGTCAGGGGGCCATGAAGCCCAGGTCCACGGGGTACTCGGCACCGCCGAAGTGGCTCAGGTTGGGCAGCACACCGGCCAGCTCGGTGCTGCTCACGCCGAACCATTTGGCCAAGGTGGCTGCGTACTGGTCCACCGAGGTGCTGGGCAGCAGGCGGCCCTGGCCCACGTGCCACTGGTCTTCGGCGGCAGCGGTGTTGGTGTTGCTGACCGGTGGGGCCGAGCCGTAGAAGGCCTTGCCCTTGACGGCGCCGCCCACCATCAGGTGGTGGCTGCCCCAGCCGTGGTCCGAGCCATCGCCGTTGGAGTTGAGCGTGCGGCCGAAGTCGGAGGCGGTGAAGGCCGTCACCTTGTCGGCGATGCCCAGCTCCACGGTGGCGTTGTAGAACGCGGTCATGGCCTCGCTCAGGCGCTGCATCAGCACGGGTTGCTGTGCGATCAGGTTGTCGTGCAGATCGAAGCCGCCCAGCGAGACCATGAACACCTGGCGCTTGGTACCCAGGGTGCCCCGCGCGCCGATCAGGCGCGCCACCATCTTGAGCTGGTCGGCCAGCGAGTTGTTGGTTGGGAAGGCCGTGGCCAGGTTCACGCCAGCGATGCCGGTGGTGATCAGCGATTCGGAGGTCACAGCGCGCGTGGTGACCTTGTTGTACTCGTTCTCCAGGGTCTGGCCGCTGGTCTGCTGAATCAGGCTGGTCAAGGCCGTGCGAACGGCGGTGGAGCCGTAGACGCTGCTTTTGACGCCATTGATCGGGATCGCGCCGCCCGTGCTGACCTGGTACTGCAGCGCCGAGTCGCCCGAGAGGAAGACCGCATTGCCTGTCACCGAAATGCAGGTGAACAGCGAATTGGCGTTGGACGACAGGGCCAGGTCGCCGATGTTGCCGCCCCAGCCGATGGTCGAGCCTTCGGGCGAAGACGACTGCCATACCGACTGCTGGTCGTTGTGCGAGAACAGCTTGGGCGGCAGCGGGTACAGGCTGCGGTTGGAGCCGTTGTACTGGGCCTTGGTCAGCGGCACCACGAGGGGGCCGACATTGAGCTGCACGGCGGCCTTGCCGTTGTTGAACAGGCCGGTAAGGCCCGGCATGGACGGATGCAGCGCGTACTGCCGGCCACCGGGCAATGCGGCCGTAGGCGTGAGCACCGTACCGGCCAGGCTGGCCTTGGGAATGGCGATGCCGCCGCCGGCCAGGCCGCTGCCGCCGCGGATGGCGCTGTACTTGAGGTAGCTCGGGTCGTCGTAGGTGACCACGGTGTTGGCATAGTCGTTGCCACCGTAGAGGAACACGCAGACCAGGGCCTTGTAGTCGGTGGCCGTGAAGGCCGCGGCCTCGCCCATGGCGGCCAGGTTCAGCGCGAAGGGCAGGGCGGTGCCGGCCAGGCCCAGTTGTCCGCTGCGGCGCAGGAAGGCGCGGCGGGTGTGGAGTTCGGGTTGGAGCAGGTGCATGGCTGCGCGTCCTTGTCTTATTTCTGGATCAGGTACTCGGCAGATGCCATGGTGAGGAAGATGGCCGATGCAATGCGGTTGAGCTTGACGGCCTCGGTACTGGCTGCGGTGACGGGCGTGGCCTTGAGGGCATCGGAGATCAGCTTCACGGTGGCCGCCGACATCTGGCCCGCACACATCAGCAGGTTGATGCGCGCGACCAGGGCATCGGCGTCGGTGACGATGGCCATCTCGCTGGCGTAGGTCGACTTGATGTCGTAGCCGTTGGTGCCGTTGCTGCTGTTGAAGGGGACGTCGGGCGCATTCACATAGATGCCGTTGCGGATCACGCCCTGGATGTAGTTCAGGTAGCCGCCCACGCTGCTTTCGTTGACCAGCTGGAATTCGGGCGCCACGGCGCCGCTCTGGGCCAGGGCGGTGGAGGGCGGCACGTAGCCTGGCCGGAAGAAGTTGAACACCGAGGGCGAGCGCAAGGGGCTCTGGCCCAGGCGCGAGGCCGCCGAACTGGTATCGCCGATCTTCCAGCTGCCGAAGGCGGAGTTGACATTGAAGGTGCGCGCCCACTGCACCAGGCGCAGCATGGGCTCGCGCAACTTGCCGAAGCCGGGGGCCGCCAGCCCGGCCGAGGAGCGTGCCTCGTCGTCGAGCAGGATGGCGCGCACCACTGCCTTCATGTCGCCGCGCACGCTGGCTCCGTTGTTGTTGAACACCGTGGCCACGCGTGCCACATAGTCCGGCGAGGGGTTGCTGGTGACCAGGCGCTGGATCAGCTGCTTGCAGATGAAGGGCGCCACGTTGCCATGGTAGAACAGCGTGTCCATGGCCGTCGCCAGGGCCGCGGCACCGGGCGTGTTGGCCGCGATGTTGGTCCCCAGGAAGCTCACCGCCAGGGTGGAGTGCAGCGAGGCGTTGAGCGACATGGGCAGCCGCGTGAACGCCGTGTTGGGCACCGTGCGTGTGGTGCCGGGCACGGTGCCCTGCTGGTTCAGTGACTGGTTGTAGTCGTAGCCTGTGAACACCCGCGCCAGGTTGGTCACGTCGGACTGGCTGTAGCTTTCGATGGGTTGGCCCGCGCCATCGCGGCGCACCGTGCCATCGATGTTGAGCATGACCAGCCCAATGGACATCAGCTGCATGACCTCGCGCGCATAGTTCTCGTCGGGCTGGCGGCCCGTGGCGGCGTTTTCCTTCTGGTTGCCACGCGTGTTGAGGTAGTAGCCCATGGCCGGGTTCAGCGACACGTCCTGGAGCAGGTTGCGGAAGTTGCCGAAGGCGTGGGTGACCAGCGTGTCCCAGTAGTGCGCGATGCCATGGCTGCGCCAGTTGAAATCCAGGCCCGAGAGCGAGACCACGAAGATCTCCGACAGCGCCAGTGCCACCCGCTTGCGCAGGCTGTCGGGCGAGGTCATGAGCTGCGACCAGATCATGCAGTCGCCGGGGTAGGTGTTGTCGTAGTAGGCCGTGGAGTTGTCCACCGTGGCGTAGCCGCGCTGGTTGAGCCATTCCCAGCCGGCGATGCCGATGGGGGCGTTGAACTGCGAGTTCAGCCAGGCTTCGAAGCCGATGGAACGCACCGTGGCGATGTCCTGCGTGGTGGCGGCAAAGCCTGCCTGCAACAGGAAGCGCGCGGCCTCCGGGTCGTTGAGCGGCCGGCCACTGGAGAAGACCGCGTCGCCAAAGCTGGCCAGCGCGCCGACGTTGACCACGGCGTTGTTGGTGGGCGGGCCCAGCACCACGACATTGCCTTGGTACACCCCCAGGTAGTTGCGCGTGCCGCCGTAGTAGCGGTACACGAGTGCGCCGCTGGTGATGGTGTTCTGGTGCGAGTCGAAGTACTGCGGAAACACCATCTCCGCCCAGTCCATCAGCTCATCGGGCGTGGGGGTGCGGCTGGCCGCCTGGTCCGAGCGGAAGGAGCCCGAGCCGCCCATGTCGCCCAGCAGTGGCACGTGGGGGGCGTTGTCGGCCTGGCGCAAAGCCGGGGGCGCTTCGGCCTCGGCATCGCCGCCACCGCAGGCCGCGAGGGCCGCACTGGCGGCCGCGGCGGCCGAGAGCTTGAGCCAGGGAGAACCCACGGAACCCGACGCGGCGGGCGCTGCATCGGTCGGCGGCACAGAGGAGGGCGCGCGTGCGGGCAAGGCAGTTGCCAGCGCCGCATCGGAAGCTTCGTGGGCGTGTGTCATAGCGACTTTTGTGAAGATTTGTTGAGAAGTGTAGGCAAGCTCCTACAAAACCAGCATTCCCTACATGCTAGTAAGCGTTACCAAAAGAAACGCGCATCCGCCGCCACAGAGGGCGGGCGGCGTTTTGGGCGATGCATTGCCGCAACACCCGCTTTTTCGGCGACTGGAACCGCTCCGAACGCCGTAGCGGGGGCTTGTCCGGCAGACCCGTAGGCATGCGCCGACGCGGGTTCCACGGTGCGGACTACGCGCTGCGAACGGCCCCGTTCTTACAGTCTTTCCATCGCATCACGCAAGTGTTCCACGCACTCCGAGTGGATGGCTGAAGCGACATTTTTCGAGGATGCACACCATGAACGAAGACACCATCAAGGGCAACTGGAAGCAGTTCAAAGGCAAGATCACCGAACAGTGGGGCAAGCTCACCAACGACGACCTGGACGTCATCGACGGCAAGCGCGAACAGTTCCTGGGCAAGCTGCAGGAGCGCCAGGGCCTGGCCCGCGACGCGGCCGAAAAGCAGCTCACGGACTGGCAAAGCCGCAACCCCGACTTCCGCTTCAACGACTGACAGAGGCTGCGGGTACCTGCTGCCAACCCTCCAGGGGCCTGCCCTGCAGAGGGCGGGCACCCGGAGCCAGCGCCTCACCCCATCACACCAACATCCCCCTGAGACCCTGAGGAGAAAACCATGCAAATCGCCCGTACCCTGATCGCCTCCGTCGTCGCCGGCCTGATGGCCACTTCGGCCATGGCCATGACCGACGCCGAACACAAGGCCGCCAAGGAAAAGATCTCGGCCGACTACAAGGCCGCCAAGACCACCTGCGATGCCCTGAAGGCCAACGCCAAGGACATCTGCATGAAGGAAGCCAAGGGCGCTGAAGACGTCGCCAAGGCCGAACTCGAAGCCCAGTACAAGCCCTCCGACAAGGCCACGAACAAGGCCCGCATGGCCCGTGCCGACGCCGACTACGCCATCGCCAAGGAAAAGTGCGATGACCTGACCGGCAATGCCAAGGACGTCTGCGTGAAGGACGCCAAGGCCGCCCACACCACGGCCAAGGAAAACGCCAAGGTGGCCAAGGCTGCGGCCAAGCCTGCCGACAGCGCTGCCGAAAAGGGCGCCCAGGTGGCCGAAGCCCGCAAGGACGCTTCTGCCGAGAAGAACGAGGCCAACTACAAGGCCGCCAAGGAGCGCTGCGACGCCATGAGCGGTGACGCCAAGTCCAAGTGCGTGGACGACGCCAAGCGCATGTACGGCCAGAGCTGATCCCGGGCTTGCGCCCACCGCTGCCAAGCCCCGCCCCGTGCGGGGCTTCGTCATTGGGGAGAACAGGGTCTGACCTGCGTCAAGACGGATTGGTGCCGGCGCCCCTAAGCTGGCCGTCCAACGTTACGCAGGGAGCACGCAATGGCAGCACTGGAATGGTCCGAGGCACTGGTACTGGATCTGCCGCAACTGGACGAAACCCATGAGGAGTTCGTGGCGCTGCTGGCCGGGGTGGAGCGCGCAGAAGATGCGCAGCTGCTCGCCCGGTGGCAGGAGCTGATCGCCCACACCGAACAGCATTTCGGCATGGAAGACCGGTGGATGGTGGCCACGCGCTTCGCCTCGGGCAACTGCCACAGCATGCAGCACAAGGTGGTGCTGCAGGTCATGCGCGAAGGCGCGGCGCGCGCTGCCCACGGAGACCTGCAGGTGCTGCGCATGATGGCGGGCGAACTGGCGCTGTGGTTCCCCCAGCATGCCCAGACCATGGATGCCGCGTTGGCCCTGCACCTGCGGCGCGTGGGTTTCGACGCGGCCACGGGTGCCGTGCACCTGCCCGAAGCGCTGCCCGATGGGCTGGTGCAGGGCTGTGGTGGCGCAGGCTGCTCCACGCCCCAGGCCGTGCCCGCCTGAGAGTCCACTCTGCTCAGTGGTGCAGGGCTGCGGTGGGGCGGCGCGGCAGCAGCAGGATGGCCATGTGCCACGACAGGTCGCGCAGGGCCGCGCGCAGCGCGGTCGATGCCGGAGGGCCTGCATCGGCGGGCGGGCCGTAGGCTGCGCGCAGCACCGCCTGCTTGGCCGTGTGCAGCGCGGCCCGGTCATGGGCCGTGAGGGCGGCCAGCAACTGGTCGCGGTAGCGCTGCACGCGCTGGGTCTCGGCCTCCGACAAGGCCGGCACGGGGTGGCTGGCGGGGGCAGCGAGGTGCCGGGCCCAGGCCACGGTGGGGGAGGCTGCGTGCGTCATGCCGGGCTTCCGGGCTGCTGGGGGCTGACCAGGCCGGAGGCGGCCGGCGGAACCGAGGGCGGTTCGCGGCGCGGAGCCGGCGGGCGGGGCCCGCCCGCCGAGGCATTGAGCCCGTACCAGTTCACCTTGCGGGTCGCCACCATCACGGCCGCCAGCACGAGGAACAGCGCGATCGAGCCCACCACCAGCGCGGTCTGCTCCAGCTGCAGCAGCACGTAGAGCAGGCCGTAGAGCAGCGCAATGCCGGCCCCCAGCGGAATGCCGCGCGCCAGGCTGCCCAGCATGTGGCTGGCATAGTAGGCCAGCAGCAGCACGCAGGCCGTGGCCGCGATGCCGTAGGCCAAGCCGAAGGCCACATGCTCCGACAGGCTCACCAGCAGCAGGAAGAAGCTGCACAGCGCGCTGCCCACCAGCAGGTACTGCACCGGGTGCACGCGCAGCTTCTTCATCAGCTCGAACAGGCCCACGGCCACGAAGGTGAGCGCGATGAACAGCACACCGTACTTGGTGGCGCGGTCAGCCAGCGTATAGGGGTTCACCGGGTCGATGAAGGCCACGCTGAAGCTGTCGGCGCAGTCGCTGGCCGTGCCCCCGCTCGGCACGGCATACTCGTTCGGGGCGTCCTGGCCGCCCACGCAGATGCGCTTGCTGTTGGCAACGTCCTGCTGTGCCGTGGTGGCCAGCGAGGACAGGCGCCATTGCGCGCTGAACCCGTCCTTGGTCACTTCGCGCTCGGAGGGAAGAAACCGCCCCGAAAACGAAGGGTGCGGCCAGCCGCTGGTCATCTGCACTTCGGTGTTGCCGCCCAGCGGCACGATGGACAGGCGTTCCGTGCCCACGAGCTCCAGGTCCAGCGTGGCCGTCAGGCCCTCGGCACGGCCACGCACCGACTCGGGCAGGCCGGCGTGCAGGCCGCGCGTGTAGGTCGGGTGGAAGGTGCCGGGCTTGAGCGGCAGCGCCTGCTCGCCCAGCGTGACCTGCGCCATGCGGATGCCGCGCGCATCGCCCACGGCCACCATCAGGATGGGCGCGCCGCAGTGCATGCGCGAGCCCTTCACGGTGCTTTGCGGCTGCAGGCTGTTGAGGGCGCCCCATTGCGCGGTGACATGCGACTTGAGGTTGTAGGTGTTGACCTTGTGCAGGCCGCGGGCACGCTCTTCCATCGCAGCGCCGGTACGCAGCTTGAGCTGCTCGGGCATGGCCGTGAGCAGGAACTCGCGGCGTTGCTCCACGGTGCGGCGCTCTTCGCCCTTGCCGGTCTCCACGTCCCAGCTCTCCACGCAGGCGCTGTGGATCATGGGCCCCATCAGCGTCTGCGGCCCGGCCAGGCTGTCGGCCACGCTCTGCGCCGTCATGCTGCGGTAGCGCTGCCGGTCGCGCACCACGTCCTCGATCAGGCCGAGCCCGACCATGAGCAACAGCACGATGGCCGCCAGCCCCACGAGTTTGATGAACAAGGGGTGTTTCAAAGAGTCCTCCACGGTGTGATGAATGTGGAGGCAGTGTTGGCGGCGGGTGTGAGGGCGGAATGAAGTTTGTGAGGGCAGTGTGAAGTGGGGCGATGGCAGAATGGGTCGTCTTCAGCCATTGCAGGTGGGCCATCATGCGAAGAGCTTCCCGATTCATGCCCAAGGCCCAGCGTCCTGCCATGACTTGGCGTGGGCGCATCTTCTGGGCCGTGACTGTATTGGCATTGCTGTGTTCACTGCTGTTCGCCTTGTGGACCCATCCCGTCACCGTGTGTTCGATAGCCATTGCGCTTTGGGCCTTTGTTGCCATCGAGGGGCGTAAGCAGGACAAGCGCCTGGAGCAATGGGTGCAGGCGCGTGCGGGAGAGTCCATCTGCCATTTCGCCCGCGCCATCGACTGTCGCCAGGTTGATACCTGGATCGTTCGATCAGTTTATGAGGAGCTTCAGCACTACTACTCCGCAAAGTGGGAGCTGCCGTTGCGAGCTACAGATCACCTGGAGGACGACCTGCACTTGGACTGCGAGGACTTGGAAGACGTATTGGTGGGGATGGCCCTGCGCGCCGGCCGCAACCTCTCATGCACTCAGGTCAATCCCTTCTACGGCAAGGTCACCACGGTGGGCGACCTCGTCCACTTCCTGAACGCCCAGCCTCGCATTCAGTCGGCTGCGGATTAGGCGCCCCGAAACTCCAGCTCTACCCGCAGCCCCGGCGCTGTGTTGCGCACCGCCATCTGCCCGCCGTGCAGCGCCATCACGCGCCGCACGATGGCCAGGCCCAGGCCCGAGCCGCTGCGCTCGCCGCCGGGCCGTGCCGTGGTGAAGAAACGCTCGCCCAGCCGCGGCAGGGCGTAGTCGGGCACGCCGGGGCCGCTGTCCTGCACGGCCAGGCGGGTGCCTGCCAGCTCCACGCGCACAGTGCTGCCACCGGGGGCGAAGTCGATGGCGTTGTCCAGCAGGTTGGTCAACGCCAGGGTCACGAGTTCAGGCTCCCACGGCCCGCTGGCGCCACTGCCGGTGACCGCCAGGGTGATGCCGCGCTGACCCGCGCGCGCCCGGCTCTGGGCCACGGCCGCGTCTGCGCAGTCCTGCAGCGCCACGGGCGCCCGGGCGTCGGCATGGTGGCGCTGCTCCAGCTTGCTCAGTTCCAGCAGGCGGTCGATGATGCGCTGCAGGCGCTCGCTTTGCTGCACCACCTGGGTGGCGAACTCGGCGCGGTCGGCGGCGGGCAACTCGTCCTGCAGCAACTCGCCCGCGCCGCGGATGGCGGCCACGGGGCTCTTGAGCTCGTGCGTGAGGGCGCGCACATAGCCCTCGATGTAGTCGCGCCCCTCCAGCCGCGCGCGCATGCGGTCCATGGCGCGCGCCAGGTCACCGAGTTCGCCGGGCACTTCGGGCACGGCCAGGGCCGTTGCTGGCGGGCTGTCACGGTCGCCGGCCGCCGGACCTTGCACGCTGAGTGCGTAGTCGCGCAGGCGGCGCACGTTCCACACCATCCACAGCGTCACGGCCACGCCCACGGCGGCCGACAGGGCCAGCAGCAGCACGCCGCTGGCCAGCACCTTGTTCTCGGCCCGGTCGATGAAGCGCTGCACCGTGCGCGTGGGCTTGGCCACGGTGAGCACGCCGACGATCTGGCGCTCGGCGGTGGCGCTTCCACCAGGCGCATAGATGGGCGCGGCCACGTGCATCACGCCGCTGGCATCGTCGTCCGGGATGTCGCGGGTGGAGCGTGCGCCGTACTCGCCGCGCAGGGTGCGCGCCACGTCGCGCCACTGCGAGTAGTCGGCGCCCACGGCGCGGTTCTCCGAGTCGAACAGCACCCGGCCCCTGGCGTCCGTCACGTAGATGCGGTAGTCCAGCGACTGCTTGGAAAAGCCCCAGATCGCCGCATCGATGGGCCGCGTGGCGTAGATGCGCACATGCCGGGCAAAGGCACTCTCCGCGGCACCGCTCTCCAGCCGCCCGGCCACCAGGTCGTCGCTGGCCAGCTCGGCCAGGATGTTGGCCGTGTCCACCATCATGTCTTCCATCACCTCGCGCACGCTGGGCTTGATCTCGGCCGTGAACACGCGCAGCACGAAGAACGCGGCGATGCCGTTGATCAGGAAGAAGGCGAACAGCAGGCGGATGCCCAGGCGCATGGATTGGTGGCCTCAGTGAAGAACAGTGGTTGCCAGCGCTTGCAGGCCATCCGGCAGTGGGACCTGTCGGACCAGGCCATCAATCACGCAGGCGGATACGGTAGATCGGGGACTTGTCGGGATTCTGGTTCTGATGCTCGCGGCCTGCAAAGATCAGACTGCTGGAGGCAGCATCCCATTGCATGGGTTGCAAGGTGTAGGGGTGGCGCAGTTCTGGCGGCGACTGTGCCAGCCAGGCCGGCATGTCTGGCTTGGCGATCCGCTGCATGGCCGCATGGTGCTGCAGGAGAACGAGACGGCGATAGCCATCCATATCAGCAACCCGTTGCACATACCTTTGGTAGCTGGATGTTCCCAGGGAGGCTAGGCAATGGCCTGCGATATTGCGCAACCTTTTCCAGGGCGCACAGGCACCGGTTTCGTCCCGTTGCTGCCTGGTTTCGGAAAATGCCGCCTCGATCCGGTGCGCGGGCAAGCCGCTGATAACCTGAAGCTGCTGCAGGTTTTCGATGGACTCGTTAAGCGTTTCGTTGGGCAGATACACCAGGCCTCGGCCGTGGTCCAGCAGGTGTTGCCACCATGCGGTTCCTTCATCGAGCGTGGCGTAAAGACTGGCGTCCTTCAGTGTGGAGAGCGTGCTGGCCGTGAATTGCTTTTCACCTTCCAGTGCTTTCAGCAGCGGCTCTGGTGGTGTAGAGAGTTGCTCTGCGATGTCTTTGGACGCCTCTGCAAGGGCCGCCTGTTTTGCGTCTGTGCTTGCGTCGCTGAGCCAGCGCAGTTCACGATGCTGCATGGCGAGTGCGATCATGGATGCAATCAGGCTGTCAGAGCCGCTGGCCAAACGGGTGCGCAGTTGGGCTGCCTGGCGGGTGATGTCCATGGCCTTCTGTGCTTGTCCTTGCTCCCATTGCAGTGATGCCTGAGCGAGTGAGAGTTCATGGGCCCGCACCAGGAGGGAAAAGGGTGGGAATTCGGCGAGCAAGTAGAACGGCGCCGGATTCTTGAACTGCGGTGAGTTGGCCGCAGCAGCCAAGCGTTGTAGCAGCACTTGATTCGCGTGTCCCAATGCCTGGATTTCCGCCCCATGGCTACGGTACCAGCGAAAGCAATCCGCTTCGCTTGCGGGACAGCGCAGCCGCGCTGGAAACACCCTGTCGTCATTGTGCCCGAAAGGAATGGACAGCGGCATGCCTTCCGTGGTGTTCCCGTGTGCATCGACCCATTGCCTGCGCTCGATTTCTCGTGCCAAGCGCTGGCGGCCCATAGCAACGGCGGCGGCAGTTGCGTCGCCTTGGACAGGTGCAGGCGCATCCAGCCCCATGAGGATGAGATAGCCATTGCCATCCAGCGCCTGCTCGGTGGGCGGGGCGTAGATCAAGGCCTGCTGGGCAACTTCGCTCAAGGGTGCATCCCGCCAGTTGGCTGCCGTCAGTGCTGCAAGGACGAGGACTGCCACTGTCCCCAGGCCCAACGCCAGCCAACCCAGGGCTTTGAAGCCATGTCGGAGGTATTTCATGTCAAAGAGGCGGCTGCATGGGCTGCGTAGAGGGCGCTGAGTCCGAGGATCAAAAATCGATGGAGTAGCCCATGCCGCGGTGCGTGCTGATGTATTCCCTCGCTGCATCGACCGCGCGCAGCTTGGCGCGCAGCGTCTTGATGTGCGTGTCCACCGTGCGGTCGGTGCTCTCGCTGTCATCGCCCCAGGCGGCATTGAGCAGCGCGTCGCGCGAATGGATGCGGCCTGCGCCGCGCAGCAGACAGGCCAGCAGCCGGTATTCGCGCCGCGTCAGTGCGAGCGGCTGGCCGCGCAGGCTGATGCGCTGGCCGGCTTCGTCGTCGTGGAACAGTGGTGCCGGGCGCGTGGCCGGCGGCGCAACGGCCTGCGTACCGGCGCGGCGCAGCAGGGCCTTCACACGGGCCGACAGCTCGCGCGGGCTGAAGGGCTTGGCCAGGTAGTCGTCGGCGCCCAGTTCCAGGCCCAGCACGCGGTCGATCTCCTCGCCGTGCGCGCTGAGCACCAGCACGGGCAGGGCGGCCGTGACCGGAGTGCCGCGCAGCTCGCGCAGCAGGTCCAGGCCGCTGCCGTCGGGCAAACCCACGTCCAGCACCAGCAGGTCGAAAGGCGCACGGGCGAGTTGCTCGCGCGCGTCCTGCACCAGCACGCTGTGCGCCACCGCCAGCCCCTCGCGCTCCAGCGCATAGGCCACGGTGCGCGCAATCGCCGGGTCGTCTTCCAGCAGCAGCAGGCGGGCCGGCATGGTGGTGCGTGCAGCGAAGCTCAACGCGCCACCAGCACCGGGAACAGTTTGCCCAGGCCGTCGGCCATCACCTCCACGGCCAGCGCGGCCAGGATCAGGCCCATGAGCCGCGTCATCACATTGATGCCGGTCTTGCCCAGCACGCGGGCGATCGGGTCGGCCAGAGAGAAGCACAGGGCAGTGGCCAGCGCGATCACCACGCCGTAGCCCACCAGCGCCACCTGTTGCCAGATGGTCTGGGCGCGGTCGGCATAGATCACCACGGTGGACATGCTGGCCGGCCCGGTCAGCAGCGGGATGGTCAGCGGCACCACGGCGATGCTGGAGCCTGCGGCCGCCTTCTCCACGCCTTCCTCCAGCTCGTTGGTCAGGGGCTTGGCCTCGGCCGGCTGGGCGTTGAGCATGTTCATCGCGCTGATCAAGAGCAGCATGCCGCCGCCCACCTGGAAGCTCTGCAGCGAGATGTTGAAGAACTCCAGGATCTGCAGGCCCAGCAACGCGCAGGCCGCGATCACGCAGAACGAGGCCAGCGCCGCCGTGCGGATGGTGGCGCGCCGCTGCGCCGCCGAGAAGCCCTGCGTATAGTGGATGAAGAAGGGCACGATGGCCAGCGGGTTCACGATGGCCAGCAGCGTGATGAGTGGTTTCAGATCCATATCAGCGTCCTCCGGATACGTCGATGAGGGACATGGTGGTGTAAGGGGACGCATCCGACATCAGCCACACGATGGCCTGCGCCACCTCTTCGGCCGTGCCGCCGCGCTGCATGGGCACCTGGTGCGACAGGTCGCGCACGCGGTCGGGCAGGCCGCCGCTGGCGTGGATGTCGGTCTCGATCAGGCCTGGGCGCACAGCGTTCACGCGGATGCCCTCGGCCGCCACCTCGCGGGCCAGGCCCAGGGTGAAGCTGTCGATGGCGCCCTTGCTGGCCGCATAGTCCACATACTGGTGGGCTGAGCCCAGGCGCGACGCGGCGCTGGAGACATTGACGATGGAGCCGCCTGCGCCGCCATGGCGCGTGCTCATGCGGCGCACGGCCTCGCGGGCGCACACGATGCTGCCGATGACATTGGTCTCGAACATGCGGCGCAGCCGCGCCACGCTCATCTCGTCCACGCGCTGGGTCACGTCCACCACGCCCGCATTGTTCACCAGGGCCGTGAGGAGGCCGAGCTGCGCATCCACGGCGGCAAACATCGCCAGCACCTGGTCCTCATGGGCCACATCGCCTTGCACGGCGATGGCGGTGCCGCCCTGGGCACGGATCTGGGCCACCACCGCCTCGGCAGCGGCCTGGTTGGCCTGGTAGTTCACGGCCACGGCCCAGCCTTGGCTGGCGGCCAGCAAGGCGGTGGCCGCGCCGATGCCCCGGCTGCCCCCAGTGATCAATGCAACTTTGTCCAAATCGGCGTCTCCTGCAAGAATGGGGCATTACAGCATTCCTCGGGGTCCTGCGGACCCGGGTTCGTCCCCTCTTTCCCCCTTTGTCTGGTTTTGTCTTCAAGGAGTTGCAGCATGGGTCAATTTGTCGATCTGAAGTCCGCCGATGGCTTCGTCTTTCCCGCCTGGGTGGCCGAGCCGGACACCGCGCCGCGCGGCGCTGTGGTGGTGCTGCAGGAGATCTTCGGTGTCAATTCGCACATCCGTGCCATCGCCGACCGCCTGGCCGCGCGCGGCTACCTGGCCGTGGCGCCTGCCACCTTCCACCGCGTGAAGCCAGGTGTGGAGCTGGGCTACACCGCCGAGGATGTCTCTGCCGGCGCCGCGCTCAAGGCGGCCGTGGAAGGCCTGCCCGCCCCCGGCGTGCTGCCCGATATCCAGGCCGCCATCGACTACGCAGGTGAGCGCAGCGGTCGCAAGGTCGGCGTTGTCGGATTTTGCTGGGGCGGCCTGCTGACCTGGCGCTCGGCCTGCCTGCTCCAGGGCCTGTCGGCTGCCGTGCCCTACTACGGTGGCGGCGTGACCAGCGAGGCCGAGGCCGGCCGTACGCCCCGCGTGCCGGTGCTGGCGCACTTTGGCCAGCGCGACAAGCACATCCCTGTGGATGGCGTGCAGGCTTTTGCCCGCGCCCACCCCGAAGTCGAGGTGCATCTCTACGAGGCGGATCATGGCTTCAACTGCGACCAGCGCGGCAGCTACGACGAGGCCGCGGCCCTGGCCGCGCGCGACCGCACGCTGGCTTTCTTTGACAAGCACCTGGCGGGCTGAGGCCATGGCACGACGCTTTGCGCTGCTGGGCGGTCTGCTGGCCGCCGCCTGCCTGGCCGGCGCAGCACAGGCCGCCGACTACACCGGCCCGCTGTTCGACGCCCACCTGCACTACAACGAAGAGGCCTGGAACGGGCAGAACGGCCCGCACCCGCCGGCCGACGTGATCGCGCGCATGAAGGCATCGGGCGTGCGCGCCATCGTGGCCAATTCGCGCCCCAACACGGGTTCGCTCGCGCTGGCCGCCTCGAAGGAGGTGCGCGACGCCGGCATCGCCGTCGTGCCCTTTGTGCGCCTGTACCGCAACCGCGACGACTACAGCAACTGGTTCCGCGACGAGAGCATCTACGAGATGGTGCAGGCCGAGCTCGCCCGGGGCACGGCCTCGGGGCCCTACAAGGGCATCGGCGAATTCCACCTGTACGACAGCGCCAACGCCGATGGCCCGGTGGCCAAGAAGCTCATGGTGCTGGCCGAGCAGCGCGACCTGGTGGTGCTGGCCCATGTGGACGATGCCGCCATCGACCTGCTCATGGCCAACACGCCTTCCAAGGGGCAGAAGCTACGCCTGGTCTGGGCGCACACGGGCATTGGCGGTGCGCCGGTGGAGCGGGTGGATGCGCTCATGGCGCGCTACCCGGGCCTGGTCGGCGAACTCTCCTACCGGCCGGGCCTGGTCTGCGACAACGAGCAGCTGTGCCCGGCCTGGCGCGCGCTGCTGCTCAAGTACCCCACGCGCTTCGTGATCGGCTCGGACACCTGGGTCAACCAGCGCTGGCAGCACTACGAGGGGCTCATGAAGGGCTACCGTGCCTGGCTCGGCGGCCTGCCGCCCGCGCTGGCGCAAGGGGTGGCATTCGGCAACGGTGCCGCCCTGTTCGGTGTGCCGGCACCGGGCAAATAGCGGGTGGGGGCGGGCCCGGCGTCGCCTATCATTTCAGCGCGGGCGAGGGCTGCCAGGAATTCATCGCTTCAGCCCCCGGCCCTGCATTGCGGAGACAAGCCCTTGAAAAACACAACAATCCCTTCCTTTCACCCCGGCCGCCGTCCTGTGGCCCGCAGCGCCTGCGCCCTGGCCCTGGCGGCCGCCAGCCTGGGTTTCGTCGCGCCTTCCATCGCCGCCACGGCCTTTGAGCCGACCCAGAACGTGCAGGGCACGCCCCTGGTGCTGCAGGGCGCGGGCACGCGCTACCGCGCCGTGTTCAAGGTCTACGACATGGCGCTGTACCTGCCCAAAAAGGTGCGCACGGCCGACGAGGTGCTGGCCGCCACCAGCGGGCCGGTGCGCCTGCAGTTCGTGGCCCAGCGCGACATCCCGGGCACGGACCTGGGCCTGTCTTTCATCAAGGGCCTGTCGGCCAATGCCACGCCCGACCAGATCCGGCGCCACACGCCATCGAGCAACCGCCTGGTCGAGATCTTCTCGGGCCGCACCAAGCTGGCCTCGGGCGACACCTTCGCGATGGAGTTCGTGCCGGGCAAGGGGACGACCTTCTACATCCAGGGCCAGGCCCAGGGCGCGCCCGTGGGCGATGCCGAATACTTCGGCATGGTGCTGCGCATCTGGCTGGGCGCCTCGCCGGTGGACAACCAGCTCAAGGACGCCCTGCTGGCCGCCGGCACGAACTGAGCGGGGCAACTGCCGCCGTCAGGTGCCCGTGCGGGCCAGGTAGCGCTTGCGCCAGAAGACGGCCACCAGCACCACGGCGATGGTGATCATCGAGCCCATGGCCCACCAGAAGCCGTCCTGCTTGTGGATCAGCGGGATGAACTCGAAGTTCATGCCAAAGATCCCTGCGATCAGGTTCAGCGGCAGGAACACGGCCGTGAGCGCCGTGAGCGTGCGCATGATGTCGTTGGTGCGGTTGCCCTGCACCGAGAAATGCATCTGCACGGCGGTCTCGGTGTTCTGCTCCATGCGCCGCACATGGTGCACCACGCGCTCGATGTGCTCGAGCACGTCGCGGCTGCGCACCTTGAGCAGGTCCAGGTCGCGCAGGCCGGTGGGCGAATCGGGCACGGCCCAGGTCTCCAGTGCGTCGATCCAGTCCTGCACGGCCGTGCGCTGGTCTTCGCAGATCTCGTCCAGGGCATGCAGCGACAGGCGAGCGTCGAGCAGCGAGCTCCAGTTGACGTAGCGCGCCCGGGGCCGCAGCAGCTCGGTCTGCCAGTGGTCGAGCTGGCGCGACAGTTCCCGGCGCAGGTCCAGGTAGCCGTCCACCATCTGGTTCACCAGGCGCAGCATCAGGTCGGCGGGCGAGGTGGGCTTGCGCGTGCCCGATGCCG
Source organism: Acidovorax sp. FW305-C-20-28 (assembly GCF_058783375.1). Lineage (NCBI taxonomy): Bacteria > Pseudomonadati > Pseudomonadota > Betaproteobacteria > Burkholderiales > Comamonadaceae > Acidovorax > Acidovorax sp. FW305-C-20-28. Next base: position 9,962 of record NZ_JBYSYM010000016.1, on the reverse strand, counting down.
TCGGGTTGGCCCGGCCCTCGCGCGGGTCCGCCGGGGCGGCCGCGAGCAGGCGGCTGGCATAGGCGTCGCGCACGCTGCAGTCGCCGGGGTGCACCGTGAGCAGCACCTGGTCGAACACGGCAAAGCCCACGGGGCTGGTGTCGATGCGCCGCAGCACCGGCGGGCCGCCGCGCCGGGGTGCGGGCTGCAGCGTGGCGGCAGCGTCGTCCTCGGGCGGGAGGGTGGCCAGGCGCCGGAACACCAGCAGGTCGTACTGCGAGGTGTAGTCGTAGTGCGAGGGCAACTGGGCGTTGAGCAGGTCGGACACATGCAGGTCCACCAGCTGCAGCCCGGTCAGCCGCAGCAGGGCGGCCTGCACGTCGGCCAGTTGCGCCTGGAAGGCGGGGCGTGCGCAGGCGATCCACAGGTAGCCCTGGTCGGGCCGCTGCGCCGGCAGCGCGTCCAGCTCCTGTACGCCGCTGCCCTGGATATGGAAGATGCGCATGGGCGCGGTGCGGGGCTGCGGGCTAGCGCGCCAGGAGCAGGCGGGCTGCGTCGCGCGCGAAATAGGTCAGCACGCCATCGGCGCCAGCGCGCTTGAAGGCCAGCAGGCTTTCCATCATCACGGCGTCGTGGTCCAGCCAGCCGTTGGCGGCGGCCGCCTTGAGCATGGCGTACTCGCCACTCACCTGGTAGGCGAAGGTGGGCACGCGGAATTCGTCCTTGACGCGGCGCACCACGTCCAGGTAGGGCATGCCGGGCTTGACCATCACCATGTCGGCGCCTTCGGCGATATCCAGGGCCACCTCGCGCAGCGCCTCGTCGGTGTTGCCCGGGTCCATCTGGTAGACGTTCTTGTCGGCCTTGCCCAGGGCGCCGCGTGTACCCACCGCATCGCGGAAGGGGCCGTAGAAGGCACTGGCGTACTTGGCGCTGTAGGCCATGATGCGCGTGTGGATGTGGCCCTGCACCTCCAGCGCTTCGCGGATGGCGCCGATGCGCCCGTCCATCATGTCGCTGGGCGCGACGATGTCCACGCCCGCCTCGGCGTGCGTGAGCGCCTGGCCGGTGAGGATCTCCACCGTGTCGTCGTTGACGATGTAGCCGGTCTCGTCGAGCACGCCGTCCTGGCCGTGGCTGGTGTAGGGGTCCAGTGCCACATCGGTCATCACGCCCAGGGTGGGGAATTCCTTCTTCAGGGCGTGCACCACGCGCGGGATCAGGCCGTCGGGATTGAGCGCTTCCTTGCCGTCAGGGGTCTTCAGGGATGGGTCGATGGCCGGGAACAGGGCCAGCACCGGAATGCCCAGCTGCACGCAGTCCTCGGCCACGGGCAGCAGCAGGTCCAGGCTCAGCCGGTCCACACCGGGCATGGAGGTGACGGCCTCGCGCCGGTTCTCGCCCTCGTGCACGAACACCGGGTAGATCAGGTCGTGCGGTGTCACGCGGTGCTCGCGCACCAGGTTGCGGGTGAAGGCGTCGCGGCGCAGGCGGCGCGGGCGGTTCTGCGGGAAGAGGGCGGAGCTTGGGAGGTGCATGGGGAAAATTGTGCCTCAAGCCCGCCCGCCTGGGCGCCGGCAGGGCTGTTGGCGAGGATGTCAAACCCTGCTTGTATGCCCCGCAGGCTGGTGCTAAATTGATTCCGGGCAGCTTGCTGCCCCCCGCTTTTCCTCCCTGAGCGGGGCCCTGGGTTGCCGCAATGCAGGCAGGGCTTTCGAAGCCCGGCAGACCCTTGCCGGGCTTTTTTTTGCGGCCTCCGGCGCCTTGCCTGCTTTGGCGGCGCGCCGCCGGCACGGGTTCAGCGTTCCCTTAAACTGCCGCCATGCTCTGGGTCAAAGCCTTCCACATCGTCTTCATCGCCAGCTGGTTCGCCGGCCTGTTCTACCTGCCGCGCATCTTCGTGAACCTGGCCATGGTGGCCCCGGGTTCGGTGGCCGAGCGCGAGCGCCTGGTCCTCATGGCGCGCAAGCTGCTGCGCTTCACGACCTTGCTGGCGGTGCCGGCGCTGGCGCTGGGCCTGTGGCTGTGGCTGGGCTATGGCATCGGCCGGGGGCCGGGCAATGGCTGGATGCATGCCAAGCTCGCCGTGGTGGTGCTGGTGATCGGCTACCACCACGCCTGCAGCGTGCTGCTGCGCAAGCTGGCCGACGGCACGAGCCGCCGCAGCCACCGCTGGTTCCGCTGGTTCAACGAGGTGCCGGTGCTGCTGCTCGTGGCCGCCGTGGTGCTGGTGGTGGTCAAGCCCTTTTGAGCCCCGCGGCCCGCAGCCCCGTGTACAAAAGTTCTGCAGGCCCCCTGGCGCTGATCTACGCGGCGCTGATCGTCTTTGCCAGTCTGTTCCCTTTCGATGGCTGGCGCGCACAGGGCATTGACCCCTGGGTGTTCCTGGTGGCCCACATGCCACCGCCGTATTGGACCGGGTTCGATGTCACGTCCAATTTCGTCGGCTATGCGCCTTTGGGCTTTCTGCTGGCACTGGCCCTGATGCGCATGCGTTGGCGCTGGGGCGCCTGGGTGCTGGCCACGGTGGCGGGTGTGCTGCTCTCGCTGGGCCTGGAGTTCCTGCAGATCTACCTGCCCCGGCGCGTGCCCTCCAACATGGACCTGGCGCTCAACTCGGCCGGCACCCTGGTGGGGGCGCTCACGGCGGCAGCGCTGGAGCGCCTGGGCGCCATCGACCGCTGGAGCGATTTCCGCGACCGCTGGTTCGTGCAGGACGCGCAGGGCGCGTTGGTGCTGCTGGCGCTGTGGCCGCTGGCCCTGCTGTTTCCGGCCGCCGTTCCCTTTGGCCTGGGACAGGTGCTGGAGCGGCTGGAGGCCGCGCTGGCCGAGATCCTGGCCGATACGCCTTTCCTGGACTGGCTGCCCATGCGCGATACCGCGCTCGATCCGCTGTCCCCCGGCGGTGAACTGCTGTGCGTGACGCTGGGCCTGCTGATTCCCTGCCTGCTGGGCTACTGCGTGATCCGCCAGGCCGCGCGCCGGGCGCTGTTTGCGCTGGCGGTGGTGGTGGCCGGGGTGGTGCTTACGGCGCTGTCGGCCGCGCTCAGCTGGGGCCCGGCCCATGCCTGGGAATGGATGGGCCTGCCGGCGCGCGTGGGCGTGTGGGGCGCGCTCGCGCTGGCCGTGGTGCTGCTGGCCGTGCCCCGCCGGGCCTGCGCGGCCCTGCTGCTGCTGGTGCTGGTGTGGCACCTGGGCCTGCTCAACCAGGCACCCACCAGCGCCTACTTCGCCCAGACCCTGCAGGCATGGGAGCAGGGGCGCTTTATCCGCTTCTACGGCCTGGGCCAGTGGCTGGGCTGGCTCTGGCCCTATATGGCGCTGGCCTATGTGATGGTGCGTGTGGCCCGGCGGGACACCTAGTGCGCTGAACTTGGTCGTACCCAGGAGTAGGGGTTCTGGAGGCGGGCCGGGCGCAGGCCCGCTCCTAAAATGGCGGTATGAGCGATACCCCCACGACGACCCCGGCGGCGCAGCCGGGCTATTACCAGCGCCATATCTTCTTCTGCCTGAACGACCGCACCAATGGCGAGGACAGCTGTGCCCACCATGGTGCCCAGGCAGCCTTCGATCGCTGCAAGTCGCAGGTCAAGGCCGCGGGCCTGTCCGGCGCCGGCAAGGTGCGCGTGAACAAGGCCGGCTGCCTGGACCGCTGCGCGGGCGGGCCCATCGCCGTGGTCTATCCCGAGGCGGTCTGGTACACCTTTGTGGACAACGCGGACATCGACGAGATCGTCGAATCGCACCTCAAGAATGGCCAGGTCGTGGAGCGGCTTCTGACGCCGCCGGAACTTGGCCGCTGATTTCCATTCAGAGCGCTGTCGACCCTTCTGATCCCAGGCGGCCTGCCTTGCCCCTTCTGCGCAGGCTGCTATTGACCTGGTAGCAAATCCCGTGAATTCCCAGACCGAACGCCTGACCCTGGCCGGCGCTGCCGGCACCGTCGAGGCGGTGCGCGACGCCGCCGTGCTGCCCGAGGGCCTGGCCGCACCGCGCGGCGTGGCCGTCATCGCCCACCCGCACCCGCTGTTTGGCGGCACCATGGACAACAAGGTGGTGCAGACCCTGGCGCGCGCCTTTGTGCACAGCGGCTGGACGGCGGTGCGCTTCAACTTTCGCGGTGTGGGCGCCAGCGCCGGCACCCATGACGAAGGGCGGGGCGAGGCCGAGGACCTGCTGGAGGTGGTGCGCCAGGTGGCGCCCGAAGGGCCGCTGGCCCTGGCCGGCTTCTCCTTTGGCGCCTTCGTGACCAGCCATGCGCTGGCCCGCCTGTGGGGCGTGCGCGCCATCGAGCGCGTGGTGCTGGTGGGCACGGCAGCCAGCCGTTTCACCGTGGCGCCTGTGCCGCCCGAGGCGCACGAGCGCACCCTGGTCGTGCATGGCGAGCAGGACGACACCGTGCCCCTGGCCGCGGTCATGGACTGGGCGCGCCCCCAGATACTCCCTGTGACAGTCGTTCCCGGTGGGGGGCATTTCTTTCACGGACAATTGCCGCTCTTGAAAAACTTGGTCACCCGCCATCTGCTGGCCGGGGCCTGAGGCTCTGCGGCCCGCCAGCGCGCCGCGCCTGCATTGCGCTGCTTCTGCCTGCTTTTTGCTGTTTTCTTTCCTTTTCTCACCTGAATGCCCGTTTCCATGAAGTCCTTTTTGCCCGCGCTGCGCTCCGTTGTCCTTGCCGCGGTGCTCGCGCCTGCCGCCCTGTGGGCCCAGGTGCAGGCCCCGCAGCCGCCCGAGATCGCTGCGCGCAACTATCTGCTGCTGGACATCACGGCCGGGCAGGTGCTGGCCGCCAAGGACATCGATGCGCCGGTGGAGCAGGCGTCGCTGACCAAGCTGATGACGGGCTACCTGGTGTTCGATGCCTTGCGCGCCAAGAAGATCGCCCTCGACCAGAAGCTGCCGGTGAGCGTGCTGGCCTGGAAGATGCCTGGCTCGCGCATGTTCATCGACCCCAAGATGCAGGTGCCGGTGGACGACCTGATCAAGGGCATGATCGTGCAGTCGGGCAACGACGCCACCATGGCGCTGGCCGAAGGGGTGGGTGGCACGGCCGAGAACTTCGTCAAGCTCATGAACGACCAGGCCAAGGCCCTGGGCATGAAGAACACGGCCTACAAGAACCCCGAAGGCCTGACCGAGCCGGGCCACACCACCACCGCACGCGACCTGGGCGTGCTGGCCAGCCGACTCATGAAGGATTTCCCGGAGTACATGCACTACTACGCCACCAAGCAGTACAGCTACCCGGGCACGCCGGCGTCCAATGGCAACAACCGCAACTCCCTGCTGTTCCGCGACCCCACGGTCGATGGCCTGAAGACCGGCCACACGGCCGCCGCCGGCTACTGCCTGGTGGCTACCTCCAAGCGCGAGTTCCCCAATGTGGGTCAGCGCCGCCTGCTGTCCATCGTGCTGGGTGCTGCGAGCGAGAATGCCCGCGCCAATGAAAGCCAGAAGCTGCTGAACTGGGGCTACACCGCCTTTGACGCGGTCAAGCTGTTCGATGCGGGCCAGCCCGTGGCGACCCCTGCCGTCTGGAAGGGCACGGAAAGCACCCTCAAGATCGGCCGCAGCGAGGCCATCGTGGTGGCCGTGCCTTCGGGCAGCGGCGGCAAGATGAAGACCGAGATCGCGCGCCCCGATCCCCTGGTGGCCCCCTTCACCAAGGGCCAGGCCGTGGGTTCCCTGAAGGTGGTGCTGGGCGAGCAGACGCTGGCCGACGTGCCCCTGGTCGCGCTGGACGGCGTGGCGCAGGCCGGCATCCTGGGCCGTGCCTGGGATGCGATCCGCCTGTGGATAAAGTAGCAGCACCATCCCCCTGAGGCGCTGCCGCGCCTTCACCCCTTCTCTCGAATTGCTGCGCAATTCGGGAAGGGGGACGCAGCCGGTGCGGCGGGGCGGCCCTTGCACGGCTGCCCTGGCATTGGCAGCGCGTGTTCAACGACTCCTGGCCATGTTTGTGCCCTGGGGACCAGGGAAAAGCCGCTTGGCGCTTGCCCGTTCGGGGCCTTGCTGCTACATTAGAAGGCTTTTCGGAAATTCCGAAGGGTTTCACGTTTTCGTTTTTTACGTTTAGGGACGTATTTCATGCCAACCATCAATCAACTAGTCCGTCAGGGGCGCGAGGTCGAAAAGATCAAGTCCAAGAGCCCTGCGATGGAGAACTCTCCCCAGCGCCGCGGTGTGTGCACCCGTGTGTACACCACGACGCCAAAGAAGCCTAACTCCGCTCTGCGGAAGGTCGCCAAGGTTCGCCTGACCAACGGCTTCGAAGTCATTTCCTACATCGGCGGTGAAGGCCACAACCTACAGGAACACAGCGTGGTGCTGGTTCGCGGCGGTCGTGTCAAGGACTTGCCCGGTGTGCGTTACCACATCGTTCGCGGTTCGCTGGACCTGCAGGGCGTGAAGGATCGCAAGCAGGCCCGTTCCAAGTACGGTGCCAAGAAGCCTAAGGCCAAGTAAGCCCTGGCGGTTGTGTCTCCAACGGTGTTTGATTCGCCTGGCAGGCGCAGTCAAACGAAGTGACCCCAAGCGCGGAGCTGTTCCGTGTGGGTCGAGTAAGTGGGGTTCTGAATGAATCTCGCGGTGTCTGAAAAGATGCCAACTGAAGCAATATGAGGTGAAAAATGCCACGTCGTCGCGAAGTCCCCAAACGTGAAATCCTGCCGGATCCCAAGTTCGGCAATGTAGAGCTGTCCAAATTCATGAACGTGATCATGGAAGGCGGCAAGAAGGCAGTTGCAGAGCGCATCATCTACGGTGCCCTGGAACTGATCGAGAAGAAGCACCCTGACAAGGACCCCCTGGAAGCCTTCACCGTTGCCATCAACAACGTGAAGCCCATGGTCGAAGTGAAGTCCCGCCGCGTGGGCGGTGCCAACTACCAGGTGCCCGTGGAAGTGCGCCCTGTCCGTCGCCTGGCCCTGTCCATGCGCTGGATCAAGGAAGCCGCTCGCAAGCGCGGTGAGAAGTCGATGGCCCAGCGTCTGGCCAACGAGCTGCTGGAGGCCACCGAAGGCCGTGGCGGCGCCATGAAGAAGCGTGACGAAGTGCACCGCATGGCCGAAGCCAACAAGGCGTTCAGCCACTTCCGCTTCTAAATCGACGACCGCTCTCGTCGCCCATCGCAAGGCTGCCGGCATTTTTGCCTGCAGCCTTGTGGCGATTGAGGTGGTCACAAAATTGACGGGTTGCAGCGCCACAATGCGGGCCCGTCCCCTGAATAACACGACCCATCCAAGGATCCACCATGGCTCGCAAGACCCCCATCGAGCGCTACCGCAATATCGGTATCTCGGCCCACATTGACGCTGGCAAGACCACGACCACCGAACGTATCCTGTTCTACACGGGCGTGAGCCACAAGATTGGTGAAGTGCACGACGGCGCTGCCACCATGGACTGGATGGAGCAGGAGCAAGAGCGCGGCATCACGATCACCTCGGCTGCCACGACCTGCTTCTGGAAGGGCATGGACAACTCCTACGAGGAGCACCGCTTCAACATCATCGACACCCCCGGTCACGTGGACTTCACGATCGAAGTGGAGCGTTCGATGCGCGTGCTCGACGGCGCCTGCATGGTGTACTGCGCCGTGGGTGGCGTGCAGCCCCAGTCGGAAACCGTGTGGCGTCAGGCCAACAAGTACAAGGTGCCTCGCCTGGCCTTCGTGAACAAGATGGACCGTACCGGTGCCAACTTCTTCAAGGTCTACGAGCAGATGAAGCTGCGCCTGAAGGCCAACCCCGTGCCCGTGGTGATCCCGATCGGTGCCGAAGAAAAGTTCACCGGCGTGGTGGACCTGCTCAAGATGAAGGCCATCCTGTGGGATGAAGCCTCGCAGGGCATGAAGTTCAGCTACGAAGAAATCCCGGCCGACCTGGTGGAATCCGCCAAGGAATGGCGTGAAAAGATGGTGGAAGCCGCTGCCGAAGCGTCTGAAGACCTGATGAACAAGTACCTGGAAGAGGGCGACCTCTCCGAAGCCGAAATCAAGTTCGGCCTGCGTACGCGCACCATCGCCACGGAAATCCACCCGATGCTGTGCGGCACGGCCTTCAAGAACAAGGGTGTGCAGCGCATGCTGGACGCCGTGATCGACTACCTGCCAGCACCGACGGACATTCCTGACGTGACCGGTACCGATGAAGAAGAAAACCCCGTCACCCGCAAGGCCGACGACAACGAGAAGTTCTCGGCACTGGCATTCAAGCTGATGACCGACCCGTTCGTGGGCCAGCTGACCTTCGTGCGCGTGTACTCGGGCGTTCTGAGCAAGGGCGACACCGTCTACAACCCCATCAAGGGCAAGAAGGAACGTATCGGCCGTATCGTGCAGATGCACGCCAACGAGCGCATGGAAGTCGAAGAAATCCGCGCCGGCGACATCGCTGCCTGCGTGGGCCTGAAGGACGTGACGACCGGCGAAACGCTGAGCGACCTCGACTCCCAGATCATTCTGGAGCGCATGGTGTTCCCTGAGCCCGTGATCACGCAGGCCGTGGAACCCAAGACCAAGGCCGACCAGGAAAAGATGGGCATCGCCCTGCAACGCCTGGCCGCCGAAGATCCGTCCTTCCGCGTGAAGACCGACGAAGAATCGGGCCAGACCCTGATCGCCGGCATGGGCGAGCTGCACCTGGAAATCATCGTCGACCGCATGAAGCGCGAGTTCGGCGTGGAATCCAACGTCGGCAAGCCACAGGTGGCCTACCGCGAAACCATCCGCAAGACGGTGGAAGAAGCCGAAGGCAAGTTCGTTCGCCAGTCCGGCGGTAAGGGCCAGTACGGCCACGTCGTGCTCAAGATCGAACCCAACGAAGCCGGCAAGGGCATCGAGTTCGTCGACGCGATCAAGGGCGGTGTGGTTCCTCGCGAATTCATCCCGGCCGTGGAAAAGGGCATCAACGAAGCCGTCACGCAAGGCGTGCTGGCTGGCTACCCTGTGGTCGACGTCAAGGTCACGCTGCACTTCGGTTCGTACCACGATGTGGACTCGAACGAACTGGCGTTCAAGATGGCTGCCATCTTCGGCTTCAAGGAAGGCTGCCGCAAGGCCGGCCCCGTCATCCTGGAACCCATGATGGCCGTGGAAGTGGAAACGCCTGAAGACTACGCCGGTACCGTGATGGGTGACCTGTCCTCCCGCCGTGGCATGGTCCAGGGCATGGACGACATCCCAGGCGGTGGCAAGGCCATCCGCGCTGAAGTGCCGCTGTCGGAAATGTTCGGCTACTCGACCTCGCTGCGTTCCGCCACGCAAGGCCGTGCCACGTACTCGATGGAATTCAAGCACTACAGCGAAGCGCCTCGCAACGTGTCGGAAGCCATCATGGCTGCCCGCGCGAAGTAAGCAACCCGCAGAGATCGCCGCCGGCGCCTGGTTCCAGGCCTTGGCGGCTTTTTCCCTCTTTCGCAAGTTTTTGCAGTCTGCGATCCGGTGCCGCCCCGTTGCCTGTGCAGGGCGATCCAGCAACCGGATGCAGACGTTAAACCACAACACAGGCATTGCTCTTTGGAGAACTGAAAATGGCAAAAGGTAAATTCGAACGGACCAAGCCCCACGTCAACGTGGGTACGATCGGCCACGTGGACCACGGCAAGACGACGCTGACGGCGGCCATCGCCACGGTGCTGTCGGCCAAGTTCGGCGGCGAAGCCAAGGCATACGACCAGATCGACGCAGCGCCTGAAGAAAAGGCCCGCGGCATCACGATCAACACCGCACACGTGGAATACGAAACGGCCAACCGCCACTACGCCCACGTGGACTGCCCCGGCCACGCCGACTATGTGAAGAACATGATCACCGGCGCTGCCCAGATGGACGGCGCCATCCTGGTGTGCTCGGCTGCTGACGGCCCGATGCCCCAGACCCGCGAACACATCCTGCTGGCCCGCCAAGTGGGCGTGCCTTACATCATCGTGTTCCTGAACAAGTGCGACATGGTGGACGACGAAGAGCTGCTCGAGCTCGTCGA
>NZ_JBYSYM010000015.1:0-177885 GCF_058783375.1 Acidovorax sp. FW305-C-20-28 | reverse complement strand
GACAGTGAAACGACTTTGCGCCGATGATAGTGCGGGTTCCCGTGTGAAAGTAGGTCATCGTCAGGCTCTTACAGCCCTCAAAACCCCTCAGTCCTTTGGATTGAGGGGTTTTGTCTTTGGGGCACCGAAAAGCGCAAGCAGCGGCCAGCAAAAAATCCTGTGGCGCATGTCGAAAGGGCGGGCCATGATCCGTCGTGTATGCAGAGCCAGGTTGGGCTCTGACCACCACACGAGGAGATCCCGATGCGATTCATGGTACTGATCAAGGCCGATGCGAACAGCGAAGCCGGCGTGATGCCCAGTGAGCAATTGCTGGCCGAGATGGGGCGTTTCAACGAGGAGCTGGTGAATGCGGGCGTGATGCAGGCGGGCGAGGGCCTGCACCCCAGTTCCAAAGGCGCCCGCGTGCGCTTCTCGGGCAAGGAACGCCAGGTGATCGATGGCCCCTTTGCCGAGACCAAGGAGTTGATTGCCGGCTTCTGGATCTGGAAGTGCGCCTCGCTCGATGAGGCCATTGCCTGGCTCAAGCGCTGCCCGAATCCCATGCTCGGCGAGTCCGAGGTCGAGATCCGCCAGGTGTTCGAGGCCGAGGACTTTGGCGCCGAGCTGACCCCGGAGCTGCGCGCCCAGGAGGACCAGCTGCGCACACGCGTCGAAGAGCAGTTGCGCCAGCAGGACGCTTGAAACGGCGCCGCCCCAATGCGGCCCAGTGCGGCCGGCCGCGCAGGCCGTCAGCCGTGCCCGATGGCGGCTGCGGGAGGCCCGAAGCGGTAGACACCCTCGCCATCGATGCTGCGCTCGAAGCCACCATCGAGCCACAGCAGGTGCAGGTGGGCCAGGGCCTCGCCCAGGGCAAAGGTCATCTGGTGCGGGTCCAGCGGGCGCTTGAACATCACGGGCAGCACATCCATGGCCGACAGGGGCCGGGCCGCGCTGGCGGCATCGACGATTTCCTGCAGGCGTTCCTGGTGGTGGCTTTGCAGCTGCGCGATGCGCACATGCAGGCCGGTGAAGGGCTTGCCATGCGAAGGCAGGGTCAAGGTGCCGGCCGGCAGCGCCAGGTAGCGCTTGATCGAGGTGAGGAACAGGCGCAGCGGGTCGGCCTCGGGCTCGGCCGCATGCACGCTCACATTGGTGGAGATGCGCGGCAGCACCATGTCGCCGCTGATCAGGACATCTACCTCCGGGCAATGCAGGGCGATGTGCTCGGGTGCGTGGCCATAGCCGCTGATGCAGTTCCACCGGCGCCCGCCGATCTCGATGCTGTCGCCATCCAACATGCGCCGGTAAGTGCCGGGCAGGTCCGGCACCATGGACTGGTAGTACGAACCCCGGCCCTGCACATGGCTGAGAAACTCTTCGTTGCGCGCGCCATGGGCCAGGTAGAAATCGGCACTGGCCTCCCCGCTGAAGCCGTCGCTATGGATGGCCGCGCGGGCTGCGTAGTAATCCGTGGCGCTGATCCACAGGCGCGCACTCCAGCGCGCGCACAGCCAGTGCGCCAGACCGATGTGGTCGGGGTGCATGTGGGTCACGATCACGCGCAGGATGGGCAGGCCCTCCAGGCTGGAGGCGAACACCTCCTCCCACTGCGCGCGCGTGAGCGGGTTGTCGATGCAGCAGTCCACCACCGTCCAGCCGTCGACCAACTGGTTGCCCACCGGCTGGCGGTCGCGCAGCAGCCACAGGTTGATGTGGTCCAGCGCAAACGGCAGGCCCATGCGGATCCAGCGCACCCCGGGGGCCACGTCCATGGCCGTGCCGGGTGCGGGCAGCACATCGCCCAGGGGGTAGGTGATTTGGTGTTCGAGGGGATTCATGGAGGGGCCTGCTTGGGTTAGCATTGACGTTAACGTAAACGTCAGATTGATTGCATTGTAGGGACGCTTTGCGCATCGGCTGTCGCCCGTGCGAAACCCGCCTCTCTGCACACCCAGCCCATGGCCACCTCCTACACCATCAGCGATCTCGCCAAAGAGTTCGATCTCACGACGCGCGCCATGCGCTTCTACGAAGACATGGGCCTCTTGCAGCCCGAGCGTACCGGCCCGGCGGGCCGCAACCGCATCTACAGCGCGCGCGACCGCACCCGGCTGCGCCTGACCCTGCGCGCCAAGCGCCTGGGCCTGTCGCTGACCGAGGCCAAGGAGATCATCGACCTCTACGACAGCCCACGCGACACGGGCGCCCAACTGCGCAAGTTCCTGGAAGTCCTGGGAGCCCACCGCAAGCAGCTGGAAGAGCAACTGGCCGATCTGCAGGCCAACCTGGAAGAGGTGGAAGAGCACGAACAGGAAGCACGGGCATTGCTCGACAAGGTGGAATCGCAAAAATGAGCCATAATTGACGTTTACGTAAACGTCAATTCGTGCATCTTTCAGGAAACTGCCGTGACCAGCCCTGCTTTCGAGGTGAGAACCCCGCACTATGCGGAGCGCGTGCGTGACAGCTTTGCCCTGCAGGGTGCCATGCAGACGCTGGGCGCCCGCCTGGCACGCGTCGAGCCCGGTGCGGTAGACATCGAACTCGACTGGGCGACGGGCCTCACCCAGCAGCATGGCTTTCTGCATGCCGGCATGGTGGCCACGGCCCTCGATTCGGCCTGCGGCTACGCCGGCTTCACCCTGATGGGCGAAGACGCGGCCGTGCTCACCATCGAATTCAAGATCAACCTGCTGGCCCCTGCCCAGGGCGAGCGCTTTCGCATGGAAGGCCGGGTGCTCAAGCCCGGCCGCACCATCACCGTGACCGAGGGGCGCGCCTATGCCACCGGTCCCCAGGGCGAAAAGCTGGTGGCCACCATGGGCTGCACGCTGATGGCCGTGACCGGCCGAGAGAACATCCGCAACTGAGTCGTTCGTACCCCGAATCTGCACCACTTACTTCCTACCAGGAGACAAACCATGAGCATCCCCGCGAACCTGCCCGGCCTGAACTTCCAACTGGGTGAAGACATCGACGCCTTGCGCGACGCCGTGCGCGACTTTGCCCAGGCCGAGATCGCCCCGCGCGCCGCCGAGATCGACAAGAGCGACCAGTTCCCCATGGACCTGTGGCGCAAGATGGGCGAGCTCGGCGTGCTGGGCATCACCGTGCCCGAGCAGTACGGCGGCGCCGCCATGGGCTACCTGGCCCACATGGTGGCCATGGAAGAGATCTCGCGCGCCAGCGCCTCGGTGGGCCTGTCCTACGGCGCGCACAGCAACCTGTGCGTGAACCAGATCAACCGCAACGGCAGCGAGGCACAGAAGGCCAAGTACCTGCCCAAGCTGATCAGCGGCGAGCACGTGGGCGCCCTGGCCATGAGCGAGCCCGGTGCCGGCTCCGACGTGATCAGCATGAAGCTCAAGGCCGAGGACAAGGGCGGCTACTACCTGCTCAACGGCAGCAAGATGTGGATCACCAACGGCCCCGACGCCGACACCCTGGTGGTCTATGCCAAGACCGAGCCCGAGCTGGGCGCGCGGGGTGTCACGGCTTTCCTGATCGAGAAGGGCATGCCCGGCTTCAGCATCGCGCAAAAGCTCGACAAGCTGGGCATGCGCGGCAGCCACACGGGCGAGCTGGTGTTCAACAACGTCGAAGTGCCCGCCTCGCAGGTGCTGGGCGGCCTGAACCAGGGCGCCAAGGTGCTCATGAGCGGCCTGGACTACGAGCGCGCGGTATTGACCGGAGGACCTCTGGGGATCATGCAATCGGTGATGGACAACGTCATCCCTTACATTCACGACCGCAAGCAGTTCGGCCAGAGCATTGGCGAATTCCAGCTCATCCAGGGCAAGGTGGCCGACATGTACACCGTGCTCCAGGCGGGGCGCTCGTTTGCCTACACCGTGGCCAAGAACCTCGACATGCTGGGAACCGACCATGTGCGCCAGGTCCGCAAGGACTGCGCCAGCGTCATCCTCTGGTGTGCCGAGAAGGCCACCTGGATGGCGGGCGAGGGCGTGCAGATCTTCGGCGGCAACGGTTACATCAACGAGTACCCCCTGGGGCGCCTGTGGCGTGATGCCAAGCTGTACGAGATCGGCGCCGGCACGAGCGAGATCCGCCGCATGCTGATCGGCCGGGAACTGTTTGCCGAGACCTGCTGACCTCCGGCAGGCCGATCCACCTTTTTGAGAGCCGAGACCCCATGAGCACCTCCATCGAAGACCTGTTTGTCCACAACCGCGCCTGGGCGGCCCAGATGGAGCGTGAGCGCCCCGGCTTCTTCACCGGCCTGCTGGCCCAGCAAAAGCCCAAGTACATGTGGATCGGCTGCTCCGACAGCCGCGTGCCCGCCAACCAGATCACCGGCCTGGAGCCTGGCGAGGTCTTCGTGCACCGCAACGTGGCCAACGTCGTGGTGCCCACCGACCTGAACTGCCTGTCGACCATCCAGTACGCGGTGGACCAGCTGCGCATCGAGCACCTCATGGTTGTGGGCCACTATGGCTGCGGCGGTGTGCTGGCCGCGCTCGAAGGCATCCGCGTGGGTCTGGCCGACAACTGGATCCGCCACGTGGCGGACGTGCGCGACCGCCACCGCGATCTGATCGCCTCCATCGCCCCCGAATGGCGCCACGACGTGCTGTGCGAGCTCAACGCCATCGAGCAGGTGGTCAACATCGCCCAGACCACGGTGATGCTCGACGCCTGGGGCCGCGGCCAGAAGGTCACGCTGCACGGCTGGTGCTACGGCCTCAAGGACGGCCTGATCAACAACCTGCACATGACGGTGGACAGCACCGAGGGCCTGGAGTCGCTGTACAAGGCGGCCATCGCCGGCGTGGCGGAAACCCGGCGGGGCTGAGCCGGCAGGTCCTGCAGGAGCGCCCGCCCATGTTCCCGCAACGGCTCGATGCGCCCCAGGCGTATGACATCGCCAAGGCGATGATGGACGGTTTCAACCGCCACTACCGCCTGTTCCGCACCGAGTCCGCGCGCGCCAAGCACCGTTTCGAGACGGCCGACTGGCATGGCCAGCAGCGCGCCCAGCGCGAGCGCATCGAGTTCTACGACCTGCGCGTCAAGGAATGTGTGCGCCGGCTCGAAAAGGAGTACGACGCGGGCCGTCAGCCCATGGACGTGTGGCACCAGGTCAAGCTCCACTACATCGGTCTGCTGGTCAACCACCACCAGCCCGAGCTGGCCGAGACCTTCTTCAACTCGGTGACCTGCAAGATCCTGCACCGCACGCATTTCCACAACGACTTCATCTTCGTGCGGCCCGCGGTCAGCACCGAGTACATCGAGAACGAAGAGCCCGCCGCCCGGCCGACCTACCGCGCCTACTACCCGGCACGCGAGAGCCTGCAGGGCACGCTCACGCGCATCATCGACAACTTCCAGCTGCAGGGCGAGTTCGCCGACCTGCAGCGCGACACCGGCCATGTGCTGCGCGCCATGCAGGGCCGGCTGGACAAGGTGCGCCTGCGCGCCAACTTCCAGATCCAGGTGCTGGCCAGCCTGTTCTTTCGCAACAAGGGCGCCTACGTGGTGGGCAAGATCATCAACGGCTTCAACGAAGTGCCGTTCGCCCTGCCCATCCTGCACGACGCCGACGGCAAGCTCTGCATCGATGCGGCGCTGTTCGGCGAGGACGACCTGCAGATGCTGTTCAGCTTTGCGCGCGCCTACTTCATGGTGGACATGGAGATCCCCAGCGCCTACGTGCAGTTCCTGCGCAGCCTCATGCCGCGCAAGCCGCGCGCCGAGATCTACAACGCCCTGGGCCTGGCCAAGCAGGGCAAGACGCTGTTCTACCGCGACTTCCTCTACCACCTGCGGCATTCGAGTGACCGCTTTCGCATTGCGCCCGGCATCAAGGGCATGGTCATGCTGGTGTTCGACCTGCCGTCCTTCCCCTTCGTGTTCAAGCTCATCAAGGACTACTTCCCGCACCAGAAGGAGACCACGCGCGAGCAGATCAAGGCCAAGTACCTCTTGGTCAAGCAGCACGACCGTGTGGGGCGCATGGCCGACACGCTCGAATACAGCGAGGTGGCCTTTCCGCGCGAGCGTTTCGACGACGAGCTGATCGCCGAGATCCAGAAGTTCGCACCCAGCCAGCTGGAGATCAGCGACCGCGACGGCGATGGCCAGACCGAGGTCATCATCAAGCACCTGTACATCGAGCGGCGCATGATCCCGCTCAACATCTACCTGCAGGAAGCCTTCGACACCGGCCTTTCGGACCCGCGCGCGCGCCAGCAGATGGAGCGCAGTGTCATCGAGTACGGCAATGCCATCAAGGACCTGGTGGCCGCCAATATCTTTCCGGGCGACATGCTGTGGAAGAACTTCGGCGTCACGCGCAACGGCAAGGTGGTGTTCTACGACTACGACGAGATCGAATACCTGACCGACTGCCACTTCCGCCGCGTGCCCGCGCCGCGCAACGAAGAGGAAGAGATGAGCGGCGAAGTCTGGTACCCCGTGGGCCCGCGCGACGTGTTCCCCGAGACCTTCGGCCCCTTCCTGCTGGGCAACGACGCCGTGCGCGCCGTGTTCATGCAGCACCACGCCGACCTACTGGACGCCGCCTTCTGGCAATCGCACAAGGAGCGCATCCAGGCCGGCCATGTGTACGACGTGTTCCCCTACGACACGGACCGGCGTTTCCTCGACCGTCCGCGCGACTGATTTTTTGATTTGCCCCCCATCCAACCCACTGCAGGAGACATTGCCATGAGCAACCACCCCCAAGACCCCATCGTCATCGTCGGCGCCGCACGCACCCCCATGGGTTCGCTGCAGGGCGACTTTTCCAGCCTGGCCGCCCATGACCTGGGCGGCGCCGCCATCAAGGCCGCGCTGGAACGCGCCGGCGTGCAGCCCGAGGCCGTGGGCGAGGTGCTCTTCGGCAACTGCCTGATGGCCGGCCAGGGCCAGGCGCCCGCGCGCCAGGCGGCCTTCAAGGGCGGCCTGCCCAAGGGCGCAGGCGCGGTCACGCTGTCCAAGATGTGCGGCTCGGGCATGAAGGCTGCGATGATGGCCCACGACATGCTCTTGGCCGGCACGCACGACGTCATGGTGGCGGGCGGCATGGAAAGCATGACCAACGCCCCCTACCTGCTGCAGAAGGGTCGCGGCGGCTACCGCCTGGGCCATGACCGCATCTTCGACCACATGATGCTCGACGGCCTGGAAGACGCCTACGAACCCGGCCGCTCCATGGGCACCTTCGGCGAGGACTGCGCGGCCAAGTACCAGTTCACGCGCGAACAGCAGGACGCCTTTGCCACGGCCAGCGTGCAGCGCGCCAAGGCGGCCACCGAGTCGGGCGCCTTTGCGGCCGAGATCGTGCCCGTCACCGTCAAGTCCCGCACGGGCGAGACCGTGGTTTCGGTGGACGAAGGCCCGGGCAAGGTCAAGCTCGAGAAGATCGCCACCTTGAAGCCCGCCTTCAAGAAGGACGGCACCATCACCGCCGCATCGAGCTCCAGCATCAACGACGGCGCGGCCGCGCTGGTGATGATGCGTGAATCGACCGCCAAGAAGCTCGGCGCCAAGCCCCTGGCCCGCGTGGTGAGCCATGCCACGCACGCGCAGGAGCCCGAGTGGTTCGCAACCGCCCCGCTGGGCGCCACGCAGAAGGCCCTGGCCAAGGCCGGCTGGGAGGTGGGCGACGTGCAGCTGTGGGAGATCAACGAGGCCTTTGCCGTGGTGCCCATGGCGCTCATGAAGGAACTTGACCTGTCGCACGACAAGGTCAACGTGAATGGCGGTGCCTGCGCCCTGGGCCACCCCATCGGTGCCAGCGGTGCGCGCATCCTGGTCACGCTGATCCATGCGCTCAAGGCCCGCGGACTGACCAAGGGCCTGGCCACGCTGTGCATCGGCGGCGGCGAGGCCACGGCCATGGCCATCGAACTCGCCTGATACTGGGGCCTTTGAACTCCCTCGGACCTGCCACCATGGAATCTGAAGTCCCCACCCCCATCGACCCCGCCACCATCGCCGCCTTCTGGCAGGCCTTCTCGGATGCGGAGGCCTCCCTGCATGCCTTGCCGCTGCGCGAGCGGGTGGAGCAGGGCAATGAGCTGCTCGAGCAGCACCTGAGCGGGCTGGCGCTGGAGATCTCGGGGGGCGCGGAGGACGAGGTGGTGGACCTGATCGTCACCGCGCATGGCAGCAGCGACCGCTTTCCGCTCTTGATGCAGGTGGTGGCCGCGGCGCCCCGGCTGCGCCACCACCGCGTGCGCGCATTCCGCGAGCGCACGCGCCAGCCGGACTTTCCCATCGGCATGGACGGCTTCGAGCTGTCCACTTCCGAGGTGCTGATCGCGCTGGGCCAGGACGACGGGCAGGCGGCGCTGGAGATCCGCTTCGGCCGCGAGATCCCGCAGGACTTCCAGGACCACGCGCGCAACATGGCCTTCATCATGATCGACCATGTGCTCGGGGAGTACGACTTTGCCGTTAAGGTCGGTGCCGTGGATTTCGTCGAGGAGTCCCTGGACCCCGATGCCGAGTGGACGCCCCTGTCGCTGCTGCCCCCCGTGTTCGACCGCTACTGGGTCGAGGCCCTGGGCCGTTCCGGTGAGTTTCCCACCGGGGAGCACGAGTGGGACGGCATGACCTTGGTCTTCGGCGGTGCCGATGGCGATGGGGCCGAGCCCAGGGACGAGGCCATCGTGATGATCAACCGCAGTGCCAACCCGGTCGCCATGCGGGCCGATCTGGCCTATGCGCTCATCCTGGACCTGGCGGTGGCGGATGGCGACGAACTGGACGCCGTGCGCGACCTGCAGGACCAGGCGGCCACCCTGCTGGAGCTGCCGCAGCTGGGCATCCTGGCCTACACCATGACCCGGGCCGGGCGCCGCAAGGCGGTGTACTACGTGGGCGACGAGCAGATGGCCAAGCAGGCCCTGGCACCGCTGCTGCTGCGCGACGAGGCCGAGTCCCTGGAGCTGTCCGTCACCTTCGACCCCGCCTGGTCCGGCTATTTCGAATTCGCCGTGCATTGACGGTTCTTTTTTTGCTTTTATCTGAACGGGACCCGGCATGGCCACCATCCTCATCATCGGCGCGTCGCGCGGCATCGGCCTGGAACTGGTGCGCCAGTACACGGAGGCAGGCGAGCGTGTGATCGCGACCGCACGCGACGACGCGGGGCGCGAACGCCTGCAGGCGCTGGGCGCCCAGGTGCTCACCGTCGACGTGGCCAATCCCGCCAGCGTGAGCGGCCTGGCCTGGCTGCTCGACGGCGAGAAGATCGACCTGGCGCTGTATGTGGCCGGTGTGATCCGCCGGCCCAACGCGCTCACGCCCCCCACGCAGCAGGATTTCGACGCGGTGATGCGCACCAACGTGCTGGGTGCCATGCAGGCCCTGCCCCAGGTGGCGCCGATGGTGGCCGACGCGCAGGGCGTGTTCGCCTTCGTGTCTTCCTCCATGTCGCAGATCGGCAGCGTGGACGACAGCGAGTCCTGGCTGTACCGCACCAGCAAGGCCGCCCTCAACATGGCCGTGGCCTCGGCCCAGCACGACTACCCGGGCGCCATCCTTGTCACCATCGACCCGGGCTGGGTGCAGACCGAGATGGGCGGTGGCGAGGCGCCCCTCACGGTGCAGGAGAGCGTGCAGGGCATGCGCAGCACCCTGGCGGGCGTGACCGCGGCCGACAAGGGCCGCCTGCTGCACCACGATGGCCGGCGCGCCGCGCACTGGTAAGACCCCCTTCTTCATTGATTCCAAAGACGAGATTCCGGAGACGACACCCATGCTGCTGACCCAAGACCAGGAAATGATCCGTGACGCCGTGCGCGACTTCGCGCAGGCCGAGCTGTGGCCCCACGCCGCGCGCTGGGACAAGGAGCACCATTTCCCCAAAGAGGCGCACCAGGGCCTGGCTGCGCTGGGCGCCTACGGCATCTGCGTGCCCGAGGAGTTCGGCGGCGCCAACCTGGACTACCTCACACTGGCCCTGGTGCTCGAAGAGATCGCCGCGGGCGATGGTGGCACCAGCACTGCCATCAGCGTGACCAACTGCCCGGTCAACGCCATCCTCATGCGCTACGGCAACGCGCAGCAGAAGAAGGACTGGCTCACCCCACTGGCCCAGGGCCGCATGCTGGGTGCCTTCTGCCTGACCGAGCCGCATGTGGGCTCGGACGCATCGGCCCTGCGCACCACGGCCGTGCGCGAGGGCGACGCGTACGTGATCAACGGCGTCAAGCAGTTCATCACCAGCGGCAAGAACGGCCATGTGGCCATCGTCATCGCCGTGACCGACAAGGGCGCGGGCAAGAAGGGCATGAGCGCCTTCCTCGTGCCCACCGACAACCCCGGCTACGTGGTGGCGCGGCTCGAAGACAAGCTGGGCCAGCACAGCAGCGACACGGCGCAGATCAATTTCGACAACTGCCGCATCCCGGCCGAGAACCTGATCGGCGCCGAGGGCGAGGGCTACAAGATCGCGCTCGGTGCGCTCGAAGGTGGGCGCATCGGCATCGCCGCGCAGAGCGTGGGCATGGCGCGCAGCGCCTTCGAGGCGGCACTGGCCTACTCCAAGGAACGCGAGAGCTTTGGCACCGCCATCTTCAACCACCAGGCCGTGGGCTTTCGCCTGGCCGACTGCGCCACGCAGATCGAGGCCGCGCGCCAGCTCATCTGGCATGCGGCCGCGCTGCGCGATGCCGGGCGCCCCTGCCTCAAGGAAGCCGCCATGGCCAAGCTCTTCGCCAGCGAGATGGCCGAGCGCGTCTGCAGCGCCGCCATCCAGACCCTGGGCGGCTACGGCGTGGTGAACGACTTCCCGGTGGAGCGCATCTACCGCGATGTGCGCGTGTGCCAGATCTACGAAGGCACGAGCGACGTGCAGAAGATCATCATCCAGCGTGCGCTGGCCTGAGGGCTCGCAGGCTCAGGCGTCCGGCGCCCGCAGCCACTGCGTGAGCAGGGTGTGCAGCGTGTCGGCGTCGACCGGCTTGCGCAGCACCAGGTAGCCCTGGGCGTCGGCCTCCTGCAGCTCCGGGGCGTCGAATTCGCCGCTGACCATGGCGCCGTGGGCGTGGGGGCAGCGCTCCAGCAGGGCCAGCAGCACCTCGAAGCCGCTTTCACCCGAGCGCAGGCGCTGGTCGCAGAGCATGGCCTGGGGCGTGAAGCCGGCGTCGATGTGGGCAAAGGCCTCGTGCGCGTCCGAGGCCAGCCGCACCTCCACGCCCCAGGTGCCGAGCAGGGCCGCCCAGGCGCCACGCACATGCGGGTCATCGTCGAGCACCAGGCAGCGCCCGGCCAGCAGGGCGTGGCGCCCTGTGGCGCCCTGGGGGGCCAGCGGGGAGTCCGGTGGTGGCGCGTCGGTGGCGGGCAGATCGATCCAGAAGCACGAGCCCTTGCCGAGCCGCGAGCGCAGGCCCTGCCGGGCCCCCATCAGCGCGACGCAGCGCGCCACCACGGCCAGCCCCAGGCCGTGGCCGCTGCGGTGCAACTGCCATGCATGCTGGGGCCGGTAGAAGGCCTGGTAGATCTGGCCCTGTTCTTCCAGCGCCACCCCGACGCCCGTGTCCCATACCTCGATGCGCCAGTGGCTGCCGCGGCGCCGCGCACCCACCAGCACGCCGCCATGCGGCGTGTAGCGCAGCGCGTTGTGCACCAGGTTGGCCAGCGACTGGCGTGCCAGGGCCGGGTCGGCCAGCACGCTGGCCTGGGCCGGCGGGCGGCGCAGGCGCAAGGCCAGCCCGCGTGCGCCGGCCTCGGCCGCGAACTGCGTGTGCAGGTCATCGAACAGGCTGTGCAGCAGCAGCGGAGCGGGCCGCAGCTCCACCGCGCCCGACTCGATGCGCGACAGGTCCAGCAGGGCATCGAACAGATGGCTCACCGAGCGCATGCTGAGCCGCCATTGCGTGAGCAGGTCTTGCAGCCGCGGGATGTCCTTGCCGTGCAGGGCGATGGCTTCGGCCAGCAGGCCCATGGCGTGCACGGGCTGGCGCAGGTCGTGCGCGGCCGTGCTCAGGAAGCGGTTCTTCTCGGCCAGCGCCGTCTCGGCCGCGCTGCTGGCCTGGCGGTAGCGCTCGGCCAGGTCCCGGCTGTGCTCTTCGAGCGCCACCTGGCGCACAAAAAAGCGGTGCGAATGGATGGCACTGCGGTAGATCACCGCCATCATCACCAGGGCAATGGGCAGGGTGAAGTACCAGTGGCTTGCGAAGGCCCAGGGCATCAGCACCAGGCTGCCCCCCATGCCGAAGAAGAAGGCGCGGTAGATCTGCCAGGAGGCAGACATCTGGGCAGCGTGGACGGCGACCGTGCCGATCAGGGCGGCATACACCAGCAGCATGAAGTCATAGCTGGCACTGCCCATGGGCAGTGCCACGGCCGATGCCAGCGCCAGGCCATGGGCCAGTGCCAGCCGCTGCACCCTGGGCTGCCAGGTGGCGAGCAGATCGGCGGGAGCTCGTTCGAGCTGTTCGCGCCGGTAGCGGCGCAGCAGGTGCCATGCATACCCCAGGGCCGGCAGGTACAAAGCGCCCCCCACGAAAAAGCCCCGGGGGTTGCCGCCCAGCCAGGCCAGCAGCCCGCCGAACAGAAAGCCCATGGCCGGCATGGCTGCCATGCTCAGGCGCAGGCGTGCGAAGGCGGCACTCAGCAGCCGCAGGCGGCCTTCATCGCTGGGCCGCGGGGCGTCTGGCGGGCGTTCTGCCGTGTCCATGTGCAACGGCTCCATCAGTGGCCAGGCCGGGGGTGGAGCCACTGGGCCAGCACGGCATGCAGCCGGACCACATCGAGCGGCTTGGGCAGCACCAGGTAGCCTTCGCTTTCGGCCTCCTGCAGCTCGGGCGAGTGCAGTTCGCCACTGACCATGGCGCCATGGGCATCGGGGCAGTGCGCCATCAGCGCGCGCAGGATGTCGAAGCCGCTCTCGCCTGAGCGCAGGCGCTGGTCACACAGGATGGCCTGCGGCGTGAAGCCCTGGCCCACCAGCGCCCAGGCTTCGCCGGCGCAGCTGGCGAAGCGCGCCGTGATGCCCCAGGCCTGCAGCAGGGCTGCCCACGCGGCCGCCACCTGCGGGTCATCGTCGATGACCAGGCAGCGGCCTGCCAGCGGGCCCAGGCCGAGGCGGTCGCGGCCTCCTTCGGCCGCGGCGCTCCACGCCGCGCTGTCCAGGCGGGCGCCAACGGGCGCTTGGGCGATGGGGCGGGCCTCGGGCAGGTGCAGCCAGAAGCGCGAGCCCCGGCCCAGGCGCGATGCGAGCCCGTAGTCGGCGCCCATCAGCTTGGCACAGCGCGCCACCACGGCCAGGCCCAGACCGTGGCCGTTGTTGTCGATGCCCCAGGCGTGCTGCGGGCGGTAGAAAGGCGAGTAGATGCGCAACTGGTCCTCCAGGGCCACGCCCACACCGGTGTCCCAGACCTCGACCTGCCAGCCCGCGCGGCGCCGGCGCGCGGTGAGCAGCACCCCGCCCTGCAGGGTGTAGCGCAGTGCGTTGTGCACCAGGTTCACGACCGACTGGCGCAGCAGGTCCGCATCGGCCAGCACGCCGGCCTGGGGGCCCGGCAGGCGCACCCGCAGCTGCAGGCCGCGCGTGCGCGCCTCTTCGCGAAACAGCGTGAGCACGTCGCCCAACAGGCCATCCAGGGCCACCGGAGTGGCGTGCACGGCCACATGGCCACCTTCGATGCGCGACAGGTCGAGCAGCGCGTTGAACATCTGGTTGACCGAGTGCACGCTGCGCTGCAGGTCGGCCAGTGGCGCATCCAGGCCGTGGTCGCGGTTGCGCCGCGCGATGGCCGCGGCCAGCAGGCCCATGGCGTGCACGGGCTGGCGCAGGTCGTGCGCAGCGGTGCTCAGAAAGCGGTTCTTCTCCTCCAGGGCCGCCTGGGCCTCGTCACGTGCCGCCAGGTAGCGTGCAGCCATCTGGGCGCCGCGTTCCTCCAGCCGGATCTGCTGCACGAAGAAGCGGTGCGTCCTTTGGGCGTGGCGGTAGATGGCCAGGCTGAGCAGCAGCGCCAGCGGCACGATGGCATGCCAGTGCTCTGGAAACACCCAGACCAGCAGGGGCAACGAGGCATTCCAGCCCGCCATGTACAAGCGCATGAACACGCCGAGCACGGGCGTCTGCAGGGTGGCGTTGCCGACCACGATGGCGGCATTGGTCACCAGCAGCAGCAGGGCGAAGTCGTAGCCCGCATGGCCGGCCACGATGGCCAGGGGCGCGCTGATGCCTAGCCCGTGCAGCAAGGCGCATGTTTCGAGCCGGGGCTGCCACTTGCGCACCAGCGCCTCGGCATCCAGGCGCTCGCGGTCGCGCAGGTGGATGCGGCGCTGCACGGACATCGCCAGGGCAAACAGGGTGTAGAAGCCGCACCACAGCCACATCCCGCGCGCGTCGTTCTCGCGCGCATAGAACAGCGTGAGTGCCAGCGACACCAGCGGCAGCACGCAGATGCTGGTGAGCAGAAAGCCGAAGGTCATCTCCAGCAGGCGCGCCTGCCCCTCGCTGCTGATGGGGGCGTCGTCGGACCAATCGGCCGGTGGCACGGCCGCGGGCGAGGCCATCAGCCCGCAGGCCCTGTGGCCAGCACCAGCCTGCGCCCGCGCAGCTGGGTGATGGCCTCGATGCGGTTGCGCGCGCCCAGGCGCTGCAGGATGGCGGTGACATGCTCCTTGACCGTGCTTTCCGACAGGGTCAGGTCCAGTGCGATGCGCTTGTTGGGCTGGCCCATCAGCACCAGGGCGAGGATTTCGCCCTGGCGGGTGGACAGGCCCAGCTCGGCCGGCGTCACCGGCAGTTCACGGCTGCGCAGCCCGCCGGCCTGCAGGCGGCTGGGGGGCACAAACCAGGTCAGCCCGCCCAGCAGCGCATGCACGGCCTGGGCAAAGGTGCCCGGGCTCTCCTGCTTGTGCAGGAAACCGTGGGCGCCCCCTGCACGGGCGCGTTCGCCCAGCAAAGGGTCGTCGTCGCCGCTCATCACCACGATGGGCGTCTCGGGGCAGCGTGCCCGCAGTTGCGCAATGAGGCCCAGCGCCGCCCCTTCGGCCAGCCAGAAATCGATCAGGGCCAGCGCGGGAGTGCCGTGCAGCACCACCTGCTGCAGGCAGTCGGCCGCATCGGTGGCCAGCCGCACTTCCAGATCGGGGCGCAGCGAGCGCAGGAACTCTGCCACGCCGCGCGCAACCAGGGGGTGGTCATCGAGGATGAGGGCGTAGGGGGGCGTGGCGGGCATTCGGTGGCGTGTCGTGGCAGGCGCAGGCAAATTCTGCCAAGTGTGGCGCAAGCAGGCTGCCGCGCAAACCCTACCGCAGTAGGGTTTCCGCAGGGCAAGGGTTGCGATGCGCGCGCGTGGCGGCCTGCAACATCCGGATACCTTGTGGGCCGGGTCGCGGCATGCGGGTGGTGATCCGCGTCACCAGCCCCCGCGGGCTGCCAGCCGGACACTGGTGGCACACCAACCAGGTGGACACCAGAGGGCGCAGTTCCGCGTTCGGAGTGCCCACCACTTCGAGAGGAGTTTCCATGTCCATGACCCGAACCCCGGGCGCCATGCGCCTTGAATGGCCTGCCGCGCGCAGGCTCGCCCCTGCTGCCAAGGCCTTGCTGGCAGGGGCTGCCCTGGGCGCGCTCTGCGCCTGTGGCGGAGGCGGTGGCAGCGACAGCCCTGCGACGGGCGGCGAACCCGGCACACCCACCACACCCACCACGCCGACCACGCCGACCACGCCCCCGGCCGAGGTGCGCTGGACGGTCGGCGGAACGGTATCCGGCCTGGCCGCGGGCCAGACGCTGGTGCTGCAGAACCAGGGCACGGACGATTTCACGCTCGGTGCCAACGGCGCGTTTGTGATGGCCGCCAGCTGGCCTGCGGGCAGCCGCTACGACGTGGCCGTCAAGACCCAGCCGACCGGGCAGCTGTGCACGGTGGCGCGGGGCTCGGGCACCTTGTCCGCTGCGGTGACCGATGTCGCCATCGCCTGCGAAACCCTGCCCGTCGCCATGTACACGCTGGGGGGCACGGTGAGCGGCCTGGCCTCGGGCTCCTCGCTGGTGCTGCACACCAGTGCGGGCGAGAGCCTGCCGATTGCCGCCGATGGGCGCTTCACTTTTACGACCCCCTTGCCCGGCGGGGCCGACTACACCGTGACCGTGCAGAGTGGGCCGGCTGTCCAGCAATGCGCCGTGCGCAACGGCACGGGCACCATGCCGCACTCCCTGGTGGACTGGCTCAGCGTGCGCTGCACTGTGCCGGGCGCCTTGCCGCAGGGGCTGTGGGTGCAGGAGACCTGCCAGCCGCCCGGCGCGCTCGGGCCCTCCAGCCGCGTGGTCCTGCAGTTCGGTGAGGCCACCGCAGGTTCCCTCAGCTACAACAGCGGCTGGGTCTACTACCCCAGCGAGGCATGCCCGGGCGAGGGCCGGTACAACGCCGGGCCCAAGGTCGGTGTCCGCAGCTTCAAGGTCGAGCGGACCGAGGGTTCGGCGCAATTCGCGGCGCACTGGGGAAGCTCGGACCTGCTGCTGCCCGTCTCGGAACGCAAGGACGTATGGGTGCGCAAGGAGGCACGCTTGTGCATCCTGGAGGGGGCCACGCAGGCGACCTATCCCACGCTCGCCAGCCTGGAGCCGGCGGTCACCGCTGCGATCGCTGGCGGCAAGTGCTACACGCCCTACTGAAGAACCACGGGCGATTCAACCGGCGCTGTCGCGCCTGCGCAGCACCACGGTGATCTGGCCGTTGGTCTCGATGGTGGCACGCTCCACCTCGTGCAGGTGCAGGCAGCCGCCGGCGCGCAGCGCGGCCTCCAGGTCGTCGGTGGACAGCAGCTCCTTGCGCATCAGGTCGGCGCGCACCTGGCCGTGCTCCACCAGCACGCGCGGGGTGCCGTCGATCAGGCGCTCCAGCCAGGGGGTGCGGAAGGTCATGTGGGCCAGCACCACATGGCAGGCGATCAGCGTGGTGGCCGAGATCAGGCCGCCGATGAGCGAGTTGTCGCCCGCGTTCATCGAGTTCTGCACCGCGTTCGACAGGATCAGCAGCAGCACGAGGTCAAAGGGCGCGTACTGCCCCGTCTGGCGCTTGCCCGTGAGGCGCAGGAACACCAGCAGGAAGACATAGACCACCACCCCGCGCAGCACGAATTCCCACCACGGCACGCTCATGTTCCACATCGTTGCTCTCCTCGCAAAAGGGGTTGTCCTGCGCGCCAGTCTACGGTGCGCGCGCGTCGGCGAAAATCAGGCCCTGCGCTTCCTTGTGTTTGACCAGAGAAAGACCTACCACGCCATGCTGCGTCGCGAATTCCACCACCATGCCAGCGCGGGCGCGCTGGGTGTCCTGTTGCTGGCCGTTGCCCACCGGGCGCACGCCTTGTCGCTGGCCGACCTGTCGGCCGCCGACACCTCGGGCGGGCTCAAGGCTGCCCTGTCGCAGGGCGTACAGGCCGCCGTCGCATCGCTCGGGCGGCCCGACGGCTTTCTGGGCAACCCCCGGGTGCGCATCGGCCTGCCGGGGCAGCTCGACGAGGCCGCCAAGCTCCTGAAGTCGCTGGGCCAGGGGCGGCGCATCGATGAACTCGTCACCTCCATCAACCGCGCGGCCGAGGCCGCCGTGCCGCTGGGCAAGGATCTGCTGGTGCAGGCCGTGCAGAGCATGACCGTGACCGATGCCCGCAACATCCTGACCGGGGGCGACACCTCGGTGACGGCCTTCTTTGCTGAAAAGACCCGCGCCCCGCTGGGCGAGCGTTTTTTGCCCGTGGTGAACCAGGCCACCGAGAAGGTCGGCGTTACGCAGAAGTACAACGCGTTCGCCGGCAAGGCGGCCAGTTTTGGCCTGCTCAAGGCCGAGGACGCCAACCTGGCACAGTACGTCACTGCGCGCACGCTCGACGGCCTGTACCTCATGATCGGCGAGGAAGAGCGCGCCATTCGACAGAACCCCGCAGCTGCCGGCAGCGCGCTGGCGAAGAAAGTATTCGGCGCGTTGCGCTGAAAGGCTCCTTCGTGGCATCCCCCGACCCCACCACCGCCTGCCCCTGTGGCCAGGTCAACGCGCGCCAGAAGCCGCTGGCCTATGCGGACTGCTGTGGCCGCTATGTGGACCACTTTGACACCGCGCCCGCGCCCGATGCGCAGCACCTCATGCGCTCGCGCTACAGCGCCTTCGTGCGCGAGCGGGCCGAGTACCTGCAGGCCACCTGGCACCCGCGCACGCGGCCTTCCGGGCTGGATTTCGACCCGGCCACCCGCTGGCTGGGCCTTTCGGTGCGCAGCCACCGCAGCACGGGCGAGAACATGGCCGAGGTCGAGTTCGTCGCGCGCTACCGCGTGGGCGGTCGGGCCGTGCGCCTGCACGAGACCAGCCGCTTCGTGCGCGAGGGCGGTCGCTGGTTCTATGTCGACGGCGACCAGCAGTGAGTATTTTTTCCTTTGCCATCTTGCGAACCTTGACCCATGACCTTTGAAGCCATTTTGTTCGACTGCGACGGCGTGCTCGTCGACAGCGAGCACATCACCAACGGCGTGCTGCGCACCATGCTCAACGAGGCGGGCTGGGCCATCACGCACGACGAATGCATGGCCTATTTCATCGGGCGCACGGTGCGCAGCGCCACGGCCCGCATCGAGGCCGAGACCGGCAAGCCCCTGACCGACGAGTGGATGGCCAGCTTCTACGCGCGGCGCAATGCCGAGCTGGACCAGCGCCTGGTCGCCATCGAGCACATCCACCCCGCCATCGAGCGGGTGCACGCCCACCATGGCGGGCGCATCGCCTGCGCCTCGGGGGCCGACCGCTTCAAGGTGGAGATGCAACTCGTCAAGGTGGGGCTCATGCCCTACTTCGAGGGCCGCATCTTCAGCGGCCACGAGGTGCCCCACACCAAGCCCGCGCCCGACGTGTATCTGGCCGCGGCCGCCGCGCTGCAGGCCGACCCCACGCGCTGCGCGGTGGTGGAGGACACGACCATCGGGGTGACCGCCGGCGCGGCCGCGGGTGCCACGGTGTTCGCCTACGACCCCCTGGGGGTGGGCGAGCAGGCCCTGCGCGCGGCCGGCGCCGCGCAGGTGTTCCGCAGCATGGCCGAGCTGCCGGCCCTGCTGGGCTGCTGAACCACAACGCCATGACCCGCCGCGTCGATGCCTACAGCCTGCGCCTGTTCGCCGCGGTGGCGCAGGAGGGCTCCATCGTGCGCGCCGCCGCGCGTGAGCACATCGCCCCCTCGGCCCTGAGCCGCCGACTGGCTGACCTGGAGCATGCCTTCGGCACGCCGCTGCTGGTGCGTTCGCCGCGCGGCGTGCAACTGACCGAGGCGGGCCACCTGGTGTTCGAGCGCGGGCAACAGATCGACCAGGGACTGCAGCAACTCGCGCGCGAGGTGCAGTCGCTCGACGGCCGCGTGGCCGGCACGGTGCGCGTGGCGGCCGATACCTCGGCCGTGGTGGGCTTTCTGCCCGAACGGCTCAAGGCCCTGCTGGCCGCGCACCCGGCCCTGCATGTCTCGCTCCAGGAGCTGGACACACCCGACGTGGTGCGCAGCTGCCTGGACGACCAGGCCGATGTCGGCGTGGGGGTGCGCATGGACGTGCCCGCCGGCATGGAGCGCTGGCATTTTGCGAGCGACCCGCTGCTGGTGGTGCTGCCACGCGGCCATGCGCTCGCCAGGCGCAGCGCGCTGGGGTTCGACCAGGTGCTGCAGTGGCCGCTGATCGGTGTGCGCGCGGGCGGCTCGCTCGACCGCTTCGTGCATGCCCAGGCCCTCGCCACCGGGCACAGCCTGCAGATGGCCGTCTCGGTGGGCAGCTTCGATGCCGTGTGCCGCATGGTCGAGGCGGGCCTGGGCATCGCCATCGTGCCGCAGAGCGCGGCCGCCGCCTATGCGGGCAGCCGGCACTTTGTGCGCCGCCCGCTGCAGGAGGACTGGGCCGCACGCGAGTTGTGCCTGTATGCGCTGCGCAAGACCCCACGTCTGCGTTCGGTGCAGGCCGTCATCGACAGCTGGTCTGCGCCTGCGGGGTAACCCGGATCGCTATTTTTGCGAGACCCCCTGTGCCGCATCGGCGCTTGGCCTGGCAAGGTGGCCGACCGATCATTCGGACATGCAAGCCGATGCCAGCACAGTCCGTTTCGACGGACGAATCCTCTTTCTCAGCCAGAGCGCCGACGCCGTGCGCAGGCAGTTCGGTGGCGAGGCCATCACCTTGGCCCAGGCGGGGCCCTTGCGCGACGATGTCTCCACCGACGAGATCACGCCACTGCCCATCCTGACCCATTTCGACGCGCAACTGGGCCGCTACCCCTACACCGGCTTTC
Organism: Acidovorax sp. FW305-C-20-28; assembly: GCF_058783375.1. NCBI lineage: Bacteria > Pseudomonadati > Pseudomonadota > Betaproteobacteria > Burkholderiales > Comamonadaceae > Acidovorax > Acidovorax sp. FW305-C-20-28. The sequence continues at coordinate 157,654 of NZ_JBYSYM010000015.1, read as the reverse complement.
GGGTGGACGACTGCCTGCCCATCGCGGCCGATGCGGTGCGCCAGGGCGGCTTTGAGGTCACGGTGGCGGGCAAGCGCTATGGCAAGGGCTCCTCGCGCGAGCACAGCCCTGCGGCGGAGAAGTTCGCCGGCGTGCGCCTGGTGGTGGCCGAGAGCTTCGAGCGCATCTACCGCCAGAATGCCGACAACATCGGCCTGTTCACCTCCACCGATTTCGGCCTCATCGAGCGCATCCAGCGCGGCGAGGCCATTGCCATCGAGGAACTGGTGGCGGGCCGCGATGCGCTGGCGGCTGCCATCTTGCGCAGCGGTGGGTTGCTGCGCTTTGGCCAGCGCTTCATGCGGGACGTGGCGCCAGCGGCCGGGGCGGGGCAGGGCGACGGCGCGCCGCGCACCCTGTTCGAGAAGATCATCGCGCGCCATGCCCTGGCCACGGAGCTGACGGCGGCCCATGCGGCGCCGAGCGAAGGGGCCTTTGTGCGCGCCGACTGGCGCTTCATCCACGAGTACTACACCGGCATGGCGGCGCACATGCTCGGTACCGAGTTCGGTGCCTCGCTGGCGCTGCAGGGGCCAGAGTCCATCGTGGTGTTCGAAGACCACACCTCCTACGTGCACGAAAGCGCCACCCACGTGCGCGCGGGCCTGGTGCCCAATGTGCTTGCCATGTGCGCGGCGCAGCGCACCTTCGCCAAGCGCTTCGGCCTGCGCATGCACCGCACGCTGACCGAAGACGAGGCTTTGCTCGACGACGGCAGCAACGTCGCCGGCATCTCCCACGCCATGGTGGCCGAGCACTACGCGCTGCCCGGCCAGGTGGTGGTGGGCACCGATTCGCACACCCCGCACAGCGGCGCGCTGGGCTGCGTGGCCTTTGGCGTGGGCACGACGGACATGGCCAATGCCTTCGTGACCGGGGCGGTGCGGCTCACGGTGCCCGAGTCGCTGCGCATCGTGCTCGACGGGGTGGTGCCTGTGGGTGTGACGGCCAAGGACATCGTGCTGCACCTGCTGGCGCTGCCGGCGATTCGCGCGGGCGCGGGCCTGGGCAAGGTGTTTGAATTTGGCGGCCCGGCCGTGGCCGGCCTCTCCACCGACGAGCGCGCCACCCTGACCAACATGACGGCCGAACTCGGTGGCTTCACCGGCATCGTGGCGCCGGATGCCGAGACCGTGCGCTTTCTGAGCGAGCGGCGCGGCGTGGAATTCCACCTCGCGCCCTGGATGCACAGCGACCCTGGTGCGCGGTATGCGCAGACCTTCACCGTGGACTGCGCTGCGCTCACACCCATGCTGGCGCGACCGGGCGACCCGGGCAACGGCTTGCCGCTGGCCGAGCTGGACGGGCCCGTGAAGGTGCACATCGCCTATGGGGGCTCGTGCACCGCGGGCAAGCGCGAGGACTTCGACCTCTACCACGGCGTGCTGCAGTGGGCCGTGCAGCGCGGCCTGCGCGTGGCGCCACAGGTGCAGTTGTTTCTGCAGTTCGGCACCACGGCCGTGCGCGACTACTGCGTGGCCCGCGGCTACATGCCGGTGTTCGAGCAGGTGGGCGCGCGCATGCTGCAGCCCTCGTGCGGGGCCTGCGGCAACTGCGGGCCGGGTTCGTCCACCTCGGCCGAGCAGGTCACGGTGAGCGCCATCAACCGCAACTTTCCGGGCCGGGGCGGCCCGGGCCAGGTCTGGCTGGCCAGCCCCCCCACGGTGGTGGCCAGCGCTATTGCAGGCGAGTTGCTGTCCTTTGCCGACCTGCAGGCGCGGTATCCCTGAACCCACAACAACGACAGGAGACACAACGATGAACCCCTTGACCTTGCCCTCCCTGTGCCGGCGCGCGCTGCTGCTGGCTGCCGTGGTGGCTAGCGGCCTGGCCCACGCACAGGGCGACAAGCCCGTGCGCGTGATCGTGCCGCTGACCACGGGATCGACCGTGGACACTCTGGCACGCGCGCTCTCGCCGCCGCTGGCGCGTGCCCTCGGTCAGCCGGTGGTGGTGGAGAACATTGCGGGCGCGGGCGGTGTCTCGGGCACGGCGCAGCTGGTGCGCGCGCCCAAGGATGGGCAGACCCTGGCGCTGGTCTCGTCCAACCACGTGATCAACCCGGCCATCTACAAGAGCATGCCTTTCGACACGCTCAAGGACATCACGCCCATCACCGTGGTCGGCACGGTGCCGCTGGTGCTGGTGGCCACCAATGCGCTGCCGGTCAAGACGCTCAAGGAACTGGTGGCCTATGCCAAGGCCAATCCCGCCAAGGTGGACTATGGCTCGGCCGGCAACGGCAGCGTGCTGCACCTGGCGGCCGAGCTGCTCAAGAGCGAGGGCGGCATCTTTCTCACCCACATCCCCTACAAGGGCACGGGGCCGCTGACCACGGACCTGATCGGCGGGCAGATCCACCTGGCCTTCCTGTCCGTCACGGCGGCGGCGCCGCATGTAAAGGCCGGGCGCCTCAAGGCGCTGGGCGTGTCCACCACGCAGCGTTCGCAGGTGCTGCCCGAGGTGCCCACGCTTGCCGAGGCGGGGCTGCCGGGCTACAGCTTCGATGCCTGGATCGCCCTGATCGGCCCGGCGGGCCTGCCCAAGCCCCTGGTGCAGAAGTTCTACCAGGACGTGAAGGCCACGCTGGCGCAAAAGGAAGTGCAGGACATCATGGCGGCACAAGGCATCGCCCCCGTGGGTTCCACCCCCGAGAGCGCCGAGCCCTTCTTCAAGGCCGAGCTGGCCAAGCATGCCGAGCTGGTGCGCCAGTCGGGCGCGGTGAAAGACTGATGCCCCGCATCGCGTTTCTGCCCGGTGAGGGCATCGGCCCCGAGGTGCTGGCCCAGGCGCGCGCGGTGCTCGAAGACCTGCGCGGGCCGGGTTTCGATTTCGACGCGGTGGAGGCACCCGTGGGGGCGGTCGCCTGCGACGCACACGGCCACCCCCTGCCGCCGTCCACGCTGGCGGCGGCCTGCGCGGCCGATGCCGTGCTCTTCGGCGCCGTGGGTGATCCGCGCCACGACTACCTGCCGCGCGCGCTGCGGCCCGAGCAGGCCATCCTGGGCCTGCGCCGGGGCCTGGGGCTGTATGCCAGCCTGCGCCACATCCGCATCGATGTGGCCACGGCCGTGCTGTCGCCGCTCAAGGCGTCCGTGGTGCAGGGCGTGGACCTGCTCGTCGTGCGCGAGCTCGATGGCGATGTCTACACCGCCACGCCCAAGGGCCAGCGCACCGCTGCAGAGGGGCCGTTTGCCGGCGACGCCGAGGGCTTCGACAGCATGCGCTATGCCGCGGGCGAGGTGCGGCGCGTGGCGCATGTGGCCTTTCGCGCAGCGCGCGCCCGGCGCGGGCAACTGGCCAGCGTGGACAAGGCCAATGTGCTGGAGACCTCGCGCCTGTGGCGCCAGGTGGTGACCGCGGTAGGGCGTGACCACTACCCCGATGTGCAGCTGCGCCACTGGTACGCCGACAACGCGGCCATGGCGCTGGTGGCCAGCCCGCGCGATTTCGACGTGGTGCTGGCCGGCAACCTGTTCGGCGACATCCTGAGCGATGTGGCTTCGGTGCTCACGGGCTCCATCGGCCTGCCCGCAGCGGCGTTGCTGGGCGATGGCGAGCCGGGCCGCACGCGCGGCCTGTTCGAGGCCGGGCACGGCACGGCGCTCGACATCGCGGGCCAGGACCGCGCCAACCCCGTGGGCTGCATCCGCGCGGCAGCCTTGCTGCTGCGCCACGCCCTGGCACGGCCCGATCTGGCCGGCCGGGTGGAGGCCGCAGTGCTGGCGGCCCTGGCCCAGGGCTGGCGCACGGCCGATATCGCTGGTGCGGACACGCCGGCGCACCTGCGCGTGGGTACGCAGGCCATGGGGGATGCCATACGACAGGCCTTGGCCCCGGCAGGACACTGAGGCGTGTGCCACGCAGGAGGCTTCTCTTAAACTTCCGCGCAGGGAGGAAGAAGCTGTGACAACACTGCAGTTCGTCGTGCGTTGGGTGGGGCTGGCCTTGGCGGTCGCGCTGGCCGGGTGTTCGTCCGTGCGGCCGTGGACCAACGAGCCCATGCCGCTTTCTGAGCAGGCGGTCACGCAGCGGCCTTCGCAGCGCGACCCGAGCATCCTGGTGGCGGTCACGCTCTCGGGCGGGGGCGCACGTGCGGCGGCCTTTGGCTTCGGCGTGCTCACCGAGATGCAGAACACGGTGTTCGAATGGAACGGCCAGCGCACCACCCTGCTCGATGCCACCGACGTGGTCAGCGGCGTCTCGGGCGGCAGCATCGTGGCGGCCTACTATGCGGCGCATGGCATCGAGGGGCTGCCGCGCTTCGAGCATGAATTTTTGCGCCAGAACTTCCAGAACAGCCTGATCACCCAGGCCCTGCGCCCGGGCAACCTGGTGGACCTGACCTCACCCTGGTTCGGCCGCACCCACCTGCTGGCGCGCCGGCTCGACGAGCTCTACGCGGGCAAGACCTTCGGCGACGTGGAAAAGCGCCCGCGCCACCCGCAGCTGTTCATCACCGCGACCGACATGTCGCTGGGCACGGGCTTCGAGTTCACCTGGGAGCAGTTCGCGCTGATCTGCTCGGACCTGCGCTCGGTGCCGCTGTCGTTCGCGGTGGCGGCTTCGTCGGCCGTGCCCCTGCTGCTCAGCCCCATGACGCTCAAGAACCATGCGGACCAGTGCGTCACCCGCCCCGCAGGCAGCCACCTGGCGCGCGCCACCGCCAGCGACTACCGCTCGCGCCTGTACCGGGTCAACGAGCAAAGCTACCTCGATGCCCGGCGCAAGCCCTACATCCACCTGGTCGATGGCGGCCTGTCGGACAATCTCGGCGTGCAGCGCCTGCTGGACCGCGCGCTGGCCGGCGGCGGGCTGCGCGAAAGCTTCAGCGAGGTGGGCATTCCGCCGGGCAGCATCCGCAAGCTGGTGCTGATCACGGTGAATGCCGAGCGCGACCCCTCGTTCAACATCGACACCAGCGACAAGGTGCCCGACATGCTGCAGGTGGTCGATGCCCTGCTGTTCGGCACCGGCGCACGCGCCACGCGCGAGACGCAGGAATACCTGCGCGACATCACGGCCCAGTGGCGCAAGACCCTGGCCGAGCACCCGCACAGCGGCGGCGACGTGTTCGCGCCCAACGCCGAGATCCATGTGGTGCCGGTGAACCTGCGCGATTCACCCGACGATGTGGCGCGCCCGCGCCTGTTGCAGATTCCCACGGCGTTTTCCATCGAGCAGCACGAGGTCACGGACCTGATCGAGGCCGGCGGCAGCGTGCTGCGGCATTCGCCCGAGTTCCGGGCGCTGGTGCAATCGCTGCCGGTGTACCGGGCGCCGCAGTAGCGTCAGGGCCGCGTGTCGGGGGCTGGCGTGGTTGGTACGTCCTGCTCTTCTGCGGCCTCGATCTGCGCGGCCATGGCGCGCTGGTAGCCCGGGCGCTGCTGCAGGCGGTGCCAGTACAGCAGCGTGCGTTCGCCGAACTCGGGCGACAGGCCCAGGTGCTCGGCCAGCAGCAGTGCATAGCCCACAGAGACGTCGGCCGCGGTGAAGCGCTCCGCGCACAGGTACTCGCTGCGCGCCAGGGCCGACTCCACCGCCCGCAGCCGGGCCAGGAACCAGCGGCGGTAGTCCTCCACCACTTGGGGCTGCTGGCGCGCCTTGGGCTCGAAGCGGCCGTAGCGCAGCACCAGGGTCTGCGGAAAGGTCAGCGTGGCCTCGCCCAGGTGCAGCCAGTTGAGGTAGGCGCCGTAGGCCGGGTCCACGGGCCGCACGTCGAGCCCCGCATCGGGGTGGGCGGCCGCAAGGTACTGGCAGATGGCGGCCGATTCGGTCATGCGCACATCGCCCTGCACCAGCAGGGGCACGGTGCCCAGCGGGTTCAATTCAAGGAAGCTGCGCGCCTTCAGCCGCGGCGGAAAGGGCAGCATGTGCAGCGAGTACGGCAGCTGCAACTCCTCCAGCATCCACAGGGGGCGGAACGAGCGCGCGCTGACGCAGTGGTACAGATGGATCATCGGCATCGGGTTCAGTGTAGTTCCGGCGGATGGCGAGGGTGGTTCCCCCTGTTGCCATTGCGGTTGCAAATCACGCCGCCGTGCGCGCCAAACGCCGGTACTCGGCGGGCGAGTGCCCGGTCCAGCCCTTGAAGGCGCGGATGAAGCTTTTCTCGTTGACGAAACCCGCGGCCTCGGCCACCTGCTTGATGGGGCGGTCGCTGCGGTGCAGCAGTTCCATGGCGCGGCCCTGGCGCACCTCGTCCTTGAGGCCCTGCAGGGTGGCGCCTTCCTCCTTGAGCTGGCGGTGCAGGGTGCGCGGCGACACATGCAGCAGGTGGGCCAGCGTCTCGGCGCTGTGCGTGGCCAGCGCCTGGCCGGGGTGGCCCTGCACCGGGGCGCCCAGCAGCTGGCGCACGCGGGCCACCAGCAAGCGGTCGCGCCGGTACTGCAGCACGGTGAGCGGCAGCGCGTGCTGCAGCATCTGGCGCAGTGCGGCCTCGTCGCGCCGCAGGGGCAGGGCGAGGTAGCGTGCATCGAAATGGATGGCCGTCTGCGGCGCGTGGAAGCGCACCGGGCCGCCCGGGAACAGCACACCATAGGCCTCGGCATGCGGTGGCGGTGCGAAGGCGAATTCGGCCGCGAGCAGCGGCACGCGCGAATCCACCATCCAGCAGCCCAGGCCCAGGGCATTGCGCAGCACCGAGACCAGGCAGAACTCGCGCAACGAGCCCAGGTCGCGGTTCTCGGCAATGGCCAGGGTGGCCATGCTGTCGGCCTGCGCCAGCGTGAGTGTGATGTCGTCGGCCAGCAGGCCATGGTGGCGGCACCAGCGCTTGAGCGCCACGCCCAGGTCGGGCGAGCTGATGGAGGCGCGCGCCAGCATGCCGTAGCTGCCCCAGGGCAGGCGCCGGCCGAACCAGCCCAGGGCCTCGTCGTCGAGCTCGCGCATGGCGGCGCCCGAGACCTCCTCCATCTGCCAGGCCGTGATGCGGGCACTGTCGTCGAACAGCAGGCCGGGCGCAATCTGTGCCTGGGCCAGCGCCCACGCGGGGCTCATGCCGCGGCGCCTGTAAGCGAGTGCAATCGCCTGCACGAAGGCGATGGGGGTGGCGGCTGGCGCGGTCTTGGGGGCGGGCAGGCCCTCGGGGGCCGCAAAGGCGGGGGATTTCACGGGTGCCAGTGTGCCCGAGGTGTGGCACGATTTGCAACCTTTGTGTCAAGCGGGGGCCGTGGCAGGCTCCTATGCTTGCATATCGCTCGCCATGCACTCCCTGTGCGGGAGCGCGACACGCAAGGAGACAAGAACATGGGTGCAGCCCTGCCTTCCACCGCCCCGCTGACCACCAGCCTGGCCCTTGGCGCGACCGACGTGCCCCTGATCGAGCAGACCCTGGGCGATTTCTTCGACGCCATGGCGGCCCGCCAGCCCGAGCGCGAGGCCCTGGTCAGTGTGCACCAGGGGCGCCGCTACACCTACCGCAGCCTGCAGGCCGAGGCCCGGCGCCTGGCCAGTGCGCTGCTGGGCCTGGGCCTGGTGCCCGGCGACCGCGTGGGCATCTGGTCGCACAACAACGTCGAGTGGGTGCTGATGCAGCTGGCCACGGCCCAGGTGGGCCTGGTGCTGGTCAACATCAACCCGGCCTACCGCACCTCCGAGGTGGAGTACGCGCTCAACAAGGTGGGCTGCCGGCTGCTGGTGAGCATGGCGCGCTTCAAGACCAGCGACTACCTGGGCATGCTGCGCGAGCTGGCGCCCGAATGGCAGCGCCAGCAGCCCGGCCGCCTGGGCGCGCTCAAGCTGCCGCACCTGCAGACCGTGGTGTGGATCGACGAGCCCGGCCAGGGCGCCGACGAAGCAGGCCTGCTGCGCTTTTCGGAATTGCTGGCACGTGGCGACGCGGCCGATGCGCGCGTGGCCGAGGTGGCGGCAGGGCTCCAGGCCACCGACCCCATCAACATCCAGTTCACCAGCGGCACCACGGGCTTTCCCAAGGGGGCCACGCTCACGCACCGCAACATCCTGAACAACGGCTTCTTCATCGGCGAGTGCATGCGCCTCACGCCGGAGGACCGGCTGTGCATTCCCGTGCCGCTGTACCACTGCTTCGGCATGGTGCTGGGCAACCTGGCCTGCTTCACGCATGGCGCCACCATCGTCTACCCCAACGACGGCTTCGACCCGCTCACCGTGCTGCAGACCGTGCAGGACGAGCGCTGCACCGGCCTGCACGGCGTGCCCACCATGTTCATCGCCGAGCTGGACCACCCGCGCTTTGCCGAGTTCGACCTGTCCACGCTGCGCACCGGCATCATGGCCGGTTCGCCCTGCCCGACCGAGGTGATGAAGCGCGTGGTGGAGCAGATGCACCTGTCCGAGATCACCATCGCCTACGGCATGACCGAGACCAGCCCCGTGAGCTGCCAGAGCAGCACCGGCACGCCTTTGGCCAAGCGCGTCTCCACCGTGGGCCAGGTGCAGCCGCACCTGGAAGTGAAGATCGTCAGCCCCGAGACCGGCGAGACCGTGCCCGTGGGCGAGCGCGGCGAGTTCTGCACGCGCGGCTACTCGGTGATGCACGGCTACTGGGGCGACGAGGCCAAGACCCGCGAGGCCATCGACGCCGAAGGCTGGATGCACACCGGCGACCTGGCCACCATGGACGCCGAGGGCTACGTGAACATCGTGGGCCGCATCAAGGACATGGTGATCCGCGGTGGCGAGAACATCTACCCGCGCGAGATCGAGGAATTCCTCTACCGCCACCCGCAGGTGCAGGACGTGCAGGTGGTAGGCGTGCCCGACGCCAAGTACGGCGAGGAGCTGTGCGCCTGGATCGTCGTCAAGCCCGGCCAGGAGCTGACCGAGGAGGCCGTGCGTGCCTTCTGCAAGGGCCAGATCGCCCACTACAAGGTGCCGCGCTACATCCGCTTCGTCACGGGCTTCCCGATGACGGTGACCGGCAAGATCCAGAAGTTCAGGATCCGCGACGAGATGAAGGACCAGCTGGGCCTGGCCGAAGAAAAGACTGCTTGAAAGAGATCCGCTGCATGACCATCCTAGACACCCAACTGAACCCCCGCTCGGCCGACTTCCTGGCCAATGCGGCCGCCATGCGCACCCTGGTCGACGACCTGCGCAGCCACCTCGACAAGGTGGCCCAGGGCGGCGGCGAGGCCGCGCGCGCCAAGCACACGGCGCGCGGCAAGCTGCTGCCGCGCGAGCGCGTGCAGATGCTGCTGGACCCGGGCACGCCCTTCCTGGAGCTGGCGCCCCTGGCCGCGCTCAACATGTACAACAACGATGCGCCCAGCGCCGGCCTGATCGCGGGCATCGGCCGCGTGAGCGGCGTGGACTGCATGGTCGTGTGCAACGACGCCACGGTGAAGGGCGGCACCTACTACCCGCTCACGGTGAAGAAGCACCTGCGTGCGCAGGAAGTGGCTCAGCAGAACCACCTGACCTGCATCTACCTGGTGGACTCGGGCGGCGCCAACCTGCCCAACCAGGACGAGGTCTTCCCCGACCGCGAGCACTTCGGCCGCATCTTCTTCAACCAGGCCAACATGAGCGCCCTGGGCATCTCGCAGATCGCCGTGGTCATGGGCAGCTGCACGGCCGGTGGCGCCTACGTGCCGGCCATGAGCGACGAGTCCATCATCGTGAAGAACCAGGGCACCATCTTCCTGGGCGGCCCGCCGCTGGTGAAGGCCGCCACGGGCGAGGTGGTCACGGCCGAGGACCTGGGCGGCGGTGATGTGCACACCCGCCTGTCGGGCGTGGCCGACCACCTGGCGCAGAACGATTTGCATGCCCTGCAGCTGGCACGCAATGCCGTGCGCAACCTCAACAAGGCCAAGGCCGCATCGCCTGCCGACAGCGCACCGCTGCCGCCGAAGTTCGCCAGCGATGAACTCTACGGCGTGATCCCCGTGGACACGCGCAAGCCCTTCGACGTGCGCGAGATCATCGCGCGCATCGTCGACGGCAGCGAGTTCGACGAGTTCAAGGCGCGCTACGGCACCACGCTGGTCACGGGCTTTGCACGCATCGAGGGCATGGCCGTGGGCATCATCGCCAACAACGGCATTCTGTTCAGCGAGTCGGCCCTGAAGGGCGCGCACTTCATCGAGCTGTGCTGCCAGCGCAAGATCCCGCTGGTCTTCCTGCAGAACATCACCGGCTTCATGGTGGGCCGCAAGTACGAGAACGAGGGCATTGCGCGCAACGGCGCCAAGATGGTCACGGCCGTGGCCACGGCCAGCGTGCCCAAGTTCACCATCATCATCGGTGGCAGCTTCGGTGCCGGCAACTACGGCATGTGCGGCCGCGCCTACAGCCCGCGCTTCCTGTGGATGTGGCCCAACGCGCGCATCAGCGTCATGGGCGGCGAGCAGGCGGCCGGCGTGCTGGCCACGGTCAAGCGCGATGGCATCGAGGCCAAGGGCGGCCAGTGGAGTGCCGACGAAGAAGAGGCCTTCAAGGCCCCCATCCGCCGCCAGTACGAAGACCAGGGCCACCCCTACTACGCCACCGCGCGCCTGTGGGACGACGGCGTGATCGACCCGGCCGACACGCGCCGCGTGCTGGCACTGGGCCTGGCCGCCACGCGCAATGCGCCCATCGAAGACACGAAATTCGGTTTGTTCCGCATGTAAGGACCGATGGCCATGGGAACGAACAACCTCACCATCACCTATGACGGCGCCGTGGCGCGCATCACGCTCACGCAGCCCGAGATCCGCAACGCCTTCAGCGACGAAGTCATCGCCGACATCACGGCCGCCTTCACCGAGGTGGGGGCGCGGGCCGAGGTGCGCGCCGTGGTGCTGGCCGCCGAGGGACCGGCCTTCTGCGCCGGGGCCAACCTCAACTGGATGCGCCGCATGGCTGATTACACGCGCGACGAGAACGTGGCCGATGCCGGCAAGCTCGCCGAGATGCTGCGCGTGATCTACGAGTGCCCCAAACCCACCATTGCCCGTGTGCAGGGCGATGTGTACGCCGGTGGCGTGGGCCTGGTGGCCGCCTGCGACATGGCGGTGGCGGTGGACACGGCGGGCTTCTGCCTGAGCGAGGTGAAGCTGGGCCTGATCCCCGCGACCATCAGCCCCTACGTGATCCGCGCCATGGGCGCGCGCGCGGCGCACCGCTACTTCCTCACGGCCGAGCGCTTCTCGGCCGCCGAGGCGCTGCGCATCGGCTTCGTGCACGAGGTGGTGGCGGCCGACCCGGCCTTCGAGGCGCTCGATGCCAAGCTGGCCGAACTGCTCAAGGCGCTGACCAGCGCCAGCCCCGCGGCCGTGCGCGCCTGCAAGAAGCTGGTGATCGACGTGGCCGAGCGTGAGATCAATGCCGGCCTGATCGATGCCACGGTGCAGGGCATCGCCGACATCCGCGCCAGCGAGGAAGGCCGCGAAGGCGTGCAGTCCTTCCTGCAAAAGCGCAAGCCGGCCTGGCTGGCGGGCTGACCCTACCACCCACAGGACTCCCCATGGACGCACTCTGGCTCAGCATCGTTCAGTGGCTGCACACCATTGGCCTGCATGTCGATGCCGGCACGGCACGCGACGTGGCCGGTGGCGTGGCGCGCGCCACCCAGCAGCTCGACATGCCCGGCCTGCTGGCCCTGGCCGCCGCCCTGGGCTGGGCCAGCGGCGTGCGCCTGTATGCCGTGGTGTTCATGGTGGGCGCCATGGGCTGGGCCGGCTGGATGGTGCTGCCCCCGGGCCTGGCGGTACTGCAAAGCCCGATGGTGCTGGCGGTCAGCGGCTGCATGCTGGTGGTGGAGTTTTTTGCCGACAAGGTGCCCTGGTTCGACAGCCTGTGGGATGCCGTGCATGCCTTCATCCGCGTGCCTGCGGGCGCGCTGCTGGCCGCCGGGGTGTTCGGCGCCGACAGCGCCACCATGGGCGTGGTCGGCGGGCTGATGGGCGGCTCGCTCGCCGCTACCTCTCTGGCCACCAAGATGACGGCGCGCGCCGCGGCCAACACCTCGCCGGAGCCGTTCTCCAACTGGGGCCTGTCCTTCCTGGAGGACGGGCTGGTGGTGGGCATGGTCTGGCTCGCCACCCAGTACCCGGTGGCCTTCGGCGTCACCCTGGCGGTGGTGTTGATGGTCTCGGTGCTGCTGCTGGTGATCCTCTTCAAGTTTCTGCGCGCCGTGCTGCGGCGCTTGTCCTCTCTCTTCTCTGGCCCTGCGAAGGCGGTTTGATTCCTATGTTTACAAAAATCCTGATTGCCAACCGCGGCGAAAACGTCCGCGCAGCGGATGTTTCTGCAAATTGCGTGGCACGCGCAGCGTGCGCAAGCGATCTCGCCGCGGGAGGGTGCCATGTTTAAGAAAATCCTGATCGCCAACCGCGGCGAGATCGCCTGCCGCGTTGCCGCCACTGCCCGCCGCATGGGTGTGAAAACTGTTGCGGTGTATTCGGACGCTGACGCAGGCGCCAAGCATGTGGCGGTGTGCGACGAGGCCGTGCACATCGGCGGCAGCGCACCCAAGGAAAGCTACCTGCAGTGGCAGCGCATCATCGACGCGGCCAAGGCCACCGGTGCGCAGGCCGTGCACCCGGGCTATGGCTTTCTGAGCGAGAACGAAGAGTTCGCCCAGGCCTGCGCCGACGCCGGGCTGGTCTTCATCGGCCCGCCCCCCTCGGCCATCCAGGCCATGGGGCTCAAGGCCGAGTCCAAGCAGCTCATGGAAAAGGCCGGCGTGCCCCTGGTGCCCGGCTACCACGGTGCCGACCAGGACCCGGCCCTGCTGCAGCGCGAGGCCGACCGGATCGGCTACCCCGTGCTCATCAAGGCCAGCGCGGGCGGTGGCGGCAAGGGCATGCGCGCCGTGGATTCGGCGGCCGAGTTCGCCGACGCCCTGGCCTCGTGCCAGCGCGAGGCCATCAACAGCTTTGGCGACGATGCCGTGCTGATCGAAAAGTACGTGCAGCGCCCGCGCCACATCGAGATCCAGGTGTTTGGCGATACCCAGGGCAACTATGTCTACCTGTTCGAGCGCGACTGCTCGGTGCAGCGCCGCCACCAGAAGGTGCTGGAGGAAGCCCCGGCCCCCGGCATGACCGAGGCCATGCGCCAGCAGATGGGCAACGCCGCCGTGGCCGCCGCGCGCGCCGTGAACTACGTGGGCGCGGGCACGGTGGAATTCATCGTCGAGCAGCGGGCCGATGGCAGCATGAACTTCTTCTTCATGGAGATGAACACCCGCCTGCAGGTGGAGCACCCCGTGACCGAGGCCATCACCGGCCAGGACCTGGTGGAGTGGCAACTGCGCGTGGCCTCGGGCGAGCCGCTGCCGCTGGCGCAGGAGCAGTTGCGCATCACCGGCCATGCCATTGAGGCGCGCATCTGCGCCGAGAACCCCGACAACAACTTCCTGCCCGCCACCGGAGCGCTGCATGTCTACGGGCTGCCGGCCCATGTGGCCTTCGAGCGCGGCACCGTGCGCGTGGACTCGGGCGTGCGCCAGGGCGATGCCATCAGCCCGTTCTACGACTCGATGGTGGCCAAGCTCATCGTGCACGGTGACACGCGCGAGCAGGCGCTGGCCCGCCTCGACGAGGCCCTGGCCCAGACCCATATCGTGGGCTTGGCCACCAATGTGCAGTTCCTGCGCCGCGTCGCGCGCACCGATTCTTTCGCCCAGGCGAAGCTCGACACCGCGCTGATCCCGCGCGAGCAGGCCGTGCTGTTCAAGCGCGAAGACGTGGGCCTGTCGCTGGCGGCGGCCAGTGCCGTGGCGCAGACCCTGCTGCGCGAGCGCGCAGAAGAGGGCGTCGATCCGTTCAGCCGCCGCGATGGCTTCCATACGCATGGCCTGGTGCAGCGCCGCTTCGAATTCGAATTTGGCGGCGAGCATGCCAAGGCCTGGCTGACCTATGAGCGCGGCGGCAGCCTCACGCTGGCGGTGGGCGAGGGCGTGGCCCAGGTGGCCGGCCCCCTGGTGTTCACCGCCGTGGGCGATGCCATCGACCTGCAGTTCGCCGGCCAGCGCACGCGCGCTGCCGTCTACGCCCAGGGCGAGATGGACCATGTGTTCACGCCCGCAGGGGCCACCCAGATCGTGGCCATCGACCTCTTGGCCCATTCCGGCGAGGCAGCGTCCGAAGGCGGGCGCCTCACGGCCCCCATGCCGGGCAAGGTCGTGTCGTTCGCGGTCAAGGCCGGCGACAAGGTCGCCAAGGGCCAGGCCCTGGCGGTGATGGAGGCCATGAAGATGGAGCACACCATTGCTGCCCCGGTGGATGGCGTGGTGCAGGAGCTGCTGTACGCGCCCGGCGACCAGGTGACCGAGGGCGCCGAGCTGCTCAAGCTCGCCGCCGCCGCGTGACAGCGCAGGGCCGGCAGTCGCGGTAACCTTGCAGCATGAACATCACCTTTTGCTGTACCGATACCAAGGCCGAGCCCTGGCTCCAGGGCCTGCAGGCGGCCCTGCCCGATGCGACCATCTCCGTCTGGCAACCCGGCGCGCCCCAGGCCGACTACGCTGTTGTCTGGGCCCCGCCCCAGCAGTTCGTGGACGAACAAGCAGCGCTCCAGGCGCTGTTCAACATCGGCGCGGGCGTGGACGCCCTGCTCAAGCTGCGCCTGCCTGCGGGCATGCGCGTGGTGCGCCTGGACGATGCCGGCATGGCCGTGCAGATGTCCGAGTACGTGTGCCACGCGGTCATCCGCCACTTCCGTGAGTTCGACGCCTATGAGTCCGACATGCAGGCCGGCCGCTGGGGCTACCGCAAGCCGCGCCTGCGCAGCGAGTTCCCGGTCGGCGTGATGGGGCTCGGCGTGCTGGGCGAGCGCGTGGCGCGCGCGCTCACACAGTTCGACTTCCCGGTCAACGGCTGGAGCCGCTCGCCCAAGGCCATCGAGGGCGTGCGCGGGTTCAGCGGTACCGATGGGTTCAACGATTTCCTGGCTGCCAGCCGCGTGCTGGTGAACCTGCTGCCGCTCACGCCCGATACCCAGGACATCATGGACCGCGAAACGCTCTCGCGCCTGCAGCCGGGTGCCTACGTGGTCAACGTGGCGCGCGGGGCCCATTTGGTGGAAGACGACCTGCTGGCCCTGATCGACAGCAGCCATGTGGCCGGCGCCACGCTCGACGTGTTCCGCCAGGAGCCCCTGCCCGCCGGCCATCCCTTCTGGAACCACCCGCGCATCGTGGCCACCCCGCACACCTCGGCGCGCACGCTGCGCGAGGAGAGCATTGCGCAGATCGCGCGCAAGATGCGCGCCCTGGAGCGCGGCGAGGCCGTGGCCGGCGTCGTGGATCCCGGGCGTGGCTACTGACCAGGCGCCTACGGAGAACAGGACATAGCGCATGGCATCCGCCTCACCCTTTCGCTATTTCCTCGGCCTGCTGGGCTTGGTCCTGCTCGTTCCCGGCGCCATCACGGTCCTGGGCGCGGCCTGGCTGCTGGTCTCCAGCCTGAACCTGGTGGGCGACATGCGCTCGGCCCCGGGGCGCGTTGTGGCTCTGGTGCCGGGTACGTCGGGCACGATGGGGCGCACGGCCCATGGCAGCCAGAGCGTGGTGGAGTTCACCACGCAGGAGGGCCAGACCCTGCGCGTGACCGATCCCGTGCTGCGGCGCCTGCAGGCCCAGCATTCCGTCGGTGAGTCCGTCACGGTCCGCTATCCATCCCGGGACCCCTCGCAGGCCGAGATCGGCAGCTCCCGCTGGATCAAAGGCCTGATCGGCGCCGGCCTGTTGCTGGCCGGACTGGTCGGCATGGCCGTGGGCGGACTGCTGCTGCGCTTTCGGCCCAGGCCGGCGATGGCCGCCCCCGGGGCCTGAACACCTCTTCCCATTGGAGACATCCCCATGAGCATTCCCACCCAAGTCAAACTCGTCGACGTCGGCCCGCGCGACGGACTGCAGAACGAAAAGTCCCCCGTGCCCGCCGAGGTCAAGATCGGCCTGGTGCACCGCCTGCAGGACGCGGGCCTCAAGAACATCGAGGTCACGAGCTATGTCTCGCCCAAGTGGGTGCCGCAGATGGCCGACAACCACGAGGTGATGTCCGGCATTGCGCGCCAGGAGGGCATCGTCTACTCGGTGCTCACGCCCAACCTCCAGGGCTACGAGGCGGCGGTGCTCGACAAGCCGGACGAGATCGTGGTCTTCGGCTCGGCCAGCGAGGCCTTCAGCCAGAAGAACATCAACTGCTCCATCGCCGAGAGCATCGAGCGCTTTGCCCCCGTGGTGGAGGCTGCGCGCGCGGCCGGCATCCATGTGCGCGGCGCCATGAGCTGCACCGTGGGCTGCCCCTACGAGGGCGAGATCGCTCCCGAGCGCGTGGCCTACCTGGCCGGGCTGATGAAGGGCATCGGCGTGCAGCACGTGGGCGTGGCCGACACCATCGGCGT
This sequence comes from Acidovorax sp. FW305-C-20-28, assembly GCF_058783375.1. Lineage (NCBI taxonomy): Bacteria > Pseudomonadati > Pseudomonadota > Betaproteobacteria > Burkholderiales > Comamonadaceae > Acidovorax > Acidovorax sp. FW305-C-20-28. Next base: position 141,295 of record NZ_JBYSYM010000015.1, on the reverse strand, counting down.
GGGCACGCCGCGCAAGGTGCAGCGCGCCATGGAGGCCACCTTGCAGCACTACGGCATCGACGATGTCTCGGGCCACTTCCACGACACCTACGGCCAGGCGCTGGCCAACACCCTGGCCACGCTGGAGATGGGCGTGTGGCAGTACGACACCTCGGTCGCCGGCCTGGGTGGCTGCCCCTACGCCAAGGGTGCCACGGGCAATGTGGCTACCGAAGACGTGGTCTACATGCTGCACGGCATGGGCATCGACACCGGCATCGACCTCGACAAGCTCATCGATGCGGGCGCCTACATCAGCGATTTCCTCGCGCGCAAGCCCAACTCGCGCGCGGCCAATGCGCTGATCACCAAGCGCGCGGGCTGACCCCCTGGGCGAAAGCCCGACAATGGCGCACCTGGGGCTGCAAGGTGCGGCCCCACCATGACCAGTGCGGGAATTTTGGATATGTGCGGAGCGGAACTGAAGAACTTGCCGGAAGGCGTACAACGGGTGGCAGCGGCGCTGCAGGCGCAGGGCCATCCCCACATGCCGCAGATGCTCGACGATGCGGCGCGCACCGCGCAAGAGGCGGCCGATGCGCTGGGCATTCTCGTCGGCCAGGTGGCCAAGAGCATCATCTTCCGGCGCAAGAGCGACGATGTGGCCGTGCTCGTGGTGACCTCGGGCGACCGCCGCGTGGACGAGAAGAAGGTCGAGGCCCATGTGGGCAAGGTCGGCCGCGCCGATGCCGAGTTCGTGAAGGCGCGCACCGGCTTTTCCATCGGTGGCGTGTCGCCGCTGGCACACGCCACGCCGCCCGTCACCCTGATCGACCGCGACCTGCTGCGCTTCGACGTGGTGTGGGCCGCGGCGGGTCATCCGCACAGCGTGTTCCCGCTGCACCCGAACGACCTCACGCGCCTGACCGGCGCGCCTGTGGTGGACGTGGTGCAGGAGCCTGCTCCACCGGCAACCCCTGCTGTGGCCGCATGAACCCTGTCGAGCTGCTGACCGAACGCGCCCGCCAGATCGGTGCGGCCGGGCATTTCGACGCCGGCAGCACGGAGCCCGTGCCTTCGCCCTGCATCTCGGTGTGCCGCATGTCGCCCGACCGCAGCCACTGCGAAGGCTGCTTTCGCACGCTCGACGACATCCGCATCTGGAGCACTGCCGACAGCACCGTGCGCCGCGCCATCTGGGCGCAGCTGCTGGACCGTGCAGGCATCATCGTCCACCCCGAGGCATCGCCATGAAACGCATCACCTTCTACCTGGACTTCATCTCGCCCTATGCCTGGCTGGCCTTCGAGCGCCTGCCCGAGGTGCTCGAAGGCTTGAGCTACAGCGTGGCCTACAAGCCGGTGCTGCTGGGCGCCCTGCTGGCCCAGCATGCCAACCCGGGCCCGGCCGGCATTGCGCCCAAGCGCGACTGGACCTACCGCCACGTGACCTGGCTCGGCCATGCCCACGGCATCGGCCTGCAGATGCCGGCGCGCCACCCCTTCAACCCGCTGCCGCTGCTGCGCCAGGCGCTGGCCTGCAGCGATGACGGCGCCATCAACCGCTATGTGGCCGGCACCGTGCTGCGCCATGTCTGGCAGGGCGGGCAGGACGCTCTGGACCCCGCACGCATGGCCGATCTGGCTGCCGCCCTGGCGGAGCAACTGCGGCCCGGCCAGGACATTGCCAGCGAAGGCCCCAAGGCCCTGCTGCGTGCCAACACCGAGGCTGCGCAGGCGGCGGGCGTGTTCGGCGTGCCGGCCTTCGAGGTGGACGGCAAGCTGTTCTGGGGGCTCGACGGCCTGCCCATGCTGCGCGCCTATCTCGATGGCGATGCGTGGTTCGAGGGGTCCGGCTGGGACGGGGTGAGCGCGGTTCCTTCGGGGCTGGCGCCCAAGGGCTGAAGCAGTCCGCTGGGTGGGCCGGGCGGGTTATTCTCGGCCCCGATGCACATCGCGCTCGTCAACCCGCCCCACACCGCCATAGGCAGCCGCATTCCACGCGAGCACTTGCCGCCGCTGGGGCTGTTGTGCATCGGCGGTCCCTTGCTGGACGCGGGCCACCGCGTGGAGCTGATCGATGCCGAGCTGGCACCGCTCACGCTGGAGCAGATCGTGCAGGCGGTGGCGCAGTCGGGCGCCGGCACGGCCATGATCGGGCACTCGGGGTCGAGCTCGGTGCATGCCACCGTGCTGCAGCTGTGCTGCCTGCTCAAGCGCGCGCTGCCTGCGCTGCACACCGTCTATGGGGGCGTGCACCCGACCTACCACTGGGACGAGATCCTGGCGGAATGCGCCGAGATCGACACCATCGTGCGTGGCGAGGGCGAGCAGACCACGCTGGACCTGGTCCAGGCGCTGGAGCGCGGCGATGACCTGCGGACCGTGGCGGGGATTGCCTACCGCGAGGGTGGAGTCCCCGTGGCAACGGCCGATGCCCCCATGCTGCGCCGGCTCGACGACTACCGCGTGGGCTGGGAGCTGATCGACCACGCCGACTATTCGTACTGGGGTGGCAAACGGGCTGTGGTGGTGCAGTTCGCGCGCGGCTGCCCCTACCTGTGCAACTACTGCGGCCAGCGTGGTTTCTGGACCCAGTGGCGCCACCGGGACCCGGTGCTGTTGGCCAAGGAGCTGGCCAGGCTGCACCGCGAGCATGGGGTGGAGCTGATCAACTTCGCCGATGAACTGCCCACCGGTTCGCGCAAGGCGTGGCGGGCGTTTCTGGAGGCCCTGATCGCCGAGGACGTGCCGCTGCTGCTGGTGGGCTCCACCCGTGCCGGCGACATCGTGCGCGACGAAGACATCCTGCACCTTTACAAACGGGCGGGCGTGATCCGCTTCCTGCTGGGCATCGAGAGCTACGACGAGGCGACGCTCCAGGACATCCGCAAGGGCGCGAGCATGGGCGAGGACCAGCGCGCCATCCAACTGCTGCGCCAGCACGGCATTGTGTCGATGGCGACCTACGTGGTGGGCTTCACGGAAGAGTCCGATGCCGACTACTGGAAGTCCTACCGCCACCTGCTGCGCTACGACCCCGACCAGGTGCAATTGCTGCATGCCACGCCACACCGCTGGACGCCGTTCTACGCCACGGTGGAGAACCGCCGGGTCATCCAGGCCGATACACGGCGCTGGGACTACAAGCACCAGGTGCTGGAGGCGCGGGGTGTGCCACCCTGGCGGGTGTTCGCCTGGTTCAAGACCCTGGAGGTGCTGATGCAGGTGCGCCCCAAGGTGCTGTGGCGCCACCTGTTCCACCGCGACGCCGACTACCGCCATGCCATGCGCTGGTACACCCGCATCGGGCGGCGCGTGTGGTTCCATGAAGTGGCCGAATTCCTGTTCGACACCCGCCTGCTCCGGGACGGCCCCTTGCTCAAGGATTTTCTCGGGCCCTCGCTGGCCGAGCGGGAGTATGCCCTCGACAAGCGCGGCCGGACCGCACGGCCGGTGGCCATCCCGGTAGTGCCTGAAGGCCAGCGGCGCCAGCCCCATTTCTGACGCACGGCCCGTCCGCATCTAGGGGTAAACACCTCCCACTGCGGTCACCTTCTCGCATGCTGGAAGCGACCCCAAGGGTTTCACCCTAAGTTGTCAGAGCGCGGTCAGTTTGGTGCAAGGCCGTGTTGGTTTCGCGTCAGAGCGTGGTCAGTGCGATCTCCAAGAATGTGGGCAGCCGTACCAGAGGTGCGGTCTGAATACATCACACAGGAGACAAACCATGGCAACCCATCCCGCACCGCGGCCGATGACCGCCGAAGAGAAGAAGGTGATCTTCGCTTCGTCGCTCGGTACCGTTTTCGAGTGGTACGACTTTTACCTGTACGGCTCGCTGGCAGCCATCATCGCCAAGCAGTTCTTCAGCGGTCTGGATGCGGGCGCGGCCTTCATCTTCGCGCTGCTGGCGTTTGCGGCGGGCTTCCTGGTGCGGCCCTTCGGTGCCATCGTGTTCGGCCGCCTGGGCGACATGATCGGGCGCAAGTACACCTTCCTGGTCACCATCTTGATCATGGGCCTGGCGACCTTCATTGTCGGCCTGCTGCCCAGCTACGCCACCATCGGCGTGGCGGCGCCCATCATCCTGATCGCCCTGCGCATGCTGCAAGGCCTGGCGCTGGGCGGTGAGTATGGCGGTGCCGCCACCTACGTGGCCGAGCATGCCCCGCACGGCAAGCGCGGCGCCTACACCTCCTGGATCCAGACCACGGCCACGCTGGGCCTGTTCCTGAGCCTGCTGGTGATCCTGGGCGTGCGCCTGAGCCTGGGCGAAGCCGTGTTCCAGGACTGGGGCTGGCGCATTCCGTTCCTGGTGTCCATCCTGCTGCTGGGCATCTCGGTCTGGATCCGCCTGTCGCTGTCCGAATCGCCCGCCTTCCAGAAGATGAAGGCCGAGGGCAAGACCTCCAAGGCCCCCCTGTCCGAGTCCTTCGGCCAGTGGAAGAACCTGAAGATCGTGATCCTGGCACTGGTGGGTCTGACCGCCGGCCAGGCCGTGGTCTGGTACTCGGGCCAGTTCTACGCGCTGTTCTTCCTGACGCAGCAGCTCAAGGTGGACAACACCACTGCCAACCTGCTGATCGCCTCGGCACTGCTGCTGGGCACGCCCTTCTTCGTGGTGTTCGGTGCGCTGTCCGACAAGATCGGCCGCAAGCCCATCATCATGGCCGGCTGCCTGCTGGCGGTGGTGACCTACTTCCCCGTCTTCAAGGCGCTGACCGAAGCCGCCAACCCCGACCTGGCCAAGGCCCAGGCCACGGCTGGCGTGGTGGTGACGGCCGACCCCGCCTCGTGCTCCTTCCAGGGCAACCCGGTGGCGCGTGAGATCGACTTCCGCAGCTCCTGCGACATCGCCAAGCGCTACCTGGTGCAGAACTCGGTGAGCTACGACAACGTCGCCGGCCCTGCAGGCTCCAAGGCCGTGGTCAAGATCGGTAACAAGACGGTTGAAGCGCCCACCGGCAACGTGGTGAACCTGAAGTTCGACGAAGCGTCCGCCAAGGCCATCGCCGCCTTCAAGAAGGAAGTGGCCGATGACCTCAAGGTGGCCGGCTACCCCGCCAAGGCCGACCCGGAGAAGACCAACAAGGTCCTCGTAGTGGTGCTGCTGTTCTGGCTGGTGCTGCTGGTGACCATGGTCTACGGCCCGATCGCCGCCATGCTGGTGGAAATGTTCCCGACCCGCATCCGCTACACCTCGATGAGCCTGCCCTACCATATCGGCAACGGCTGGTTCGGCGGCCTGCTGCCCACCACGGCCTTCGCCATCGTGGCCCAGACCGGCAACATGTACAACGGCCTGTGGTACCCCATCATCATCGCGGGCATGACCCTGGTGATCGGCACGCTGTTCATCCGCGAGACCAAGGACGTGGACATCTACGCCAACGACTGACGGCGTAGCACGACTGCGACCAGTGCCTGCCCCCGCAGGCACTGTGTTCCAGAAAAAGGCCTCGCAGCTGCCATGCGGAGCTGCGAGGCCTTTTTGTTGAACAAGCAAACCCCTATCCCAATCCAATATTCAGGAGAGTTGAGCCATGTGGAAGATCGTTGTCGGATTCGTCGTGTTTGCCGCCATTTCGCTGTTCGTCATCATGAAGGCCGGTGACAAGGTGGACATGGGTGGCGAACAGCACGGCGGCGACTCCCTGCACGTGCCCGCCGCCCCTGCATCCGGAGCCAGCGCAGCGCATTGAAAAGAAGCACCCCCTGAGGCGCTGCGCGCCTGCACCCCTCTCTCGACTCGCTATGCGAGTCGGGAGGGGGACGCCCCCGGTGCGGCGGGGCGGTCCTTGCACGGGGGCACTGGCCTTGGCCGCACCAGTTCTTCGGGCGGTGGGCCTAAATTGCGGCCCTATGCCAACGGCAGCTACCGCTTGAAACGCCCGTCGGTACCGATGATGGAGAGGTCGGAGAAATCCAGGCCCGAGTGGTCGGTGGCGCTGAAGGAGAGCGTCAAACCCCCCATGTCCCAGTTGCGTATGCCTTCGAGGCCTGCGTGCAGCTTGGCACGGTCGGGCTTGGGACCGGCGCGCTTGAGGCCTTCGACCAGCACCTTGGCGCTCACGAAGCCCTCGACCATGGCGGGGGTCAGCTCGCTCACGCCACCGGCCTTGGCCAGGTCCATGGCTTCCTTGATCAGCGGGTAGTTCAGCGAACGCTCGGAGGGGAACACCTGCGTCACCACCACGCCGCGCGCACTGTCGCCCAGGGCCTTCACGAAGCCGCCCGAGGCGTTGTTCGACAAGGTCACGATCTGCCCGGTGACGCCTGCGGCGCGCAGCGCCTTGATGCCGTCCACCACGGCTGCGCCGGTGCCGATGAAGATCACCGCCTGCGGCTGCTTTTGCGCCACGCGCGGGGCGATGGCGGAGTAGTCGGGCTTGGCGCGGTCGAATTTCTCGATGAACAGGGCATCGATGCGGTTGGCCTTGAAACCCGCCTGGGCCCCTGCCAGCCCGTCGGCACCGAAGGTGTCGTCCACGTGCACCACGCCGATCTGCTTGATGCCCAGCGTGTTGAGGTGGGTGATAGCCTTTTCCACCTCGCGCTGGTAGGTGGCGCGCACATTGAACACGTACTTGAGCACGGGCTTGTGCAGCACCATGGCGCCGGTGGAGGGGCCGATGAGCGGCACACCGTGCTGCTCCAGCACCGGCACGATGCCCTGGGTGTGGGGCGTGCCCCGGGTCATGAACAGGCCGATCACGCCCTTCTGCTCGATCAGCGTGCGCGTGTTCTCCAGCGTGAGCTTGGGGTCGAACTTGTCGTCGAGCGTGATGACCTCGACCTTCTGCCCGGCCACGCCACCGCGTGCATTGACATGGTCGAGGTAGAGCGAGGCCCCTTTCATCGATTCCTGCACCGTGGCGGCCGCCGAGCCGGTCACGCCCACCGTCTGGCCGATGAGGATCTGGGCCTGGGCCGGGCCTGCCAGGGCCAGCAGGACCAGCACGGCGCGCGCCGTGGGGGTGGGGAAGGCGACAAGGTGCTTCATACGGACCCCGGAGGTAGGTGGCTGGCGACAGTGTAGGTCGAAGGTGTGACAAAAGGTAGCCAGGGATTTGCCTGATCCGGGCCGCCAGCCCCCTGCGGGGCTTCAGCGGCGGAACTTGCCATCGGTGCCGATGATGGACAGGTCGGCGAAATCCAGGCCGGTGTGGTCGTCGGGGCCGTAGCTCAGCTCCAGGCCGCCGAGGTCGAACTTCTTGATGCCTTCGAGGGCGAGCTGGATCTTCTCGCGCGTGGGCTTGGGGCCGGCGCGCTTGAGGCCCTCGACCAGCACCTTGGCGGCGGCAAAGCCTTCGAGCATGGCTGGGCTGATCTCGGCGACGCCCCTGGCCTTGGCCAGCGCCTGGGCTTCCTTGACCATGCCATAGGTCACGGCCCGCTCATTGGGGTAGACCTGGGTGACGATCACGCCACGCGCATTGGCGCCCAGGCTCTTGATGAAGCCGCCCGAGGCGTTGTTCGAGAGGGTCACGATCTGCGCGGCCGAGCCGGCGCCGCGGATCGCGTTGCCCGCGTCCACCACGGCCGAGCCCGAGGCGATCATCAGCACGGCCTGCACCTGGGCCTTGGCCACCTTGGCTGCGATGGGGGCGAAGTCGGGCTTGGCGCGGTCGAACTTCTCCTGCAGGGTCGCGCTCAGCTTGCTGGCGGCCAGGCCCTTCAGGGCACCGGCCAGGCCGTCGGCACCGAAGCTGTCGTCGGCGTAGACCAGGGCGATGCGGGTGATGCCCATCGAGGCCAGGTGGGTCATGGCCTTTTCGGCTTCGCGCTGGTAGGTGGCGCGCACGTTGAAGATGTTCTTGCGCACGGGCTGGTGCAGCACCATGGCACCGGTGGACGGGCCCACCAGCGCCACGCCATGCTTGTCCAGCAGGGGGATCATGGCCTCGGTGTGGGGCGTGCCGCGCGTGAGGAACATGGCCAGCACGTTCTTTTCCTCGATCAGCTTGCGCGCGTTCTCGGCGGCCAGCTTGGGGTCGAACTTGTCGTCCATCGAGACGATCTCAATCTTCTGGCCGTTGACGCCGCCCTTGGCGTTGACGGCATCGATGAACAGCATGGCGCCGTCGGCCGTTTCCTTGACCCCCGCTGCCACCGTGCCCGAATAGCCCGCCGTCTGGCCGATCAGGATCTGTGCCTGGCCCGTGCCGCACAGTGCGGCGGCCAGGACTGCCGCGGTCCCCCATTGTGTCCATGTCTTGCCCATGGTCGTCTCCTTGGAATTGTGGGCTTACTCTAAGAGATGTCCGCGCCTGGCGGGCCGGCATAACCCGACGCACTGACAGGACTTGTCAGCAGATGTCAGCCCTGGGGGTATTGCACGGGGGCCGGACGGGAGCGGTGGCGCTGCCTAGAATGTTCCGCCTCACCCCCCGAAAGACCTTCTCCATGACCCAGGGACTGATCCGTATCCGCGGCGCACGCCAGCACAACCTCAAGAACCTGGATCTGGACATCCGCACCGGGGAGCTCACGGTGGTCACGGGCCCCAGCGGCTCGGGCAAGTCCAGCCTGGTGTTCGACACGCTGTACGCCGAAGGCCAGCGCCGCTATGTGGAGACCTTCAGTGCCTATGCGCGCCAGTTCCTGGACCGCATGGACAAGCCGGCGGTGGACAAGGTCGAGGGCGTGCCACCGGCCATCGCCATCGACCAGACCAACCCGGTGCGCAGCTCGCGCTCCACCGTGGGCACGATGACCGAGCTCAACGACCACCTGAAGCTGCTGTTCGCGCGCGCCGGCCAGCTGTTCGACCGCGAGACCGCGCAGCCGGTGCGCCACGACAGCCCCGAGACCATCTACGCCGAACTGCAGCGCCGCTGCGCCGAAGCGGGCGACCCGCGCATCGTGCTCACCTTCCCTGTGGAGCTGCCGGCCAACACCTCAGCCGAGCAGGTCGAGCAGTGGCTGTCGGCCAGCGGCTTCACCAAGGTGCAGGCCGAGCGCGAGGTGGCCACGCCCACCGGCCCGCGCAAGCTGCTGGACGTGGTGGCCGACCGTTTCCGTCTGGGCAATGCCGAGAAGGCGCGCGTGATCGAGGCCATCGAGGTGGCCTTGAAGCGCGGCACGGGCCGGCTCAACGTCTACCGCCTGGGCGATGCGCCCGAGGCCGAGCCCGAACTGTGGCGCTTTTCCACGGGCCTGCACTGCCCCGACAGCGACCTGCGCTACAGCGAGCCCATCCCCTCGATGTTCTCGTTCAACTCCGCCGTGGGCGCCTGCGAGACCTGCCGCGGCTTCGGCCGCGTGATCGGGGTGGACTACGGCCTGGTCATCCCCAACGACAAGCTCACCCTGCGCGCGGGCGCGATCAAGACCATCCAGACCCCGGCCTGGAAGGAAGCGCAGGACGACCTCATGCGCCATGCCGAGACCGCCGGCATCCCGCGCGACACGCCCTGGAACAAGCTCACCGAGGAGCAGAAGAAATGGGTCATCGGCGGCGCGCCCGGCTACAAGGAAGGGCAGTGGAGCAAGCAGTGGTACGGCATCAAGCGCTTCTTCGAGTACCTGGAGAGCAAGGCCTACAAGATGCACATCCGTGTGCTGCTGTCCAAGTACCGCAGCTACACGCCATGCCCCACCTGCGCGGGCGCACGCCTCAAGACCGAGAGCCTGCAGTGGCGCATCGGCAGCAAGGACGCGGCCGATGCCGTGCTCGAACCCGGCCAGCGCTTCATGCCCGAGGGGGTGCAATGGAGCCGCGCGCAGCTCGAAGCCCTGCCCGGCCTGTGCCTGCACGACCTGATGCTGCTGCCCATCGACCGGCTGCGCCGCTTTTTCGACCGCATGGACTTCGTGGCCGAGGGCGCGCAGGGCAATGAGGGCGAGGCACAGGCCCTCAAGCTGCTGTTCGAGGAGATCACCACGCGCCTGAAATACCTGTGCGACGTGGGCATCGGCTACCTCACGCTGGACCGGCAAAGCCGCACCCTGAGCGGCGGCGAGGTGCAGCGCATCAACCTGACCACGGCGCTGGGCACCTCGCTGGTGAACACCTTGTTCGTGCTCGACGAGCCCAGCATCGGCCTGCACCCGCGCGACATGCACCGCATCACCGAGGCCATGCTGCGCCTGCGCGATGCGGGCAACACCCTGGTGGTGGTGGAGCACGACCCGGCCGTGATGCTGGCGGCCGACCGCATGATCGACATGGGCCCCGGCCCCGGCCGCCTGGGTGGCCAGATCGCCTTCGACGGCACCACGGCCGACCTGCGCCAGGCCGACACGCTCACCGGTGCCTACCTGAGCGGGCGCAAGCACGTGGGCTTCGGCTTCAAGCGCATGGTGACCGAGGCCACGCCGCGCCTGGTCCTCGAAGGCGCGCGCGAGCACAACCTGCGCGATGTGTCGGTGGAGTTCCCGCTGCAGCGCCTGGTCACCGTGACCGGCGTCAGCGGCTCGGGCAAATCGAGCCTGATCCAGGACGTGCTGGCCCCCGCACTGCTGCGCCATTTCGGCAAGGCCACGGATTCGCCGGGCGCGCACGACCGCATGCTGGGCGCCGACCACCTGTCGGACGTGGTGTTCGTGGACCAGTCGCCCATTGGCAAGACGGCGCGCTCCAACCCCGTGAGCTATGTGGGCGCGTGGGACAGCATCCGCGAGCTGTTCGCTGTGGCGCCGCTGGCCAAGCAGCGCAGCTACACCGCGGCCAAGTTCAGCTTCAACAGCGGCGACGGGCGTTGCCCGACCTGCGGCGGCTCGGGCTTCGAGCATGTGGAGATGCAGTTCCTGTCCGATGTGTACCTGCGCTGCCCCGACTGCGACGGCAAGCGCTACCGCCCCGAGATCCTGGAGATCACCATCGAGCGCGGTGGCCGCACGCTCAACGTCGCCGATGTGCTGGCCCTCACGGTGGCCGAGGCGGCCGACCTGTTCGCCAGCGACCGCGACGTGATCCGCGCGCTGCAGCCCATCGTGGACGTGGGGCTCGAGTACGTGGCCCTGGGCCAGCCCGTGCCCACGCTCTCGGGCGGCGAGGCGCAGCGCCTCAAGCTCGCGGGCTTTCTGGCCGAGGCGGCGCGCACGGCGGCCAAGTCGCGCCAGGCCGTGGCGCGCAAGGGCACGCTGTTCCTGTTCGACGAGCCGACCACGGGCCTGCACTTCGACGACATCGCCAAGCTCATGCGTGCGCTGCGCAAGCTCATCGACGCAGGCCACTCGCTGATCGTGATCGAGCACAACCTGGACGTGATCCGTGCCAGCGACTGGCTGATCGACCTGGGTCCCGAGGGGGGAGATGGCGGCGGCCTGCTGGTGGCCGAGGGCACGCCCGAGGACGTGCGCCAGCACGCCACCTCGCACACCGGCCAGGCCCTGCGCGACTACGAGCTGGCGCTGGGCGAGGGCGGGCATTCGGTGCACGAGAAGGCGGCCACCCTGCGCCGCCAGCAGCGCCTGGCGCATGCCGGCCAGGCCGATGTGGCCAAGAATGCCATCGAGATCGTCAACGCCAAGGAGCACAACCTCAAGAACCTGAGCGTGGACATTCCGCGCGGCCGCTTCAACGTGGTGACCGGCGTCAGCGGCTCGGGCAAGTCCACGCTGGCCTTCGACATCCTGTTCAACGAAGGGCAGCGCCGCTACCTCGAATCGCTCAACGCCTATGCGCGCAGCATCGTGCAGCCCGCGGGCCGGCCCGAGGTGGATGCCGTCTACGGCATCCCGCCGACCGTGGCCATCGAGCAGCGCCTGTCGCGTGGCGGGCGCAAGTCCACCGTGGGCACCACCACCGAGGTCTGGCACTTTTTGCGCCTGCTGTACGTCAAGCTCGGCACGCAGCACTGCGTGAAGGACGGCGCCGCCGTGCAGCCGCAGACGCCCGAGAGCATTGCCGCGCAATTGCTGCGCAATTTCCGCGGCCAGCACATCGGCCTGCTGGCGCCCCTGGTGATGAACCGCAAGGGCGTGTACACCGAGCTGGCCGACTGGGCGCGACCGCGCGGCTTCACCCATCTGCGGGTGGACGGCAACTTCCTGCCCACCACGGGCTTCCCGCGCATCGACCGCTTCAAGGAGCACACCATCGAGCTGCCCGTGGCCAGCATCGATGTGTCGGCCGACAACGAGGCCTTGCTGCGCGAATCGCTCGCGCAGGCGCTCACGCATGGCAAAGGCGTGGTGCACGTGCTCAGCAGCCTCGGAGGCCTGCGCGAAGCCATGGTCGCCGGTACGCCCACGGCGGCCATCGGCACGCTGCAGGCCTTCTCGACCAAGCGCGCCTGCCCGGTGTGTGCGACCTCGTACGCCGAACTCGACCCACGCCTGTTCAGCTACAACAGCAAGCACGGCTGGTGCCCCGACTGCGTGGGCACGGGCGTCAAGCTCACCAAGGACCAGCGCAAGGTCTTCGACGATTCGGTGCAGGACGACAACGAAAAGGGCCGCGAGCAGACCTTTGCCGAGCCCGAGGTCGAGGACCTGGCCGACACGGCTTGCCCCAGCTGCCAGGGCACGCGCCTGAACCCCGTGGCGCGCGCCGTGCGCTTTGCGGGCATCGGCATCACCGACATCGCGGCCTTGTCCGTCACCGACGTGCGCCGCTGGGTCGAGACGCTGCAGATCGAAGGTGGCATGACCCGGCGCGAGGCTGACATCGCGCGCGACCTGGTGCCCGAGATCAAGAGCCGGCTCGAATTCCTGGAGGAGGTGGGCCTGGGCTACCTCACGCTGGACCGCGGCGCGCCCACGCTTTCGGGCGGCGAGGCGCAGCGCATCCGCCTGGCGGCGCAGCTGGGCAGCAACCTGCAGGGCGTGTGCTACGTGCTCGACGAGCCCACCATCGGCCTGCATGCGCGCGACAACCGGATTTTGCTCAACGCCCTGCACAAGCTCGGCGACAAGGGCAACACGCTGGTGGTGGTGGAGCACGACGAGGACACCATCCGCCGTGCCGACCACATCATCGACATCGGCCCCAGTGCCGGCAAGCGCGGCGGCCGCCTGGTGGCGCAGGGCAGTGTGGCCGACCTCACGGCCACCGAGGATTCGCAGACCGGCCGCTACCTGCTGCACGCCATGAAGCACCCGCTGCAGCTGCGCCGCAGCATGCAGCCGGGCGAATTGAGCGCCGAGGAATTGGTCTTGGCCGAACCGGCGCCCGCACCTGCGGGGCGCCAGAGCGCCGCGGTGAAGAAGCGCGCGGCCGCTGCAGCGGCACTCAGCGCCGAGGCCCTGGCCGAAGCCAAGGCCCGCGCCGCGATGCGCTGGCTCACCGTGTATGGCGCACACCTGCACAACCTGCAGAACGTGACGGCCACCGTGCCGCTGCACCGCCTGGTGGCGGTCACGGGCGTGAGCGGCTCGGGCAAGTCCACGCTGGCGCGCGATGTGCTGCTGCACAACGTGCAGGCGTGGGTGCAGCAGCGCTCCACCAAGGCCGGGCGCGATGCCATGGATGCAGGCAAGGCACCGCCGCTGGTGGGTTGCACGGGCCTGGCGGGCTTCGAATCCATCGACCGCGTGCTCGAAGTGGACCAGACCCCCATCGGCAAGACGCCGCGTTCCTGCCCCGCCACCTACATCGGCTTCTGGGACACCATCCGCAAGCTGTTTGCCGAGACGCTGGAGGCCAAGGCCCGCGGTTACGCGGCCGGGCGCTTCAGCTTCAACACCGGCGAGGGACGTTGCCCGAGCTGCGAAGGGCAGGGCATACGCACCATCGCCATGAGCTTCCTGCCCGACGTGAAGGTACCTTGCGAGGCCTGCCACGGCGCGCGTTTCAACCCTGAGACACTGGCCGTGACCTGGCGCGGCAAGAGCATCGGCGACGTGCTGCAGATGGAGGTGGACGAGGCCGTGGACTTCTTTGCCACCATGCCCAGCATCGCGCACCCGCTGCAGCTGCTGCAGGACGTGGGCCTGGGCTACCTCACGCTGGGCCAGCCCTCGCCCACGCTCTCGGGCGGCGAGGCGCAGCGCATCAAGCTCGTGACCGAACTCACCAAGGTGCGTGACGAGGTGGGCCGCCGCGGCCAGAAGGCGCCGCACACGCTGTACGTGCTCGACGAGCCCACGGTGGGCCTGCACATGGCCGATGTGGACAAGCTCATCCGCGTGCTGCACCGCCTGGTCGACGGCGGCCACAGCGTGGTGGTGATCGAGCACGACCTGGACGTGATCGCCGAGGCCGACTGGATCATCGACCTGGGGCCCGAAGGGGGCAAGGCCGGCGGACGCATCGTGGCCGCCGCGACACCGGAGGAGGTGGTGAAGCAGGGCACGCACACGGGGGTGGCGCTGGCGCCGGTGCTGGCGCGCTGACGCGGTACGGGACAAGGATCCCCGCTCTGTACGGCAGGCAGGGCGGGGACACGGGGCAGGCAGGGCGACCCACGTGGGGGTTGGGAAACGTCCTACGGCAGGCGCGGAACTCGGCGCACGTGGCGGAGAAGGGCAAAAACCTACTCTTCGTTTCATGGGTTACGGCGAAAAGGCGCCAAGCCCAAAAGCCCGTAACCCCCTCAACTATCCGCACACTGCCATGACCACCCATCCCAAATCCCTCATCGCGCTGGCTCTTGTATCGGTACTGCTCACCGCCTGTGGCGGTGGTGGTGGCGGTGGAGGCAGCGGCAGCTTCAGCAGCACCAGCAGCAATGAGCTTGCTGCCGTCGTGCCGGATCCCGATCCCAGCACCGAGCCCGGCGTGCTGACCGTGACCGATGCCACCGTGCCCAGCCTCAATGGCGTCTATGGCAACGGCCAGCTCACGCTGTCCGAGGTGTACTACCAGGAAGCCATGGGCGGCAAACCTGCCACCTGCGCCTACAAGTTCATGGGCGCCGACAAGGTGGGCGCTACCGCCACCGCTGCCACGACCACCGATACGGTGGTGGACGTGACCAGCACGCCTGTCTCCATCGTCGGCACGTCCACCACGCAGGCCGCTGTAGTGGGCAACATCACCGCACCCGTTTCGCTCACCGGCGCAGCACCTGTGGCAGCGGCCCAGGGTGTTGCGACTGCCTTCGGCAAGATCAGCTACCGTCCCTCGGCCACGGGCCTGTACGTCGTATTCATGACCTTCAACGGCAAGGAATACGCCAGCCTGGATTCGGTGGACACCCTGGTGGACCGCAGTGGCAACCTGGTGCGCTTCACCAGCAAGACCATGGGGGCCACCGATGGATCGACCGATACCCTGAAGCTGACGGCCATCATTCCGCTGCACGCCACCCGCAACGCCAATTGCTGATCCTTGGTGCGCAGGCGGCCGCTGCGCACCGGGAACCCGGGTTCCCCCTCGGCCGGTCTCCAGTCTCCGACCGGTTTTTTGGCCCGCTTTCCCATGGAAAGCGGGCTTTTTTGCGGCCATGCGTGCGCCTGCCCTGTAGGCGTGGGTCCTACGGTGGACAGGGCTGTTGGCGCACGCGGCTCGAGGGAACCCGCTCCTACGATGCGTTGACCTCCACACGACAAAGCCGCACGCCATGAACTCCCTCTTCAAGACCTGTTCTGCCCTTGCCGCTGCCAGCGCATTGCTGGTGGCCTGCGGTGGAGGCAACCACGACGACCCCACGCCCAGCAACGAGCCGGGCATCCTCACGGTCGCTGATGCCACCCTGCCTGGACTCAACGGCGTGTACGGCAACGGTGCACTCAACCTGACCGAGGTCGACAAGAAAAACCCCATTGGCTCCGTGCCCGAGCTATGCACCTTCCGATTCGATGGCGCCAACAAGGTGGGCTCGACCGAAACCGCGTTTGGCGATGTGCGCTACCGGCCCGATGCCACCGGCCTGCACCAGATCTTCGTGACCTTTGCCGGCAAGGAATACAGCAATGGCGATACCGTGGACACGGTGGTCGCACGCGACAGCAACCAGGTGCGCCTCTCCAGCAAGACGCTCACGGCGACCGATGGCTCTTCCAACACCCTCAAGGTCAGCGGCATCATCCCCATGCGCCCCAACCGCCCGCTGGGTTGCTGAAGCAAAGCGCCCTTTCCAGACCTGTTGTTTCCCCCCTCGGCCGGCGAGTCCGCTCCCACCGGTCATTGGCCCCGCCCATCCTGGAGATGGACGGGGTCTCTTTTTTTCTGCGGCACCGTCACAATGGAGTGGCCAGTCCCCCGCCATCCCCATGTCGCCTTCTTCGTCCCCGTCTGCCCAGGTGGTGTGGCTGCACCCCGAGGCGCCCCCCAAGCCCGCCGAAGGCGCACCCTGCAATGGTTGCGGCCTGTGCTGCCTGGCCGAGCCCTGCCCGGTGGGCGTGCTGGTGTCGCGCCGGCGCAGCGGCGCCTGCGCGGCCTTGCGCTGGAGCGATGGCGAGGGGCGCTACCTGTGCGGCATGGTGTCCGACCCGGGGGGCGTGACCGGACTGCGCAACCCCTGGCTGGTGCGCGCCATCGGTGCCTGGGCCCGGCGCTCGATTGCGGCGGGGGTGGGCTGCGATGCACAGCTGGACACAGAGACGCCATCGCGCTGAACGCCCACCGCGGTCGCGGTCGAACATCACCCCCGGCGCGCCAGGTGGATGCCCGCCAGCATGCAGCGCACGGAACCACCCGCCAGCTCGATGGTGGGTACCTTGAGCGGCAACAGCGTGGCGCTGCGCTCGATCACGGCCTTCTGCTCCGCGCTGAGGCTGGCTGCCGCGCGGGCCGACAAGGCCAGCACCCGGCCCTGCGCTCCCGTGAGCTCCAGTGCGTTGCCCGCGAACTCGCCGATCTGCTGCGCGCTTAGCTCGATCAAGGCGCGGCCGGACTCCGCCAGGCGCTCGCGCACCGCCTGGCGCCGTACCGGGTCGCGGACCAGGTGAAAACCACCCAGCGCGAAATCGGTGCCCACGCACAGCATCACATTGGTGTGGTAGCAGGGCATGCCCTGGGCATCGGCCGTGGCAAAGGCCATGGGCTCGTAGTTGAAGTGGGTGCAAAAGCGCTCCAGCGCCACCGGGTCGGCGCGGTTCGACTGCGCCGTGTAGGCCACGCGCGCGATGTGGTCGAGCACCATGGCCCCCGTGCCTTCGAGGAACATGCCATCGGCTTCCAGGCCCGAGTAGTCGATGACGTCCTGCACGCGGTACTCGGCCTTGAGCATCTCGATCACGTCGGCGCGGCGCTCGCGCCGGCGGCTCTCGGCAAACATCGGATAGATCGCCACATGGCCGCCCGCATGGGTCGAGAACCAGTTGTTGGGGAACACGGCGTCCGGCGTGTCGCGCTCGCCCCGGTCCTCGAACAGGTGCACGCGCACGCCCGCGGCCTGCAGCCGGGCGGCTGCGGCCGTCACTTCGGCATGGGCGAGCCGGGCGATGGCCTCGGGCGCCTGGGCGGTTCGTGACTGGAAGGCGTTGTCGGCTGCCGTGTCGGGGTTGGGGTGGAAGCGGTGCGGGCGCACCATGACGACGGCGGCAGGGGCTTGGGCAGAAGGCTGGGGCATGGAGTGGGCAGGGATGAAGACGGTCCCTGCAATTCTCGAAAAGGGCCGCGCTACAGAAAAGCCATCTACCTGATCAAAATGTGTGGAAAATTGGCGATCTGATTGATGAACGAATCACTATGGGCAATATCGACGACACCGACCGCCAGATCATCGGCATCCTGCGCACCGATGCGCGCACCCCCGTGGCTGTGCTGGCGCAGAAGCTGCGTGTCTCGCGCGGCACGGTGCAGAACCGCCTGCGCAAGATGGAGGAGAGCGGTGTCATCACCGGCTACACCCTGCGCCTGCGCCCCGACTCCGAGCCCCAGCGCATCCGTGCATGGATGAGCATTGCCGTGGAGGGCAATGCCGCGCCCGAAGTCATCCGCGCGCTGCGCGGCGAGCCGGCCGTGGACACCCTGCACAGCACCAACGGCCGCTGGGACATCGTGGCCGAGGTGCGGGCCGAAAGCCTGGAGGCCTTCGACCGGGCGCTCGGCCGCATCCGCCTCACGCCGGGCATCGCCAACACCGAGACCAGCATCCTTTTGTCCACCTACAAGGCCTGATGGGCAGGCGCCTGCGTGACACTGGCTAGGGAGTTTCCTGCATGCCCCTCGCTGCAGGACTGCAGTCCAATGCAAGGATCTATGTCTTCCAAGGATTCCACCATGCAACGCCGCCGTCAGATCATCCAGTGGGGTGCCGCTGCCGCGGTGGCTCCGGCCACCCTGCTGGCCCAGGCCCAGGCCTTTCCGGCCAAGCCGATCAAGCTCGTGATCGCCTTCCCTGCGGGCGGCCCCACCGACATCACCATGCGCTCGCTGGCCGACAACGCCGGCAAGATCCTCGGCCAGCCCGTGATCGTGGAGAACAAGCCTGGCGCCGGCGGCACGCTGCCTGCGCAGCAGCTGCAGGGCTCCGCGCCCGATGGCTACACCATTGCGCAGATTCCGCTCGGCGTGTTCCGCCTGCCCTACACCACCAAGATCAGCTGGGACCCGGTCAAGGACATCGCCTACGTGCTCAACGTGACCGGCTACGCCTTCGGCCTGGTGGTGCCCGCTGACTCGCCGCTCAAGACCTGGACGCACTTCGTGGCCTGGGCCAAGGCCAACCCGGGCAAGCTCAGCTACGGCTCCACGGGCACCATGACCAGCCCGCACCTGACCATGGAACTCATCGCCCAGCAACTGGGGCTGGAGCTGCTGCACGTGCCCTACAAGGGCAGTGCCGACCTGATGCAGTCCATCCTGGGCGGGCAGATCATGGCGGCGGCCGACTCCACCGGTTTCGCGCCGCAGGTCGAGGCCGGCAAGCTGCGCGTGCTCAACACCTGGGGGGCCGAGCGCCTGGCCAAGTTCCCCGATGCGCCCACGCTCAAGGAGCTGGGCCTCAACCTGGTGCAGAACTCGCCCTTCGGCATCGGTGCGCCCAAGGGCACGCCCGACGCGGTGGTCAAGCGCCTGCACGATGCCTTCAAGAAGGCCATGGAGCAAGAGAGCTACAAGACCGCCCTGGCGCGCTACGACATGGTGCCCATGTACATGAGCACCTCGGCCTACCAGAAGTTCGCGCAGGACACGTTTGCGCGCGAGAAGGCGCTGGTCGAAAAACTGGGCCTGGCCAAGCCGTCTTGATCAGAGCCAACCCGCCTTGCGGAAGCGGTAGTACAGGTAGCCGCAGGCGCTGGCGATGACCGCCAGCGCAGCGGCGTAGCCATAGCGCCATTTCAGCTCCGGCATGTGCTCGAAGTTCATGCCCCAGATGCCCGCGAAGGCCGTGCACACCGCGAACAGGCTGGCCCAGGCGGCCAGGCGTTTCACGACCTCACCGTCCTCGATGGTCACCATGGACAGGTTCACGTGGATGGCCGTGCCGATGGAATCGCGGATGGATTCGATGGAGGCGTTGATGCGCCCCAGGTGGTCCACCACATCGCGGAAGTATTCCTGCGAAGGGGTGCACAGTTGCGGCACGCGCCCGCCATGCAGCTTGCCCGCGCCTTCGAGCAGGGGTGCCACCCCGTGCTTGAGCAGCGTCAGGCGCTGCTTGAGCGCATACAGCCGCTGCACGCTGCCCCGCGCCTTGCCCTTTGCCGAGAAGATCTGCTGCTCGATGGTGTCGAGCTCGACTTCGAGCGCATCGATGACCGGGAAGTAGCGGTCCACCACCGCATCCATGAGCGCATACAGCACGAAGCCCGGCCCCGTGGCCAGCAGCTCGGGCTCGCGTTCGCAGCGCTCGCGCACATCGGTGAAGCCCTGTTCGCTGCGGTTGCGCACCGAAACCACGTAGTTGCGGCCCACGAAGACATTGAGCTCGCCGATGCGTGCCGGTGTGGCGTTCAGGCCCTCGGTCTCCAACAGGTGCAGCACCACGAAGAGCGAGTCGCCGTACTCCTCCACCTTGGGCCGCTGGTGGCCGTGCTGGGCGTCCTCGATGGCCAGCGGGTGCAGGTGGAAGGCCTGCTGCAATTCGGTCAGTTCCTGCTCGGTGGCGTCGTGCAGCGCCACCCAGACAAAGCAGTTGGGCAGGTGGATGTGGTCGCCGATCTCGCCGATGGGGATGTCGGCAAGCTTGGTTCCGTTTTCATAGACAACGCAGTTGATCAGCATGTCGGCTCCGGGCACATGGGGGTGGCAATGATCTTGCCATTGCCCCGCCTGGCCGTGCACGCACGCGGGCCGCCAGGCGGCATCTCTGGCAAAAGCTTTACGCCGGGCACCGAAGTTTTTATGCGGCCTTTATGGCTGACTGCCTACGCTCGATCCCCTGTCCATCTGCGTTTGATTGCAACCCATGAAATTTCCCCGTGCCCCTTTCGCCATGGCCCTGCTGACCGCTTTCCCCCTGCTGGCCAGTGCCCAGCTGACGGGCAACGTCAGCCTGACCACCAACTACAAGTTCCGCGGCCAGGACCAGGATGCGTCCAAGGTCAAGGCCGTCAAGCCCGCCATCCAGGGCGGCTTCGACTACGCCTTCGGCGAGTCCGGTTTCTATGTAGGCAACTGGAACTCCAGCGTCGACTGGCTGCCTCGCAACTCCATCGAGTCCGACATCTACGGCGGCTACAAGTTCAAGGCCGGCTCGGTCGATCTGGACGTGGGCCTCTTGACCTACATCTACCCCGGCAACAGCAACGGCAACACCACCGAAGTCTATGGCGCCGCCACCTTCGGCCCCGTGACCGCCAAGTACTCGCACACTCTGTCCAAGGACTACTTCGCCTACGCCGGTCCCGGCTTCAAGGGCCGCAACACCGGCTACCTGAACCTGGCCTTCGCGCAGGAAGTGGCGCCCAAGATCACCGTCAAGGCATCGGTGGGCTACACGCGCTTCGGTGGCGACATCGTGGCCCCCAACTACATCGACTACAGCGTGGGCGGTGCCTATGACTTCGGCTCGGGCCTGTCGCTGGGCGCGGCCGTGGTGGGCGCCAACAAGAAGGACTACTTCGGCCCTGTCAACCAATCGCGCGTGATCGTCATGCTGACCAAAGCCCTGTAGCTGCTCAACGCCGCACCAGGCGCGCCGGCAGGTGGTTGAGCCGCAACGCCATGTTGGCGCGCCCTTCGCCGAAGTGCACCAGCCAGGCATGCGTGATGCGGCTGTTGGCCTGGCTGGCGCTCCAGAACCAGGTGGGCGGCGTGTCGGGGAAGGCCTCTGTGTCGATGGCAGGGTCGCGGCGCGCCTCGTCCACCAGCGTGTGCAACTCGCCCACCGTGGGCAGGCGCCAGCCGGCCTGCTGTGCGGCATGGTCGGCCGCCTCGATCTGGGTGAAGGTCTGGGGCTCGCCCGTGCAGCCCAGGCCGCTCCATGCCATGCCCTCGGCGCAGCGGCGCCAGGTCAGGCCGGTGCTGCGGTCATGCACTTCCTGGCCGCCAGCGCGCACGGAAAACCGGCTGGGTGTGTACTGGGCCGTCCACAGGTAGCCACCCAGGGCGCACAGGCCCAGGGCCAGCCAGGCGATGGCAGAGCGCCGGGCCATGTGCGCCGGGCCTGGTGCCGTCAGGCGGCGGTCGCCACGCCCGCCAGGATGCGCTGCGCCACCTGGGCGAAGCCGGCACCGCGCTCGCCTTCGGTCACATAGCGCGGCAGGTGCGCCAGTTGCGGCACGAAGCGCGCGATGTTGGCCACGCCCACGCTGTGCGCGAAGTGCTGGAACATGAGCTGGTCGTTGGTCGAATCGCCCACATAGACCCATTGGCCGATCTCGGCATCGAGGTCGCGGCCGAACAGTGTGCGCACGACCCAGCGCGCGCCTTCGAGCTTGTTGTGCGCGCCGAACCAGCCATTGATGTGGATGCTGCTCACCGTGGCGTTCATGCCGGCCGCGCGCATGCGCTGCACGGCGGCGTCGATGGCCTCTTGCGGCAACTGGGTGAACTCGCTGTGGTCGATGGCGATGTCGGTCTCGCGCCCCGGCGAGTCGGTGGCGCGGTGTGCGCCCGGCACTTCACGCTCCACCTGCGCCAGCACCTGCTGCATGCGCGCGTAGTTGGCCGTGCGCGTGGGCTCGTCCTGCTGGTAGGTCTTGGCCAGCGCCGCGCCCGCCGGGCCGGCCACGCGGCGCAGCGCCACGGCGCCGTTCTCGGCCACGATGGCGTCCACGGGCCAGCTCAGCGCAAAGGGCTCGCTCCAGCCCACGGGGCGGCCGGTGATGGGAATGACGTGCAGGCCGGCGGCGCGCAGCGCGCCCAGCGCCTGCAGCGCATCGGGCGTGATGGCGCCGTCGGTGGTCAGGGTGTCGTCGATGTCGGTGAAGACACCGACCAGCGGCCGGTGGGCCGCAGGGGCCCATGCACTCAGGGGTTGCATCGGTAGGCTCAGCTCGCGCTGCCCAGGCTCAGCCCGGCGTGCTCGCGCAGCGGGTGGAAATGGATCTTGGGAAAACGCTCCTGCGCCAGGCGCACGTCGTAGGGCGAGGTGCACAGGTAGGCCAGCGTGTCGGCCGCATCGTGCGCCAGGCGCAGCGGGTAGGCGTCGGTGAAGGCGCGCAGGTCGGCCGCATTGTCGGCCGTGATCCAGCGCGCGCCGGTGTACTGGCAGCCTTCCAGGCGCACGTCGGCGTCGTACTCGGCCTTCAGGCGGTGCTGCACCACTTCGAATTGCAGCTGGCCCACGGCGCCCAGCAGCATGTTGCCGCCGGCATCGGGCTTGAAGACCTGGATCGCGCCTTCCTCGCCCAACTGGGCCAGGCCCTGCTGCAGCTGCTTGGTGCGCAGCGGGTTCTTGAGCACCACGGTCATGAACATCTCGGGGGCGAAGAACGGCAGGCCGGTGAACTGCAGGTTGGCGCCATCGGTGATGGTGTCGCCGAGCTGCACGCCGCCGTGCGTGGTGAAGCCGATGATGTCGCCCGCATAGGCCTCTTCGACCGCCTCGCGGCGCTGCGACATGAAGGTCACGACCGAGGTGGGGCGCAGTTCCTTGGCGCTGCGCTGCACCTTGAGCTTCATGCCCGGCGTGTACTTGCCCGAGGCCACGCGCACGAAGGCGATGCGGTCGCGGTGGTTGGCATCCATGTTGGCCTGCACCTTGAACACCACGCCGGCAAAGCCTTCGTCCTCGGGCTGGATGGTCTTGACCACGGGCTGCTTGTTGACCTGCAGCGTGCTCACGCGCGGGCCGGGGGGCGGGGCCATGTCGACCAGGGCGTCGAGCACTTCCATCACCCCGAAGTTGTTCACCCCGGAGCCGAAGAACACGGGCGTCAGCTTGCCGGCCAGGAAGGCCTCGTGGTCCCACTCGGGCGAGGCGCCCACGGCCAGCTCCATGCTTTCGAGTGCCGCGTCGAATTCAGCGCCGAAGCGCGCGCGCAGCGTGGCTTCGTCGGACAGGGGAATGGATTCGAAATCCTGCGGGCGGCGTTCGCTGCCGGACTCGAACACCGTCATGGTCCTGGTGCGCAGGTTGATGATGCCGCCGAAGGCCTTGCCCTGGCCCACGGGCCAGGTCATGGGGCAGCAGGGCATGCCCAGCTCGCGCTCGACCTCGTCCATGATGTCCAGCGGGTCGCGCACTTCGCGGTCCATCTTGTTCACGAAGGTGATGATGGGCGTGTCGCGCTGGCGGCAGACCTCGATCAGGCGGCGCGTCTGCGCTTCCACGCCGTTGGCGGCGTCGATCACCATCAGCGCCGAGTCGACGGCGGTGAGCACGCGGTAGGTGTCTTCCGAGAAGTCCTTGTGGCCGGGCGTGTCGAGCAGGTTGATCACATGCTCGCGGTACAGCATCTGCATGACCGACGAGGCCACCGAGATGCCGCGCTGCTTTTCGATCTCCATCCAGTCCGAGGTGGCGTGGCGGCTGGCCTTGCGGCCCTTGACCGCGCCCGCGATCTGGATCGCGCCCGAGAACAGCAGCAGCTTTTCGGTCAGCGTCGTCTTGCCCGCGTCGGGGTGGGAAATGATGGCAAAGGTGCGGCGGCGCCGTGTTTCGGGGGCGTAGGACACAGGGAATTCCAAGAGAGGGCAGGGGTGGGCAGCTCGCTGCGGCAGGGGCCTGCGGCAGTCGGCGCGGCAGGCGCTCACGCGCCCGAAACCGCCGATTTTACCGGGCGCGCGCTCCCCGTCTCTGGCCGGGGGCTCAATGCGCCTGGGTGTGGCGTGCGTACATCTTCTGCATGCCGCCCAGCCAGCGCTCGTAGTCCTGGCCCTTGTTGCGGAAGTACTGCGCCACCTCGGGATGCGGCAGCACCAGGAAGCGGCCGTCCTGCATGGCGGCCAGCACGTCGCCCGCCACCTGCTCGGGCGGCAGGATGCCGTCGTGCGAGGCCGAGCCGCCATCGCCCGTGACCATGGCGGTCTGCACCGACTGCGGGCACAGGCAGGCCACGCCCACGCCCTTGCGGCCGTAGGCGATGCGCAGCCATTCGGCAAAGGCCACGGCCGCATGCTTGGTGACGGCGTAGGGGGCCGATTCGACGATGGTCAGCAGACCGGCGGCCGAGGCCGTGACGAGGAAGAAGCCTTCGCCGCGCTCCACCATCTCGGGCACTACGGCACGCGCGGCCCAGACATGGGCCATGCCGTGGATGTTCCACATCGCGTCCCACAGCGGGTCTTCGAGCTCGATGCCACCCGGGCGGCCCAGGATGCCGGCGTTGGAGAGGTAGGCGTCCACACGGCCATAGCGCTCGCGCGTGGTGGCCACCAGGGCCTGGATGTCCGCCTCGCGCGACACGTCGCAGCGCACGGCCAGGCCACCGATCTCGTCGGCCACGGCCTGGGCCGCCTCCAGCTGCAGGTCGGCCACGACCACGGCGCGCGCGCCCTCTGCGGCAAAGCGCCGCGCCATGCTGCGGCCGATGCCGCTGGCGCCGCCGGTGACGATGATGACCTTGTCCTTCGGGTCCATGGAATGCTCCTCGTGTGTGAGGGCGCCAGTGTCGGCGGGCTTGCCGGGCCGGGCAGCCGCGCAGGTGACAAGCTCAGCGCGCGGCCTGCCGGATGGCGGCGCAGCACAGTTGCTCCACGCCGGCGGCCCATTGCCGCATGGCGGCCGGGTCCAGCTGGAGCAGCAGCACATAGCGGCGGCCACCCCAGGCCGACAGGTGCAGCGCCTGTGCGATCTCGGGCCCCGGCTGCCGAGGCAGGTCGGTGCAGGCCGCGAGCACCCGGCCCCAGGCGGCGGCCAGCTCCTCGTGCGCGCGGCGGTGGTGGTGCGCCTCGGCCATGGCGCCTTCCAGTGCCAGCATGTCGGGGTGGAAGGTGGGCAGTTCGGGCGCATCCACGCCGCAGACCAGGCGCACCAGGTGGTGGATGCGCTCCTCCCAGGGCATATCGGTGGGCTGAACGGCTTGGCGGTCGATGGCCGCGAGCAGGGCCTCGATGCAGTGGCGCACATAGCCCGAGAGCAGGGCCGTCTTGTTGGGAAAGTAGTCGTAGAGCGTGCCCACGGCAATGCCGGTCTCCAGCGCCACGTTGCGCGTGGTGAGCTTGTCCCAGCCGTCGCGCTGCCAAATCCGAACAAAGGCGTCGTAGATGGCCTGCACGGTGAAGCGGGCGCGCGCCTGGCGCGGCCGCTTCAGGGGCCTGGCGGCGGTTGTGGGGCTGGCGGGCAGGGCCTTCATCGGTTTCCGAACCCGCAGCCGGGCAGGGCGCCATACAGTGGCTGCAGCGCATATCCACCACCGAACCGGAGACATCCCATGACCATGCAGACCCGCCTGTTGACCGACAAGAATGCATTGAATCACACCCGCACCGAGCAGTTGCCCCTGGCGCCGCTGCAGCCCGGTGAGGCCATTTTGCGCGTGGATCGCGTGGCCGTGACCACCAACAACATCACCTACGCGGCCTTCGGCGATGCCATGCGTTACTGGGACTTCTTTCCCACCGGCGAAGCGGGCTGGGGCCACATGCCGGTGTGGGGCTTTGCCGAGGTGATCGCCTCCGATGTCGAGGGCGTGGCCGTGGGCGAGCGCTTCTACGGCTACTGGCCCATCGCCAGCCACCTGCGCATGCAGCCCGTGCGCGTGACGGCGCGCGGCTTCTACGACGGCGCGGAGCACCGCCAGGGCCTGACCTCGGCCTACAACCAGTACACGCGCACCAGCGCCGACCCGGCCTACCGTGCCGCAGACGAGAACTGGCAGATGCTGGTGCGGCCGCTGTTCATCACCTCCTTCATGCTCGCCGACTTCCTGGCGGACAACCACTTCTTCGGCGCCCGGCGGCTGGTGTTCTCCAGCGCATCGAGCAAGACCGCCTTCGGCACGGCGTTCTGCCTGGCGCAGGAGGGCGGTATCGAGCGCGTGGCACTGACGTCCGAACGCAACCGTGCCTTTGTGCAGGGCCTGGGCTGCTATGAGCGTACCGTCGCCTATGGCGAACTGGAGGCGCTGGAGACGACCGTGCCCACGCTGTATGTGGATTTTTCGGGCGATGAGGACCTGCGTGCACGCGTGCACCACCACCTGGGCGCTGCGCTGGTCTACGACTGCTATGCCGGCTCGGCGCAGAACACGCAGTTCCTGCGCGATGCCGCCTTGCCCGGGCCCGCTCCGGCGTTCTACTTCGCGCCCGTGCAGATCAAGAAGCGCAATGCCGACTGGGGCCCGGAAGTGGTGAACCAGAAGTTCAACGCCGCGCAGCGCGCCTTCATCGAGCGCATCAGCGACCCGCGCCAGCCCTGGATGCGGGTGCACGAGCACCAGGGCTTTGCCGCGGCGCAGACCCTGGTGGATGACCTGCACGCGGGCCGCATCGACCCGCAGGCAGGCCATGTGGTGCTTCTGTAGCCTTATAATGCGCGCATCCGAGGAGCGTTGCAGCGTCCCCAGCACTGGCGGGGCGTGAGGCTCGGAGTCATCTAGCAACGACGCTCATCCACTTCTCGTGTGGTGAGTGAGCCTACCGTCTCATCCCCCGCGCTGAATGTGGTCTTTCAATCATGCTTTGGAGCACACCACCATGAACGCACGCGTCAACGCCCCGGTCAACACCGACTGCATCATTGCCGACATCGGCCTGGCCGAATGGGGCCGCAAGGAAATCCGCATCGCCGAAACCGAGATGCCTGGCCTGATGGCCATCCGCGAGGAATTCGCCGCCGGCCAGCCCCTGATGGGCGCCCGCATCACCGGCTCGCTGCACATGACCATCCAGACGGCCGTGCTGATCGAGACCCTCAAGGCCCTGGGCGCCGATGTGCGCTGGGCTTCGTGCAACATCTTCTCCACGCAGGACCACGCTGCCGCCGCCATTGCCGCTGGCGGCACGCCGGTGTTCGCCGTCAAGGGCGAGTCGCTGGAAGAGTACTGGGACTACACGCACCGCATCTTCGAATTCGGCGCCAAGGGCGCTGCCGGCGAAGGCCCCAACATGATCCTGGACGACGGCGGCGATGCCACGCTGCTGATGCACCTGGGCCAGCGCGCCGAGAAGGACCTGTCCGTGGTGGCCAACCCCGGCAGCGAGGAAGAGCGCATCCTGTTCGCGGCCATCAAGGCCAAGATCGCGCAGGACCCCACCTGGTACACGCGCAAGTCGGCCGAGATCATCGGCGTGACCGAGGAAACCACCACCGGCGTGCACCGCCTCAACGAAATGTCCGCCAAGGGCACGCTGCTGTTCCGCGCCATCAACGTGAACGACTCGGTGACCAAGAGCAAGTTCGACAACCTCTACGGCTGCCGTGAGTCGCTGGTGGACGGCATCAAGCGCGCCACCGACGTGATGATCGCCGGCAAGATCGCCGTGGTGGCCGGTTACGGTGACGTGGGCAAGGGCTGCGCCCAGGCGCTGGCCGCCCTGCGCGCCCAGGTCTGGGTGACCGAGATCGACCCCATCAACGCCCTGCAGGCCGCGATGGAAGGCTACAAGGTCGTGACCATGGAATACGCCGCCGACAAGGCCGACATCTTCGTCACCACCACCGGCAACAAGGATGTGATCCGCCACGAGCACATGGTGGCCATGAAGAACGAAGCCATCGTCTGCAACATCGGCCACTTCGACAACGAGATCGACGTCGCGTCGATCGAGAAGTACCAGTGGGAAGAGGTCAAGCCCCAGGTGGACCATGTGATCTTCCCCGACGGCAAGCGCATCACGCTGCTGGCCAAGGGCCGTCTGGTGAACCTGGGCTGCGCCACGGGCCACCCGAGCTTCGTGATGTCCAGCTCCTTTGCCAACCAGACCATTGCGCAGATCGAGCTGTTCACCAAGCAGGATGCCTACCAGGCCGGCAAGGTCTACGTGCTGCCCAAGGTGCTGGATGAGAAGGTCGCGCGCCTGCACCTCAAGAAGGTCGGCGCCCAGCTCACCGAGTTGACGGATGTGCAGGCCGCCTACATCGGCGTGAACAAGTCGGGCCCCTACAAGCCCGACACCTACCGCTACTGATCGGTAGTCGGTGCCCGTGCCCTGGTGGCACGGGACAGGCGCGCCCTGGCGGGCGCGCCTTCCATGGCCTTCAGACGTAAGAGTGAGTGACTGACGCATGCGCGCAGATGTATTTTTGGTGGAATCCGGCCACGCGACGACCCGCTCGCAGGCGCAGCGCCTGATTGCGGCCGGGGTCGAATGGCGCCTGTCGCCGCTGTCGCCCTGGCAGAAGGTCGCCAAGAACGGCGACGAGATCCCGTCCGTGGCCGAACTGCGCTTGCTCGACGCTGCCGAGGCGAAGTACCTCTCGCGCGGTGGTCTCAAGCTCGAAGGGGCGTTGGCGGCCACGCAGCTGTCTCCGAAGGGGCTGCGCTGCCTGGACGTGGGCCAGAGCACCGGCGGTTTCACCGACTGCCTGCTGCAGCACGGGGCGGCCCAGGTGATCGGCGTGGACGTGGGCCACGGCCAACTGCACGAGCGGCTGCGCAACGACCCGCGCGTGGTCGGCGTGGAAGGGCTCAACGCCCGCGCCATGACCGCCGAATCGCTGCAGGAAGGCTGCGAGGAAGCCTTGTCCGAGCATGTGGAAACCGAGGTCGAGGACAACGACACCCAGCCCGTGGCGCCCTATGCCTGGATGCGCAATGGCGGCGAAGTGGGAGACGAGTACGACGACAGCGACGATGCCAAGGAGCAGGACGTGGAGGCCTTCAAGGCCGAGCGTGTAGCCAAGGCACGCGCGCGGGCCGAGGGCACCGTGCCCACGGAGCGCCGCCGCCGCGCCGGGCGCGAAGACGTGGACATCACGCCCGCGTTCGACCTGGTCACCGGGGATTTGTCCTTCATCTCGCTCACGCTCGTTCTGCCCGCACTGGTGCCGCTGATGAAGCCTGGCAGCGCCCTGCTGATGCTGGTCAAGCCGCAGTTCGAGCTGCAGCCCGGCCAGGTGGGCAAGGGCGGCATCGTGCGCGACGAGTCCCTGTACGCGGTGGTCGAGCAGCGCATCCGCGACTGCTGCGCCGAACTGGGCCTTTCCGTGCAGTCCTGGCTGGACAGCCCCATCAGCGGTGGCGATGGCAACCGCGAGTTCTTTGTTTTTGCAAGGAGGGCCGCATGAATGCAGCCAAGGCGCAGGCCACCGGTTTTCCGGTGAGCCTCGAATTCTTTCCGCCCAAGACAGCTGCGGGCGCCGACAAGCTGCGCGCCGAGCGCCAGCAGCTGTATGCGCTGAACCCCGAGTTCTGCTCCGTCACCTATGGTGCGGGCGGTTCCACGCAGGAGGGCACCTTCAGCACCGTGCGCGAGATCCTGGCCGAGGGTGTGCCTGCGGCCTCGCATTTCTCGTGCATCGGCGCCACGCGTGAATCGGTGCGCACGCAGCTGGCCGAGCTCAAGGCCATGGGCGTCAAGCGCCTGGTGGCGCTGCGCGGCGACCTGCCCAGTGGCTACGGCGCGGGCGGCGAGTTCCAGTACGCGAGCGACCTGGTGGCCTTCATCCGCGCCGAGACCGGGCGCGACTTCCACATCGAGGTGGCGGCCTACCCCGAGGTGCACCCCCAGGCCCGCTCGCCCGAATCGGACCTCCGGGCCTACCTGGCCAAGGTCCAGGCCGGGGCCGACGTGGCCATCACCCAGTATTTCTACAACGCGGACTCGTATTTCCGCTTTGTCGACGATGCGCAGGCCCTGGGCGCCGGCATCCCGGTGGTGCCCGGCATCATGCCCATCACCAGTTCCACCCAGCTGATGCGCTTTTCGGACGCCTGTGGCGCCGAGATCCCGCGCTGGATCCGCTTGCGCCTGCAGGCCTTTGGCGACGATACGGCCAGCATCAAGGCCTTTGGCCTCGATGTGGTGACGGATTTGTGCGACCGGCTGCGCAGTGCCGGCGTGCCGGCGCTGCACTTCTACACCATGAACCAGAGCGCTGCCACCCTGGAAATTTGCCGCCGCCTGGTGCTGTGAGTGGTGTCCAACGGTAATATTCACACCCTTTGTTTCATTTTTTCTGGTGCGCCATGAAGGTTGTATTTGCCGTGATGCTGGTCCTGCTGGGGGCCCTGGGTGTGTCGAGCGTGGGCGCGCAGACGCGCTACCACTGCCGCGATGCCAACGGGAACAACTATTCCCTGTCCCGCCCTTGTCTGGAAGGCAGCACCACCCGGACGATTGAAGCCGGGCCCTCGCAGCCGTCCTACTCCTACAGCCAGCCTTCCCGTCCCACGACGGTGCGCACGGCCCCGAGCGAGCCGGACCACTACAGCTACATGAGCGGGCGCTGCCGTTCGCTGGACGAGAACATCCGCAATGCCTATTCGCGCAAGATCGCGCCGGACGTGGTGCAGGGCATGCGCAACGAATACCGCCGCGACTGCGCCCAGGAGGAGCAGGACGCTTCCGATCGCTTCTATCGGGAGCGGCGCGATGGAGACCGGCAGCGCCGCGAGGAGGAGCGATCCGCCCAGATGGCGGCCCAGTCGGCCAGCGAAATGGACGCCCGCAAAGCCCAGCAATGCGCCGAGTCGCAGCGCATCCTGAACAGCAAGAAAGCCCGCACGGACCTCACGGAGGGCGAGCGAGCGGACCTGAAGCGTTTTGAAGAGGCGTTTCTTGCGCGCTGCAAGCGCTGATCTTTCGCGGGGAATTGCCTGCGCGGTGCTGGCCTGCCTGCTGGGGTGGCCCGTCGCGTGGGCTGAGGAAGTGGGTTTGCGCCTGGATGGCGCCACGGGCAGCGACCTCAAGGTACCGCCGGATCCGGCCGAGACCCTGCCATTGCGCCCGGGGTCGGTCGGGGCGCAAGGGCTGTCCCGCCCCAGCCTGACGGCGGAGGCCGCGGACATGGAAGAAGACGAAGACGACGGCGCCGACGAGGGCCCCCTGGAGACGGGCCTGGCCTCCTGGTATGGCCAGCGCTTCCATCGGCGGCGCACGGCCAGCGGCGAACTCTTCGACATGAACGCCATGACGGCGGCGCACCGCACGCTGGCCTTCGGCACCCGCATCTGCGTGCGCGACCGGGAAACCGGCAGGGGCGTGGTGGTGCGGGTCAACGACCGGGGTCCGCATGTGGCCAACCGCATCGTGGACCTGAGCCGCGGTGCGGCCGTGGCCCTGGGGGTGCAAGGGGGGCTCAAGCCCGTGGACGTATTCCCTCTGGGGGCCGATGCCGTGACCTGTCCACCCGCGCCCCTGAACAACCTGCCCCAGCGCTTTGCACTGCCCGAGGCCCGTGAGGCGCAGGCACCCGCGGCCAGTGGTCGCCGCACCGGTGCCCCGCGCCTGCTGCGCGCCCCCTGAGGGGCAGCGCGCGGGTTATCCGCCGGACTCCAGCGTGTGGGTGGCGTTGCGGTCCTGTGCCAGCAGCTCGGCCATCTGGGGCAGGGCTTCCTTGAGTGCCGCCTTGAGCGTGAAGGGCGGGTTGATCAGGAACATGCCGCTGGCCGGCAGGCCGGGCCGCTTGGCTTCGCCGCTGGCGGTCTCGCCCATCTTGCTGGACTTGACGGTCAGCGTGGCATGCAGCCAGCCCTTGCCCGCCTTGGTGGCCAGGGTCTTCAGGCGGCGCGGCAGGTCATGGGCTTCCGGGCGCGGGATGATCGGGTACCAGAAGGCATAGGTGCCGGTGGCAAAACGCTTGAGCGAATCCGCCGCCATGTCGAGCACCTTGGCGTAGTCGTTCTTCATTTCGTAGCTGGGGTCGCACAGCACCAGGGCACGGCGGGCCGGTGGGGGCAGGAACTTCTTGAGGCCTTCGAATCCGTCCTCGTGCAGCACCGCCACCTGGCGCCCCGCTTCGAGCTGGGCCACATTGCCGGCCAGCGCGCGCAGGTCGGTGGGGTGCAGCTCGAACAGCTTGAGCTTGTCGTGGTCGCGCAGCAGGCGCTGCATGATGAAGGGCGAGCCGGGGTAGACGCGCGTGGCCGCGCCCTGGTTGAAGGCGCGCACCATGTCGACATAGGCTTGCAGGGCGGGCTTGAGTGCAGGCGCATCGGGCGCGACCAGCCGGGCGATGCCGTCGGCCGCTTCGGCGCTGGTGCTGGCGTAGTCGCCATCCAGCCGGTACAGGCCGGCACCTGCATGGGTGTCCAGCACGGTCAGGGCCGCGTCTTTCTCGGTGAGGTACTGCAGGGTGGCAATCAGCACCGTGTGCTTGAGCACGTCGGCGTGGTTGCCTGCATGGAAGGCGTGGCGGTAACTGAACATGCCCCAATGGTAACGAGTGTCCGCTCCCGGACCACGATTTCGGGGCCATCAGACCGCACAACACCCGTCAATCAGGGCTTTCAGCCGCCACAGGTGGCACGGACAATGCAGGACAGGGCAGAATTGCGTGCTGGGAGGTTGCTGCGTGACGTTTTTGGCAGATATGTGGCTTTTTGTTTCAATGCCACCGGCTGTCATGCCTCATGATCGCTGGTGCCGCGGGGCGGCCCCTCGCAGCAGTTCCCTGGCCGCTGTTCCGGCGACCTCCCCGCCCAGCCTGTTCTCACAATGACCGAAACCTCTGTTCCTGCTCCTGCCAGCGCCGTCAGCCATGTCGATGCGCTGCCGCCTGGAACGCGGCTGGCCGAGTTCGAGATCCTGGCGCTGCTGGGCGTGGGTGGCTTCGGCATGGTCTACAAGGCCTTCGACCACTCGCTGCACCGGGCGGTGGCGATCAAGGAGTACATGCCATCGGCGCTGGCCGGGCGCGCCCAGGGGCAGTCCCTGTGGGTGCGCTCTTCGTCGGACCAGCAGACCTTCCATGCCGGCCTCGAATCCTTCGTGGGCGAGGCGCGCCTGCTGGCGCAGTTCGACCACCCCTCCCTGGTCAAGGTGTTTCGCTTCTGGGAGGCCAACAACACCGCCTACATGGTCATGCCGCTGTACTCGGGCATGACCTTCAAGCAGGCGCGCGCCCAGATGCGCACGCCGCCCACCGAGGAATGGTTGCGCAAGCTGCTGTGGTCGGTGCTGGGCGCCCTGCGCGTGCTGCACGAGGGCAAGACCCTGCACCGCGACATCTCGCCCGACAACATCTTCCTGCAGGACAGCGGTCCGCCGGTGCTGCTGGACCTGGGCGCGGCGCGCCATGCGATCAACGACAAGGACCACAAGCACACGGCCGTGCTCAAGGTGAACTACGCCCCCATCGAGCAGTACTCCGAAGGCGACGACGACCTGCGCCAGGGCCCCTGGAGCGACCTGTACTCGCTGGCGGCCGTGGTGCACGGCTGCCTGTGCAATGACACGCCCCTGCCGGCCACGCTGCGCTCCATCAAGGACCGCATGGTGCCGTTCGCTCGCGTGGCCAAGACCGTCAGGAAGCAGCTGGGGGTCGAGTATTCGCCGGCATTCGTGGCCGCGATCTCGCAGGCGCTCTCGCTCAAGCCGGAGGACCGGCCCCAGAGCATCGACGCCTTCCTGCAGCTGATGGAGATGACCACGCCGCCCGAGGGCGTGGAGCATTTCGACTTCCGCGCCGACCTGGGCGACATCTGGGTGGAGCCCGCCGACCAGCCCGGGCCCGGCCTGCTGACCCCGACCGTGGACGTGACGGCGGCGCCCGCCATCGTGGCCCAGATCGAAGCCCAGGCGAACAAGGCGCTGGAGGCGAAAACCGAAGAAGCCCCGGCCGAGGAATACCCCGACACCGTGCAGCGGGGCGCGGCCGACACCGTTTTCATGGACCCCGTCGATACCCAGGTCCTGGAGGTGCCCGTGCCCGGCGCAGAGCGCAAGGCGGCGCGCCATGGCCGTGGCGAGTCCAGTGGCGCGGCGGGCCGGGTGCGCGCCGCGCTCACCGAGTCCGAGCGCGCCAGCGCGGCCCTGGCGGCGCGTACCGGCCGCAGCCCGAACCGGATGCCGGTCTGGCTGGTGCTGGGGGCTGCGGGCCTGGCCGTGGCGGCCGCCGGGGTCTGGTGGTCGCAGGGCCGTGGCCAGAAGGCGGCACCGGTCGACGACATCATCACCGAGATGGCCGAGCCGGCGCCTGCGGCCTCCGAGGCGGTGGCCGTGCTGGTGCCGGCATCGGAACCCGCTCCCATGGCGGCGAGTGCGCCGCTCGTGCCGGCGGTGGCCGACCCCGCCTCGGCGGCTGCGCTCCCCAAGCCCGCGCCCAAGCCCAAGCGTGCCGTGGCGTCCGAGCCTGCGCCCGCGCCCGTCGTGGTCCACGAGGAGCCGCCCCCGCCGCCCCCGCCACCACCGCCGGTGGAGCGCCCCCGCCCCGCGCCGGTGCGCGTGCCATCGCCCCAGGAGGCGTGCGCCGACGCCAGCTTCCTGGCGCGCCCGATGTGCATCCACAACGAATGCCAGAAACCCTCCCAGGCGGGATCCGCTATTTGCGTGGAGAACAAGCGCCGCTACGAGGCCGAAGAGGCGCGCCGCCGCCAGTCGCCCTGAGCGGCCGTGGCGCGCCCTGGGCTGCGCGGCCGGTGACTGTGGCAGGGGTTTGGCGCCAACGCTTGCGCGCCTGGCCTGGTAATTCGTATAATCGAGGGCTTCGCAGCGCTTTTGTGGTCCCGCGGCGAGGAATTTCATGCCACCTAAGAGGCTTCCTACAGAGAAGCACCGACCGTGGAAAAGGACCCGCCAAACCCTCTTTTCGAGAGAAAACTCATGACTACCACTTTCAGCGCTAAGCCCGCTGAGGTCGTGCACGAGTGGTTTGTGATTGACGCGACCGACAAGGTCCTCGGACGAGTAGCCAGCGAAGTTGCTCTCCGTTTGCGCGGCAAACACAAGGCCATTTACACGCCTCACGTCGATACCGGTGACTTCATCGTCATCATCAACGCAGCCAAGCTCAAGGTCACCGGCACCAAGTCCCTGGACAAGGTGTACTACCGCCACTCGGGTTACCCCGGCGGCATCACGGCCACGAACTTCCGCGATCTGCAAGCCAAGCACCCCGGCCGCGCGCTGGAGAAGGCCGTCAAGGGCATGCTGCCCAAGGGTCCTCTGGGCTACGCAATGATCAAGAAACTCAAGGTGTATGGCGGTGCAGAGCATCCCCACACCGCCCAGCAGCCCAAGGCGCTGGAAATCTAAGGAGCCTTGAGATGATTGGTGAATGGAACAATGGCACCGGCCGTCGCAAGTCCAGCGTCGCCCGCGTGTTTCTGAAGAAGGGCACTGGCAAGATCACGGTGAACGGCAAGGACATCCAGTCCTACTTCGGCCGCGAAACCTCGATCATGATCGCCAAGCAGCCCCTGGTGC
Organism: Acidovorax sp. FW305-C-20-28; assembly: GCF_058783375.1. Lineage (NCBI taxonomy): Bacteria > Pseudomonadati > Pseudomonadota > Betaproteobacteria > Burkholderiales > Comamonadaceae > Acidovorax > Acidovorax sp. FW305-C-20-28. Next base: position 105,898 of record NZ_JBYSYM010000015.1, on the reverse strand, counting down.
TGACCAACCATGTCGAAACCTTCGACGTGCAGGTCAACGTGCACGGTGGTGGTGAGTCCGGCCAGGCCGGCGCAACCCGCCACGGCATCACCCGCGCCCTGATCGACTACGACGCGACGCTCAAGCCCGCACTGAGCCAAGCCGGCTTCGTGACGCGCGATGCCCGCGAAGTGGAACGCAAGAAGGTCGGTCTGCACTCCGCACGCCGCGCCAAGCAGTTCTCCAAGCGTTAAGCCTGGTCTGCCTTGCAAAAAAACCGCCTTCGGGCGGTTTTTTCGTTTAAGGTGCGCTCTTCGTTTTTCTTCCTCCTTCCATGCGTTTGCGCCTTCTTCGCCGCCGGCTGACCATCAGCGCCCCCCGCGTGGCCATCCGCAGCGCCATGCCCTGGCCTGTGCGCTGGCTGCTGCTGGCCGTGGTCTTCGGGCTGTGCGCCGCCGTGGCGCTGTGGGCCTTCGAGTTCGGCAAGTCCATCGCGGGGCTCGATTCCGGTGCGCGCGAGGAACTGGTGCGCCTGCGCGGCGAGGTGGCGCGGCTGGTCGAGGAGACGCAGCGCCAGCACGCCGTCTCGCAGACGGCCGAGAGCATCCTCACCGCCGACCGGGCCACCCTGCAGACCCTGATGGCCCAGGTGCGGCAGCTCGAGGCCGAGAACCGCACGCTGCGCGAGGACCTCGGTTTCTTCGAGCGGCTCATTCCGGCCGGCTCCACCGAAGGTGTGGCCATCCGCGGCCTGCACGCCGAGACCGTGGGGGGCATGCAGCTGCGCTGGCAGGTGCTGGTGATCCAGGCGGCCCGCAATGCGCCGGAGTTCAATGGCCGGCTGGAACTGGTGCTCGCAGGCACGCAGGATGGCAAGCCCTGGACCCAGACCTTTCCCCAGGGCGCGGCGCTGCAGCTGCGCCAGTACCGGCGACTGGAGGGCTTGTTGACCTTGCCCGCCGATGCCGTGGTAAAAACCGTGACCGCGCGGGTGCTGGATGGCAGCAACCTGCGCACCTCCCAGACCATGGCCCTGGCGGCCGAATAGCCGCCGCCCCACCGCCAGCCACCGGGCTGCGGGTGGCAAGCCAGGGTTCTGCCTTTCATTTTTGCTGCGGATGGACGACTGCCTGCCGGCGCCCCTGGCGCGTGCGGGCCGCCATCCCTGACCCAGGAGTTTTGCCCATGTTTTCCCGCAAGAAGCAGCCCCCGATCAAGAGCCTGGTGGCCCATGGCACCCGCATCGACGGCAATGTGCTGTTCGGCGAGGGCATGCGCATCGACGGCGAGGTGGTGGGCGACATCCGCTCGGGCACCGAGCAGCCCAGCATCCTGGTGATCTCGGAGACCGCCCGGGTCGAGGGCGCCGTGCATGCCGACCATGTGATCGTCAACGGCACCGTGACCGGCCCGGTCCATGCGGCCGATCTGCTGGAGCTGCAGCCCAAGGCGCGCATCACGGGCAATGTGCACTACAAGGCGCTGGAGATGCACCAGGGCGCCATGATCACGGGCCAGATGTGCCCCCTGGCCGTGGTGGCCGACGAAAAGCCCCCACTGCAGTTGTCGTCAAAGCCGGCGGCCCCTGAATCTCCGACTGCTTTGCAGTAGTATTGGCGCAAACCCTGATAACGGAGTCCCACCCATGAGCGCAGTTGCCGAGAACATCCAGACCGAAATGCCCGCCCCCATCCTGTTCACCGACAGTGCGGCGGCGAAGGTGGCGGACCTGATCGCGGAAGAAGGCAACCCCGACCTCAAGCTGCGCGTTTTCGTGCAGGGTGGCGGCTGCTCGGGCTTCCAGTACGGCTTCACGTTCGACGAGATCACGAACGACGACGACACCACCATGACCAAGAATGGCGTGTCGCTGCTGATCGACGCCATGAGCTACCAGTACCTGGTGGGCGCAGAGATCGACTACAAGGAAGACCTGCAGGGCGCCCAATTCGTGATCAAGAACCCCAACGCCACGACCACCTGCGGTTGCGGTTCGAGCTTCTCCGCCTGAGGAATCCAGGCCGTGCCCACCACGGCCCAGGTCCACCCAGCAAGCCGCCTTCGGGCGGCTTTTCATTTGGGGCGTTCGATTCCCTCTTAGCCTGGCACCGCATGCAGCAAGAACCCTCGCGCAAAGTCCTCCTCTGGCTGGTGGCCGTCGGCTTCTTCATGCAGACGCTGGATGCCACCATCGTCAACACCGCGCTGCCCGCCATGGCCAAGAGCCTGGGCGAGAGCCCGCTGCAGATGCAGTCGGTGGTGGTGGCCTACTCGCTGGCCATGGCCATGCTGATCCCGGCCTCGGGCTGGCTGGCCGACCGCTTTGGCTCGCGCCGGGTCTTCTTCTCGGCCATCGTGCTGTTCGTGATCGGCTCGGTGTGCTGCGCCCTGGCGCAGAACCTGGCACAGCTGGTGGCGGCGCGCGTGGTGCAGGGCCTGGGCGGGGCGCTGCTGCTGCCCGTGGGCCGGCTGGTGGTGCTGCGCACCTTTCCGCGCGAGCAGTTCCTGCAGGCCATGAGCTTCGTGGCCATTCCCGGCCTCATCGGCCCGCTGATCGGGCCCACGCTCGGTGGCTGGCTGGTGGAGGCCGTGTCCTGGCACTGGATCTTTCTGATCAACGTGCCCGTGGGGCTGGTGGGCTGCATCGCCACGCTGCGCTACATGCCCGGCGAGCCTGTCACTTTCGTCACCCGCTTCGACCTGGCGGGCTACCTGATGCTGGCCTTCGGCATGGTGTCCCTGTCGCTGGCGCTCGACGGGCTGGCCAGCATGGGCCTGCGCCAGGCCAGCGTGCTGGTGCTCATGGTCTTCGGCCTGGCCAGCCTGGTCGCCTACTGGCTGCACGCGGCGCGCCGCGCCGACCCGCTGTTCTCTCCGCGTCTGTTCTCGGTGGACACCCTGCGCATCGGCCTCCTGGGCAACCTGTTCTCGCGCCTGGGCAGTTCCTGCATGCCCTTTCTGATCCCGCTCTTGATGCAGGTCACCATGGGCTACTCGCCCCTGCAGGCCGGCATGATGATGCTGCCGGTGGCCATTGCCGGCATGTCGATGAAGCGCTTCACCACGCCGCTGATCACGCGCTTCGGCTACCGCCAGGTGCTGGTGGGCAACACGCTGATGGTGGGCCTGGTGATGGCCAGCTTCGGCCTGGCCGACCCGGCCCAGCCGCTGTGGCTGCGCGTGCTGCAACTGGCGGTCTTCGGTGCCGTCAATTCGCTGCAGTTCACGGCCATGAACACCGTCACGCTCAAGGACCTGGACCACGCCATGGCCAGCAGCGGCAACAGCCTGCTGTCCATGGTGCAGATGCTGGCCATGGGCATGGGGGTGGCTGCGGCCGGTGCGGTGCTGGCGGCGTTCACCGCCTTCTTCCAGCCGCCGGATGCCGGGCACACGCTCTCGGCCTTCCAGTCCACCTTCGTCTGCATGGGGCTCATCACGGTGGCCTCGGCCGCCATCTTCTGGCAGCTCTCGCCCGAGGACCGGGCCAGCAGCAAGGCCGCGACCACGGCCGACGCCGCAGACCACGGCTGAAGGTGCTTCAGGCGGGGTAGAGGGCGCCCAGGATGCGCCCACCGGCCGCGCCGGTGACGCTGGCCAGGTTGCCCGGCTGTCCCCCGATGGCCTGGCGCGCCAGCCAGGCGAAGGCGGCGGCCTCGACCTGCAGTGCCGGTAGGCCCAGTGCGTCTGTGGCGATGACCTGGAGGGTGGGGCAGGCCGCTTGCAGGCGTGCCATCAGGTGGGTGTTGAGGGCGCCGCCACCACACACCGCCAGGGTCTGGGCGCCTGCGCCATGGCGCTGCACATCGGCGGCGCACGCGAGGGCCGTGAACTCCGTGAGCGTGGCCTGCACGTCCTGGGGGGCGCAGGCCGCAAAAGCGTCGAGCCGGGTGGCCAGCCACGCAGGATTGAACAGGTCGCGACCGGTGCTTTTGGGCGGCAGCTTGTGCAGGAACGGCTCCTGCCGCAGCAAGGCCAGCAGCTCGGGTAGCACCTGCCCGCTGGCGGCCCAGGCGCCGGCAGCGTCATAGGGCTGGCCGGTATGCAGCTGGCACCAATGGTCCATCAGCGCATTGCCGGGCCCGCAATCGAAGCCGCGCACCTGGCCATCGGCTGCGAGCACGCTGAGGTTGGAGATGCCGCCGATATTGAGCACCAGCACGGTTTCGCCCGCGCGGCCGAACACGCCGCGGTGGAAGGCCGGCACCAGCGGTGCACCCTGGCCACCCGCCGCCACGTCGCGGCTGCGGAAATCCGCCACCACGGCGATGCCCGTGCGCTCTGCCAGCAGGGCAGGGCTGTTGAGTTGCAGGGTGTAGCCCGTGCCGTCGAATTCCTGCGGCCGGTGGCGTACCGTCTGGCCATGGGCGCCGATGGCGCGGATGGCGCCGGGAGGCAGCCCGCTGCGTTCCAGCAGGGCGTGCACCACGCCGGCATAGGCACGGGCCAGGCCATTGCCGGCCAGGGCGGCGCGGTGCAGCTCGTCGCTGCCGGGGGTGTTCAGGGCCAGGAGTTCCGCGCGCAGTTCCTGGGTGAAGGGTGCGCTGGCATGGTGGCTCACCACCATGCGGCCTCTGGAGAAGTCTGCCAGCACCCCGTCGATTCCGTCGAGCGAGGTGCCGGACATCAGGCCGATGTACAGCTCGGACATGGCCGAAGGATGCTTGCTTACTCTGCGCTGGCCTGTTCGATCGACGCGGCGGCCGAGAGCTGGATGCGCATGGCCGATGCCAGGCGGTCGAAGGCGGGGCGGCCGGCCTTGGACACGGGGGCTGCGGCTTCGCTGGCGGCCACGATGGTCTGGGGATCCTGGTGCACGCCGTTCACGCGGAACTCGAAGTGCAGGTGCGGCCCGGTGGCCCAGCCCGTGGAGCCCACGGCGCCGATGGTCTGGCCCTGCTCGACCGACTGGCCCTGGCGCACGTCGATGCGGCTCAGGTGGGCGTAGACGGTGACATGCTGGTTGCGGTGCTTCACGAAGACCACGTTGCCGAAGCCGTTCTGCACGCCGGCGAACTCCACCACGCCGTCGCCCACAGTGCGCGCGGGCGTGCCCGTGGGGGCCGCGAAGTCGGTGCCCAGGTGGGCGCGCCAGGTCTTCAGGATGGGGTGCATGCGCATCTTGAAGCCGCTGGTCACGCGCGAGAACTCCACCGGGGAGGTCAGGTAGGCGCGGCGCATGCTTTCGCCATCCAGCGTGTAGTAGGCGCCCTTGGTGGCGTTGGCTTCCTGGAACCAGATGGCCTGGTGGGTCTTGTTGTTGTTGACGAACTCGGCGCTCAGCACGCGGCCGCTGCTCAGCGGCTCGCCATCGGCTTCCAGGGTCTCATAGACCACCGAGAAGCGATCGCCCTTGCGCAGCGAGCGGCGGAAATCGATGTTGCCCGAGAACAGCTCGGCCATCTGCACGGCCACGGCATCGGGGATGTTGGAGGCGTCGGTCGCGGCGAACAGCGAGCTGTTGATCACGCCACCGGCCAGGCGGCTGCTGGTCGTGAGCTTGGCCGTTTCGACGCGCGAGCTGAATTTTTCGCCCGTGCGCTCCACGATCAGGCGGCGGAAGTTGCCGCTGTCGTCCGGCACCCAGCGGGCCGTCAGGCGCACCAGGCGGTGATCATCGGTGGTCTCGGCCGACACGAAGCGGCCGGTGCGGCCCAGCATGTTCTGGCGCACGGTGTTGTCACCGCGCAGGAAGGCGGCGGCGGCCGGGTCGGCCACGCCCATGCGCTGCAACAGGGATTCAGGGGTGTCGCTGCTGCGCACCTGCTCGGAGCGGAACAGCGAGAAGCCGGGCGCGTCGAGCTGGCCCAGCACCAGGTTCTCGGCCAGCGATTCCACCGGGTAGTTGACCATGCGCACGGGCATGTCGGCCGGATCGGGCGCAAACGAGGCCACGGCAAACGCGCCGCCGCCGCCCGTGAGCAGCAGTGCTGCGATGGCGGCGGTGATGCGTTTGGGATGTTGTTGGATGCTCTGGGACAGTCGGTCTAGCAAAGCCGCGCTGGCGGTGGTCAAGCCGTGAATCAAAGGTCTATCCCCAGTATGAGAGTGGTCTCCTGGCACTTCCCCGGTGTGAATGCGGGGCAAGGCCAGGCGCACAGACTGTCTGTTTGCAGCGATTCGACAGGGCACGAGGCGGGTCGAAACAGCGGGCCCATTAGAATCCGCCTTCGCAATGTGGGCTGGAGTATAGCGGTGCACGCTGTATAGACATCCCAAAAAACCCTTATGAATCAATCTGCTGTTACAACGATGCCGGTTTCCGATGGTGTAGGACGGGCGCTTGAAATCTCGCTGCGCGGCGTGCAGGAACTGCTGCCCCAGGACGAATGGGTCAAAAAGCTCGCGCGCTCGGAGGCCACGGGCAAGCCCCTGCGCATCAAGCTGGGCCTGGACCCCACGGCACCCGACATCCACATCGGCCACACGGTGGTGCTCAACAAGATGCGGCAGTTGCAAGATCTGGGCCACCAGGTGATTTTCCTGATCGGGGATTTCACCAGCCTGATCGGCGATCCCTCGGGCCGCAACAGCACGCGCCCGCCGCTCACGGCCGAGCAGATCAAGGCCAACGCCGAGACCTACTACCGCCAGGCCAGCATGGTGCTGGACCCGGCGAAGACCGAGATCCGCTACAACAGCGAGTGGAGCGAGCCCCTGGGCGCCAGCGGCATGATCCAGCTGGCGGCCAAGTACACGGTGGCGCGCATGATGGAGCGCGACGACTTCCACAAGCGCTTTACCACCGGCCAGTCCATTGCGGTGCACGAATTCCTGTACCCGCTGATGCAGGGCTATGATTCGGTGGCCCTGCAGAGCGACCTGGAACTGGGCGGCACGGACCAGAAGTTCAACCTGCTCATGGGCCGCCACCTGCAGCAGGAGTATGGCCAGGAGCCGCAGTGTGTGCTCACCATGCCGCTGCTGGTGGGCCTGGACGGCGTGGACAAGATGTCCAAGTCCAAGAACAACTACATCGGCATCACCGAAGAGCCCAACACCATGTTCGCCAAGGTGCTGTCGATCTCGGACACGCTGATGTGGGACTGGTACACCCTGCTGTCCTTCTTGTCCCTGGAGCAGATCGCGGCCCTCAAGGCCGAGGTGGCGGGTGGGCGCAATCCCAAGGATGCCAAGGTCATGCTGGCCAAGGAGATCACCACGCGCTTCCACAGCGCGGCGGCCGCCGAGGCGGCCGAGCAGGATTTCAACAACCGCAGCAAGGGCGGCGTGCCCGACGAGATTCCCGAAGTCAGCCTGACCGGCGCGCCGATGGGCATCGGCGCGTTGCTCAAGTCTGCGGGCCTCGCGCCTTCCAGCACCGAAGCCGGTCGCCTGATCGATGGCGGCGGTGTGCGCGTGGATGGCAGCGTGGTCAGCGACAAGGGCCTCAAGCTCGACGCCGGCACCTACGTGGTGCAGGTGGGCAAGCGCAAGTTCGCCCGTATAAATTTGGGCTAACCCCCTGAGTCGCTTCGCGCCTTCCCCCTCAGGGGGACGCCCCCAGCGCGGCGGGGCGGCCCTTGCGCGGGGGCGCTGGCGTGGGCCGTGCCAGCTTCACCGCCGGCGGGCCTTTGAATCGTTGCAGCAAGTGCTCGGGCCTGTCTGACGGCAAGGGGCTTGCGCGTTATGGCGTGCTGGCCACCGCACGCAGCGTGGCCAGCATGGCCTCGGTGTGCGGGTCGGTGTCGGCGGCGCGGTAGGCCAGGTACAGGGTGGACGCCGCGTCCTGCTCGGTGATGGGCTTGTAGGCCACGCCTTCCAGGGCCATGCAGCGCGTGTCCTGCGGCACGATGGCGATGCCCAGGCCGGCAGCCACCAGGCCGACCATGAAGGCCGGCTCGCGCGCCTCGCGCACCACGCGCGGGCGAAAGCCGGCCTGCGCACACAGCTGCATCACCGGCCAGTACAGGCCGATGCCGGCATCGCGCGGGTAGGTGATCAGGGCCTCGTCCGCCAGGTCGGCCATGGCGACGCCGTCCTGGCGGGCCAGCGCATGCCCTTCAGGGACGGCCGCGACCAGCGGGGCGCGGTACCACTGCTCCAGGTGCACGCCCTCGGGCGGGCGCATGTCGGGCTTGCGCAAGATGCCCACGTCCAGCGCGCGCTCGTACAGCGCACCCAGCTGCGCCACGGAGGCCATCTCCTGCAGGTCGATCTCCACATGGGCGTGGTCCTGGCCGAAGCCGCGCAGCGCGCGCGGCAGGCGCTCGGTGAACATGGCCGAGGCCGTGACCCCGAGCGCGATGCGCCCGAAGATGCCGGCCGAGGCGCTGCGCGCCGCCTCCGTGGCGGCCTGGGCGGCCGCCAGGATGGCTCGGGCGCGCACCAAAAACTCCTTGCCTGCCTGGGTCAGGAACACGCGCCGCGTATCGCGCACGAAAAGCTCGGCGCCGATCTCCTCTTCAAGCGCGCGGATCTGCGTGCTCAGCGGCGGCTGGGCGATGTGCAGCCGCAGGGCCGCACGCGTGAAGTTGAGCTCTTCGGCCACGGCCACGAAGTAGCGCAGATGGCGCATTTCCATACGGGGGCTCCGGTGGGTCAGGGTTGTCAGGGGGTATTCATACTTTTTTGGTACTGATTTTGATCCAAAAACAGTATTTCCAGATATTGATGAGGGTCCCTAGCATCCGTCCTGTCGCCGCCCGAAGCGGTGCGATCCGTACAAAACAGGAGACAAGCTTGAACCCCCACCTGCCACTCGCCCAGCCTGCCCGGCCTGCCCGCGCCTTCCCCACCCCCGCTTCGCGTGCCGCCTGGGCGCTGGTCGCCGGCTTCGCAGCCAGTGCATTCGGCACCGCAGCGCATGCCCAAAGCGGCGTGACCATCTTCGGCACGCTCGATCTCAACATCACCCATGCCAAGGCCGGCAACACCTCGGCCACCACCATGTCCTCGGGTGGCAACCTGGTTCCGAGCCGGCTGGGTTTTCGCGGCACCGAGGACCTGGGCGGCGGCCTGGCCGCGAGCTTCTGGCTGGAGGCGCAGCTGCTGCCCGACTCGGGCGCGCTCGAAGGTTCGGCCCTGTTCCACCGCCGCTCCACCGTGAGCCTGTCGGGCACCAGTTGGGGCGAGGTGCGCCTGGGCCGCGACTATGCGCCCACGTTCTGGAACGTCTCGCAGTTCGCCCCCTTCGGCACCGTCGGGGTCGGTGGCTCGGCCAACATCATCGAAGGCTGGCCTTTCGGCACGGGTGGCGCCCGCACCTTCGTGCGCTCGGCCAACTCGCTGGGCTACCTGCTGCCGCGCAACCTGGGCGGGGTTTACGGCCAGGCCATGGTGGCGGCGGCCGAGGGGGCCGATGGCGCGCGCTACACCGGTGCCCGGCTGGGCTATGCCGCCGGCCCGGTGGACGTGGCCGTGGCCTACGGCGAAACTCCGGCCAAGGGGCAAACCAGCAAGGTGGCCAACATCGGTGGTTCCTACAACTTCGGCGTAGCCAAACTCATGGGCTACTGGCTGGACCAGCGCGCCACAGGCACCAAGCATTCCAACTGGCTGCTCGGTGCCACGGTGCCGGTCGGCGAGGTGGGCACGGTGCGCGTGTCGGTGGCCGAGGCCAAGGCGCGTGGCACCGGGGTGGGTGGAGACAGCGCACGCCAGATCGCCGTGGGCTATGTGCACGCGCTGAGCAAGCGCACGGCCCTCTACGGTGCGTATTCGCGCATCACCAACCGGGGTCAGGCCGCGTTTTCGACCAGCGAGTCCCCTGAGGGTGCACCGGGTGCGAATGCCTCGGGCCTGCAGTTCGGCATTTCGCACAACTTCTGAGCCAGGAGCACGCCATGCACAAGCGCAACACCCTTCTTCGCCTTCTGGCCGCTGCCGTCGCCCTGGCCTGCGCGGGTCCGGTCCATGCCCAGGCCACCCCGGGCTGGCCCAATGGGCCGGTGCGGCTGATCACCCCCACCCCGGTGGGCGTGGGTGCCGACGCCTTCGCCCGGCTCTATGCCGACCGGCTGGCCAAGCTGCTCTCGGCCCCCGTGGTGGTCGAGAACCGCCCCGGCGCATCGAGCACGCTGGCCACCGATGCCGTGGCCAAGTCCCCCGCCAATGGCCAGGTGTTTCTGTTCTCCACCAGCCTGCCCATCACCACGGTGCCGCACCTGATGGCCAAGCTGCCCTACAACCCCGAAAAGGACCTGGTGCCCGTGGCGGCGCTGTTCCGTGGCGGCTCCTTCATCGTGGCCAGCCCGTCGTTCAGCGGCAAGTCGCTCAAGGATCTGGTGTCCATCGCCAAGGCCAAGCCGGGCAGCGTCAACTACGCCACCTACGGGCCGGCAAGCACGGCCAACCTGGGCATGGAGCTGCTGCAGGATGCAGCGGGCATCGACATGGTGCAGATCGCCTACAAGCAAAGCGCCATGCCCGACCTGATGGGCGGCCAGCTCGACGTGGGCTGGGAGCCGGCCTCCTCGGCGCTGCCCAATGTCCGCTCCGGCAAGCTGCGTGCGCTGGCCTATACCGGCGACAAGCGCAGCCCCACGCTGCCCGATGTGCCCACGCTGTCCGAGATCTACCCCGGCCTGGAGCTGTTCACCACCATCGCCGTCTGGGCGCCTGCGGGCACGCCGGCGCCGGTGCTGGAGCGCATGCGAAAGGCCCTCGAGGCCGCCTCCAAGGACCCGCAGGTCGTGAGCGCCCTGCACGAGACCGGCAACGAGGTGCTCGGCATCACGCCGGCCCAGATGCAGGCCAACCTGGCGCGCGAGTCGCAGTCCATGGAACGCCTGATCAAGGCCAAGAAGATCGCCATCAACTGACCCACCAAAGCCGCGTTTCCATGTCCGCCCCACTTTCGTCCCCCCTTTCGCCCGCTGCCGGGGCTCCCTGGCTGATCGACCGGCTCACCCATGGCCACCCGGTGGCCGCCTTCGGTGTGCGCGGTGCCCGCACGCCCGAGATCGCGCGCCTGGCCCAAGCCAGCGGCCATGAGGTCATCTGGGTGGACCTGGAGCACAGCACCATGCCCATCGACGTGGCCGGGCAGATCTGTGCCTGCGCGCTGGACATCGGTCTCATGCCGCTGGTGCGCGTGCCCGAGCGCGAGTACGGTGTGATCGGGCGCCTGCTCGATGCGGGGGCGATGGGCATCATCGCGCCGCGTGTGGAAACCGCCGCGCAGGCCGCCGACATCGTGGCCGCCTGCCGCTTTCCGGCGCAGGGCCACCGCTCGGCCATAGGCACCTTGCCCCTGGTGCAGTACCGCCGCATGGCGCCCGAGGCCCTGTACCGCGCGGCCGACCAGGCCACCCTGGTCAAAGTGCTGGTGGAGAGCCCGCTGGGCATCCGCAACATGGCCGAGATCGCGGCCGTGCCCGGGGTGGACCTGGTGGCCATCGGCACCAACGACCTGAGTGCGGAGCTGGGCGTGCCCGGCGACTTCCGCCACCCCACGGTGCGTGCGGCGCACGAGGCGGCCTTGGCCGCCTGCCGGGCGGCGTGCAAGCCCCTGGCCATCGGCGGCATCGGCGACGCGGCCTACAGCGCCGAGCTGGTGCGCCTGGGCGCGGCCCCGCTGCTCATGACCGCCATCGACACCGACCTTCTTCTTGCCGCCGCGCAGGCCCGCGTGGCGCAAGCCCTTGCAACCCTGTCCTGAAATCCCATGGCCTCCGAGATCCTTGTTCCCACCCCCACGCGCGATGCAGACACCCTGTCGCGCCCCGCCTTTCCCATGCCGGCTGGCGCCTGTGACAGCCATGTGCATGTCTTCGGCCCGGTGGACCGCTACCCCCATGTGGCCCTGCCGCACTACACCCTGCCCGATGGCCCGGCACCGCTGCTCGACCGCATGACGCGCGGCCTCGGCCTCGACCGCTTCGCCATCGTGCAGCCCAGCTTCTATGGCACCGACAACCGCTGCATGCTCGATGCGCTCGACGAACTGGGCGGGCGGGCGCGCGGCGTGGCCATGGTGGAGGATGGCGTGGACGACGCCACGCTCGACGCCATGCACCGGCGCGGTGTGCGCGCCCTGCGGCTCGATCTGTTCCTGCGCGCACAATGGCCCATCGCGCGCATCGTCGACTACATCCAGCGCAGCGCCGAGCGCATCCGCCCCTGGGGCTGGCACCTGCAGTTCTACACACCCGGCTATGTGGTGCGCGACCTGGTGCCGGCCATGCCGGACATCGCCTCGGACTTCGTGATCGACCACATGGGCTACATGCTGGAGAGCGACGGCCTCACGCGGGCCGACTTCGACCGCCTGATCGCGGCCGTGGCTGGCGGGCGCGGCTGGATGAAGCTCTCGGGCCCCTACCGCATCGCCAAGGACGGCAACTACGCGCGCCTGCTGCCCTACGCCCAGGCCATCGCCGATGCGCTGCCGGACCGCACCATCTGGGGCAGCGACTGGCCGCACATCCCCAACGGGCAGATGGACACCGGGGCCCTGCTCAACCTGCTGGGCACATGGGTGCCCGATGCGGACCGCCGCAATCGCATCCTCTCTGACAACCCTGCGCGCCTTTACGATTTCCAGCCATGACGATGAACCTGCGCGAAATCCAGCGCCTGCCCACCAGTGCCGCGCGCGCCGTCGAGCCCTTCGCCATCGATGGCGTGCAGTACCTGGCCATTGCCCAGCTGTCCGTGGACATCCCGGGCACGGAGCCCGGCATGGGCGCGGGCAACAGCGATGTCGAAACCCTCATCTACCGCTGGGATGGTGCGGCCTTTGTGGAGTTCCAGCGCCTGCCGGTGCCCGGCGGGGAGGATGCCGAGTTCTTCACGCTGGACGGCCGCCACTTCCTCGCCACGGCCAGCCTGCGCAGCGGCCATGGCCCCTACGACATGTCGCCGGCCTCGGTGGTCTGGGAGTTCGTGGGAGGGCGCTTCGAACCCTTCCAGCGGATTGTCGGCACGGCCGCCAAGCAATGGCATTTCTTTCGCGTGCAGGAGCGCGCCTTCCTGGCGCTGGCCCAGGGGGCCGCGGGGCACAGCGCGCCTGTGGATGGAGCGGCACCGTCGTGCATCTTCGAATGGAATGGTGAGCGCTTTATGCCCTTCCAGTCCATCGAGTCCGCCTGGGGCTACAACTGGCTCGCGTTCACGGTGCAGGGCCGCATGCTGCTGGCCTATGCCGACCATGTGGCGCCCTCGCGCGTCCTGGCCTGGAATGGCGCGGCGTTCGACACCCTGCAGGTGCTCGACGGCGCCAGCGGCCGGGCGTTCTGCCACTTCCGCGCCTCGGGCGCCGACTGGCTGGTGTTCGCCAACCTGCTGGGCGAGACCTGGCTGCTGCGCTGGGACGGTGCCCAGTTCGCCGCCCACCAGCGCCTGAGTGGCCCGGGCGGGCGCGAGTTCGCCTGGCTGCCCGACGGCAAAGGCGATGGCGGCCATCTGGTGCAGGTCAACTTCATCCACGGCTCGCGCGAGGCGCCCATTCCCGAGCTGCAGTCGGTCATCTACCGCTGGCAGGGGGACGGGCTGGAAGCGGTCCATACGTTTGGCACCTCGGGCGGCACCGATGCAGCGGCCTTCACGGTGGGCGGTGTACCGTACCTGGCCGTCGCCAACAGCCTGAGCGGCGCGCTGCATTTCCGCACCGACAGCTGCATCTACGCCATTGCCTGAACGGACCCACCGGACCCCACCATGTACCAACCCCAAGCCGATTTTGCGGGCCTGTTCCATGCCTTCACGGGCGGGCCGGGTGCCATCGGGCCCGAGCTCACGGCGCTGATGCTGGCGCAGCAGGCCGGCAACCCGCTGCTGGTGTCCACGGCATCGGACATTGCACTGTTCCCGGGCCAGGGCGCTGCGCCGCGCATGGAGAGCTTTCGCAAGTCCACGCGCGGCTTCATCGAGCTCACTGCCATCTCGCACCTGCCCCTGGCCATGGCCTATATAGCCCGCCGGCGTGAGCTGGCCCCCGAGGGCGACGCCAGCTGGCGCACGCAGCTGCAGGGCCTGCTGCCGCACATTGCGCGCGTGCGCAGTGCCAATGTGGCCGAGATGTGGCGCCAGCATGTGAACCTGCCGGCCTTTGCCGGCCAAGAGGCGAAGATCGCCGCCCTGGTGGCCTACACGCTCGACACCACCGAGGCCTACATCCAGCGCGCGTTGGCCGATGCTTCGCTGCTGGACTTCGACGCGCTGGCGGCGCAGTACTTCGACCCGCCGGCGGAGCAGTTGCCGGTGTCCATGAACGCCATCATGTTCGCCACCTTCGGCCTGGCCTATGTGGACATCGCCTACCGCATCGGGGCCTGGCTGCGCGGCAGCGGCATCGACTGGGCGCGCGCCATGGTGCTGGTCAGCGGCCAGTCGGGCCGGCCCACGGCGGGGGTGACCTGGTCGTCCAACAGCATGTGCAACCTGGTCTGGCGCGTGAGCGATGGCCAGATGCCGGCGGATCGCCTCTACGTCGCGCCGCATGCGCCCGGCTTCTCGGTCGACCAGTTCCAGGACCGGGCCGCACTGGCCGAGCTGGAGCAGACCTACCGCCGCCTGTGGATGCACACGCGCACCAGCGTGGAGGTCTCGCGCCAGATGTTCGCCCAGCACCCGGCCTATGTGTTCTCGCCCGATACGGCGCGCGACATGCCGCCCATCCACGGCCTCGACGACCAGGCCGCCTGCGTGGCGCGCCTGCGCCGCATCATGGAAGACCCGCAGCAGCTGCTGGTGAACTGCGTGGCCGACTACGTGGTGGACGAGCTGCAGCGCAATGGCCACCGGCCCGGCGAGGTGCCGATACCGGGCTTCACCAACGTCGACTACGAGGGGCTTGTCCGAAACTAGCGATTTCCGGCGTGCCCTGCCTCGTCGGCTGCCCTGCCTGGTGATGGCGGCCGGCAGGGCAGGGCGTGCTGGATACTGCGCTGCAGTTCAGTCGAAGTCGTCCACGGTGTCCGGGTCGGGCACATCGCCCACGGCCTCGCGCGTGGCCTTGGCCTGGATTTCCAGCCAGGCGCAGAAGGCCTTGATCTCGGGGCGGTGCGCGCTGCGCGGGCCCACCAGCAGCCAGTAGGCCAGCGGCGAGTCCAGCCGGTGGTTGGGCAGCAGTTCCACCAGGTCGCCTGCGGCCAGCGCGTCGGCGATCAGCGGCATGCGCGCCAGCGCCAGGCCCTGGCCGCTCAGGGCGGCCTGCACGATCTGGTGCGCGTAGTTGAAGTACAGCCAGCGCTGGGGCTGCAGCTTGGGCTGGCCCTGGTTCTCGAACCAGCGCTGCCAGCTCAGGTACTCCAGGTGCGTGCTGCGGTGCGCGTCACCGGCCTCGATCAGGGTGAACTGGGCCACGTCGGCGGGCGTGCGCACCGGCGGGCTGCTCTTGATGAGCCAGGGGCTGGCCACGATGGCCAGCTGTTCGCCGCACAGGCGCACCGCTCCGGGCGGCATGTTGGCGGGCAGGCTGTAGCGCAGCGCCAGGTCCACGTCGGAGGTTTCCAGGTCCACCGGCACGTCGGTGGCGTCGATGCGGATGTCGATGCCCGGGTTGTCGCGCTGGAACTCCTCCATGCGCGGAATCAGCCACATCGAGGCAAAACTGGCCCAGGTGGTGATGGCCACGCTGCGCCGTCCGGCCGTCTGGCGCACCAGGCGCACCGAGGCATCCATGCGCTCCAGCGCCGGTGCCACCGAGCGCTGCAACTGGGCGCCCGCGCTGGTCAGCTCCACGGCCCGGGTGTGGCGCAGGAACAGGGCCACGCCCACCTCGTCCTCCAGGGCCTGGATCTGGCGGCTCACGGCCGACTGCGTCAGGGCCAGCTCATCGGCCGCGGCGCGGAAATTCAGGTGCCGTGCCACGGCCAGAAAGGCGCGCCAATGGCCCACGGCCACGGGGCGGGTGCGCGACAAGGGGGCGGCGGGGGTGGGGTCGGTGTTCTGCATGCGCTGGTTTTGAAAAATTATTCATGCGTTAGTGGCATCAATGGCGTGCTGCGTTTTCATTGGACCGCAGGCCTCTACAGGCGGATCATCCAGGCTCTACAACGTTTTTTCAAGCAGCAAGGAGCACACCATGTCGTCCCGTACCGTTCTGGAATCGCAACAATCCGCCATCGCCTCCACGGCCGGCCGCGTGTTGGCCGGAAGCTGGAAGCTGGACGCGGGCCGTGCCATCACGCTGAACCCGCGTGAGCGCAGTGTGCTGGAAATCTCGCAGGGCCGGGTGTGGCTGTCGGTGGGCGCACGGCCCGGCCAGCCCGACCAGGCCACCGAGGACATCGTGCTGGCCCAGGGGCAGGCCCTGGTCATCGAAGCGGGCCAGCAGGTGGTGATGGAATCGTGGTATCTGCGTGGTGGGGCACCCAGTGCGGTGGCCTTCTGCTGGGATGCGGTGCCTGCCGCCGCAGCGGTGTCCGATCCGGCGCTGGACTGGGAGCGCGGCGTGGCACAGCCGCTGCGCGACCTGGTCTGTGCACTCGGGCAGGGCGGTCGCGCCGTGGCTGCGGCCGTGGTAGCCACCCTGGGCGCCAGTGGCCGGCTGGCCGCCGGCCTGCTGCGGTTTGCTCTGCATCGGATAGCACCCCAGCGAGTGCGCATGCACGCTTGAGCAGGATTTGGCCGTCACCGGTATCCGGCCGTTTTTTGGATTGATGCCGAACTTGAATCAATCAGGCCCTCGCAATTCATTGGACGCTTTTCAAGCACAAGCGCACCATAGAGGCCTATAGGGTTTACCAGGAGAAAGCCATGACCGCATTGAATGTTCTGCAATTGCAACCATCCAGCGTCTTCGGCCGCGTCGCGGCCAAGGACACCATCAACACGCTCAAGCCCGGCCAAGCCGTCAGCCTGACACCGCGCAAGGCCATGGCACTGCGCGTGGCCGAAGGCCAGGCCTGGGTGACCCTGGACGATGGCCCGCACGGCGCCAGCCGCGATTCGGCCGGCGATGTCTTCCTGCAGGCCGGCCAGACCCTGTGGGTGGCCGCAGGCCAGCACGCGGTGGTCGAGACGCTGGGCAACCAGCGCCTGCAGTACCGCTGGGCGGCACAGCCGTCCCGTTCGGCTCCCGCATGGTGGCAGCGTGCCTCGCTGGGCATGACGGCCGTGCCCATGGTGGATGAAGCCGCCTGCTGCGCCTGACAGACCGATCGCCGCATTGCCAACAACGGCCGCCCGGGGCACCCGGGCGGCCGTTGTTGTTTTGGGGCCTGCTCAACAGGCCCTAGCGGTGCAGTTCCGCCCGCAAGGCCTCGAAAGCCGCCATGGCGGCTTCGCCATCGAGCAGGCCGAGCCGTGCCAGCACCTCGGTGTCTTCCACCGCCGTGAAGGCCAGACTGAACTGCCGGAAGCGCCTCGCCGGCAGCGGGCCGTGGTGCAGCACCTCGACGCCGGTGTGGCGCGGATCGTTGCGGATGCGCTCGGTGAGCTTGAGCACCTCCTTCTGCGTGCCTTCCAGTTGCTGGCAAAAACGCATGCCGTCGAAGATCAGCAGGCCGGTGATCCCGCGGCTGGCGTTGTGCACATGGGCGTGGCCGGCGATCTCGGCGACCACGGCCACGGGCTGCCCCTCGGCGAGGGTGCTGACGTACAAGGCTTCATACAGGGCGCTGGAGGGGATGAGTGGTGACATGGGTGCGGCGCAATGTAGGACCGCGCCCGGCGCCCCGCAATGTCAAAAGACATAGCACGATCGGTTGTTGCCAAAAGGCCGAACGGACCATCGGGCGACAGCAAGCAGCCGCCAAAAAATGCGCGCCGCAGCGGCGGAACCGGTGGCCGCATCCCTAGAATGGCGCCACCATGAACGCCACCTTGCCACCCAACGCATGCCCGCCCCACTGCCGGGAATGCCGGCTGCGCAGGACGCGGGCGTTCACCCCGGTGGAGCCCGAAGTGCTGGATTTCATCGAGGGCTTTCGCGCCTCGACCCTCTCGGTGCCCGCCGGTGGCGCCCTGGTGCACGAGAACCAGGCCAACTCCCGCATGTTCACCCTGTATTCGGGCTGGGCCTTCCGCTACAAGACCCTGAGCGACGGGCGCCGCCAGATCCTGAACTTTCTGCTCCCCGGCGATCTGGTGGGCCTGCAGCAGGAGTTCGGCGACCTCTCGGCGCATGGCGTCGAAGCGGTGACCGACTGCGCCCTGTGCGTCTTCCAGAACGACAGCCTGTGGTCCGTGTTCCGCGAACACCCGCGCCTGGGCTATGACATCACCTGGCTGGCCGCCCATGAGGAAGGCCATGTGGACGACAACCTGCTGACCGCCGGGCGGCGCAATGCCACCGAGCGCCTGGCCATGCTGCTCATGCACCTGTACCGCCGGCTGGAGCGGGTGGACCTGGTGGAGGCCGATGGCTCCGTGGCGTTCCCGATCAACCAGCAGCACATGGCCGACGCGCTGGGCCTGTCGCTGGTGCACACCAACAAGAGCCTGCGGCGCCTGGCACAGCTGGGCCTGCACGAGCTGGCCAACGGCCGCCTGCGCCTGCTCAATCCCCACGCGCTCGAGCGCATTGCCGAGTACTACGACCGGCCGCCGCGCCTGCTGCCCTTGCTCTAGCAGGACCGGCCGGGGGATGGCGGGGGGCCGATAATCGGCATCCTGTGCCCGCCCGCCATGGGGCGTGGGGCACACCCAATCACCATTTCCATGACGCAACTCGACATCCTCATCATGGCGGCCGGCAAGGGCACGCGCATGAAAAGCCGCCTTCCCAAGGTGCTGCAGCGCCTGGGCGGACGCCCGCTGCTGCACCACGTGCTGGACCAGGCGGCGCACCTGCAGGCCCGCAGTGCCACCGTGATCACCGGCCATGGGGCTGCCGAGGTGGAGGCCGCCACCCGGAATGCCGGTGCGGCCGGGGTCGAACTGGCCTTTGTGCGCCAGGAGCCGCAACTGGGCACGGGCCACGCCGTGCAGCAGGCCGTACCCCACCTGCGTGCGGACGGCACGGTGGTGGTGCTCTCGGGCGATGTGCCGCTGACCCAGGCCGATACCCTGCGTGCCCTGGTGGCGGCCGGCGGCGGAGAAAAGCTGGCGTTGCTCACCGTCACCCTGCCCGACCCCACGGGCTATGGCCGCATCGTGCGCAATGATTCCGGTGCCGTGCAGGGCATCGTCGAGCACAAGGACGCGAACGAGGAAGAGCGCGCCATCACCGAGGTCTACAGCGGCATCATGGCCGTGCCCGCGCGCCTGCTGGCGCCGTGGCTGGCGCGGCTGACCAACGACAACGCCCAGGGCGAGTACTACCTGACCGACATCGTCGCCATGGCCGTGGCCGATGGCGTGCCGGTGGTGGCGCACCGCATCACCGATGCGCTGCAGGTGGCGGGCGTGAACAGCCCGCTGCAGCTGGCCGAGCTGGAGCGTGCCCACCAGCAGCGCCAGGCCCGGGCCTTGCTGGAGCAGGGCGTGCGCCTGGCCGACCCGGCGCGCTTCGACCTGCGCGACGACGTGCGCACGGGCGCGCGTGGCGAGCTGGTCTGTGGGCAGGACGTGGAGATCGACGTCAACTGCGTCTTCACCGGCCGCGTGGAGCTGGGCGAGGGCGTGCAGATCGGTGCCCACTGCTGCATCGCCAACGCGCGCATCGCGGCGGGTGCGGTGGTGCATCCCTATACCCACATCGATGGTGAGAAGCTGGGTGCCAGCGTGGGCGAGGGCGCGCTGATCGGCCCCTTTGCCCGCCTGCGCCCGGGCGCGCAGCTGGGCCGCGAGGTGCACATCGGCAACTTCGTCGAGGTGAAGAACTCCACCCTGGCCGATGGCGCCAAGGCCAACCATCTGGCCTACCTGGGCGACGCCACGGTGGGTGAACGCGTGAACTACGGCGCGGGCGCCATCACCGCCAACTACGATGGTGCGAACAAGCACCGCACGGTGATCGAGGCCGACGTGCACATCGGCAGCAACTGCGTGCTGGTGGCGCCCATCACCATCGGTGCCGGTGCCACGGTGGGTGGCGGATCGACCATTTCCAAGGATGTGCCGGCGGGTTCCCTGGGCGTGGCCCGTGGCAAGCAGGTCGCGATTGCCAACTGGTCGCGGCCGGTAAAGCAGCCCAAGGCCTGAGCTGGGCAGGAGGCCCTGGCATGAGCGACGACGATACCCCTGAGACCGTGGAAACCCTGCGCGCCGAGCTGGCGCGCAGCCGCCAGCAGGTGGCCGACATGGCCGCCGCGCAGGAGGAGTTCCTGCGTGCCGTCTCGCACGACCTGCGGGCGCCGCTGCGCCATGTGACCTCGTACGGCACGCTGGTGCGCGAGGTGCTCGGCGACCTGCCGCCCGAGGTGGTGCAGTCGCCCGCGCTGCAGGAGGCGCTGGAATTCCTGGCCACCATGGACCAGTCGGCCCGGCGCATGGGGCTCATGATCGACGGCCTGCTGGCCATCACACGCGCCACGCGCGCGCCGCTGCACTGCACCACGGTTGCGCTGGCCGATGCTGTGGCCCAGGCGCGCACGGACCTGGCGGCGGCCGAGGCTGGGCGCGACGTGCAGTGGCACCTGGCGCCCGGTCTGCCCGCGCTCGATGCCGACGCCGGCCTGCTGCGCGAGCTCTTGGTGCAGGTGCTGGGCAATGCGCTCAAGTTCACGCGCGGCCAGGCCGTGGCGCAGATCCACATCGGCGCCGAGCCGCTGGCGGATGGCCGCGTGGCCGTGACCGTGCGCGACAACGGCACGGGCTTTGACCCCGCGCGGGCCGGTGCGCTGTTCGGCGTGTTCCAGCGCCTGCACCGCGAAACGGAATTCGAGGGCGTGGGCACGGGCCTGGCCCTGTGCCGCGTGATCGCCCAGCGCCATGGTGCGCAGATCACGGCCGAGGGCACGCCCGGCCAGGGTTGCCAGGTGCGGCTGGAATGGCCGCTGCCCTGACCGTCCGAGACATGCCGAACCAGGGCACTGGTGCCCGCCAACCCCTTCATACGCCGCAAGTCCAGGGCTGGTGCCCCGGTGCCTGGCAGCCCATGGCCTCGGGCGACGGGCTGGTGGTGCGCGTGCGCCCGCCGCAAGGGCGGCTGAGCCTGCACCAGGCCTGGCGGCTGGCCCGGCTGGCCGCCACGCATGGCACAGGCATCCTGGAACTGTCCAGCCGCGCCAATGTGCAACTGCGCGGCGTGGACCCCGCACGCCATGCGGGCGTGTTGCGGGCCTTGGCGGGCTGTGGCCTGCTGGATGCCGATGCACAGCGCGAGCGCCGCCGCAACCTGGTGGTCGACCCGCTGCACCGGCCCGGCGATGGCGTGCAGGCGCTGGCGGCGGCGCTGTGCGAGCGCCTGGCCGAGGCCGACGAGCTCGATGCGCTGCCCGCCAAGTTCGGCTGGGCCATTGACGGCGGCCATGCCCCCTGGCTCGGCGAGGTGTCGGCGGACATCCGCATCGAGAACGTGCAGGGCGCCCATGCCCCGCGCTGGCAGGTGCGGCCGGCAGGCCTGCCCTGGGCCCTGGAGGCGGCGGACCCCGATCAGGCCGCTGCGGCCGGCCTGGCCCTGGCGCGCTGGTTCGCTACCCGCTGCAGTGCGCTGCGCGCACACGGGCTGCGGCCAGGGCGCCTGGCGCAGCATGCCGGCGAGATGGCGCGCCTGCGCGAGGCCGCCACGCCCGCGGCGCCCTGGCCTGAAGGCCTGCCTGCCGGAGTCGTCTGGGTTCCCGCGGCCGCCCACCCGCGGTCAGGGCGCCCGGTGCCCGGCCTGTTGCCCGGCATCGGTACGCTGGTGGGCGCCCCTCTGGGCCGGTTGCGGGCACAGGCCCTGGCCCAACTGGTGCAGGGGCTGCTGCGTGGCGCGGCACCGGGCCCCTTGCCTGGTTTGCGAGTCACGCCCTGGCGCATGCTGCTGGTCGAATCGGATGTGCCGCCTGGCGCCTGGCATGCCGCCGACTGGGTGAGCGACCCGGGCGATGCGCGGCTGCGCGTCTCGGCCTGCACGGGGGCTCCTGGCTGCCCCCAGGCCCAGGCACCCACGCTGGCATTGGCCATGGCGCTGGCGCCGCAGGTGCCGGAAGGGGCCCACCTGCACGTGGCGGGCTGCGCCAAGGGCTGCGCGCGCCAAGCGCCCGCCAGCGTCACCTTGCGCGCGCAAGCCGACCCGGGCGGGCCGGTCTTTGCCGTCATCCGGCAAGGGCGTGCGGCGGACGCGGCGGTCGGCCACATGGACCTGTCCGCACTGCAGGACAATCCCGGCCTGTTGTTTGAAAAGAATTGATGCTGCACCGCTACGAAACCGATGGCGCCGAGATCTACCGGCAGTCGTTCGCCACTATCCGCCGCGAGGCGGCCCTTGCCCGCTTCAACCCCGCCGAAGAGCGCGTGGTGGTGCGCATGATCCACGCGGCCGGCATGGTCGAGCTCGCGCCCCATGTGGCGTTTTCGCCCGGCATGGCCGAGGCAGCAGAGCAGGCACTGCGCCAGGGTGCCCCGGTGCTGTGCGATGTGCGCATGGTCAGCGAGGGCATCACCCGCCACCGCCTGCCCGCCCACAACCGCGTGCTCTGCACGCTGCAGGACGAGAGGGTGGCCGCGCTGGCCCAGCAGCTGGGCACCACGCGCAGCGCCGCCGCGGTGGAGCTGTGGCGGCCGGACCTGGCGGGGGCCGTCGTGGCCATCGGCAATGCGCCCACGGCGCTGTTCCATCTGCTCAACCTGCTGCGCCAGCCCGATTGCCCGCGCCCTGCCGCCATCATCGGTTGCCCGGTGGGTTTTGTCGGCGCGATGGAATCCAAGGAGGCGCTGATGCAGGACCTGCCCGTGCCCGCAATGGTCGTGCGCGGCCGCCTGGGTGGCTCGGCCATGACCGTGGCCGCCATCAACGCCCTGGCCAGCCATGCCGAGTGAAGCCATGGCCCTGGCGCAGGCGGCGCCCGGCATCGTCTGCGTGGGCCTGGGCCCCGGCGACCCGGAGCTGATGTCGGTGAAGGCGCACCGGCTGGTGCGCCATGCGCGCCACGTGGCCTTCTTCCGCAAGAAGGGGCGCCCGGGCAAGGCGCGCCAGGTGGTGGACGGCCTGCTCGCACCCGCCGCCACCGAGTACCCCATGGAGTACCCCGTGACCACCGAGCTGCCGGTGGACAGCCCGGAGTACGTGGCCCAGCTCGCGGCGTTCTACGATGACTGGTGTGCCCGGCTGGAAACCCTGGCGCGCAGCGAGCAGGTGGTGGTGCTCTGCGAGGGCGACCCGTTTCTCTACGGCTCCTTCATGCACCTGTACACCCGGCTGCGCGAGCGCGCCGCCGTGCGCCTGGAGGTGGTGCCCGGCATTCCGGGCATGGTGGGCTGCTGGCATGCCACGGGCGAGCCCATCACCTGGGGGGACGACGTGCTCAGCGTGATGACGGGCACCCTGCCCGAGGACGAGCTGGTGCGGCGCATGCAGACCGCCGACGCGCTGGTGGTGATGAAGGTCGGGCGCAACCTGCCGCGCATCCGCCGGGCCCTGCAGCGCACGGGCCGGCTCGATGCCGCCTGGCTGGTGCAGAACGGCACCACGGCCAGCGAGCAGGTGGCCAAATTGACCGCGGTGAGCGACGAGGCCTGCCCCTATTTCGCCATCGTGCTGGTGCACGGCCAGGGCCGCCGGCCGGAGGCCGCCTGGTGAGCGCCGCACATGGCGCAGGCCGCCTGGCCATCGCGGGCCTGGGCCCGGGCGCGCTGGCGCAGGTGACGCCCGAGGTGGCCGCGGCGCTGCAGGCCGCGACCGACGTGGTGGGCTACCTGCCCTATGTGGAGCGGGCCCGGGCCCTGCTCCAGGAGCGCGGTGCGGCGGACGCCGTGGCCTGGCATGCCTCGGACAACCGGGTCGAACTGGAGCGGGCGCGCCAGGCCCTGGCGCTGGCCGCACAGGGGCGTCAGGTGGTGGTCGTCTCGTCGGGCGACCCGGGGGTGTTTGCCATGGCTTCCGCGGTGTTCGAGGCCATCGAGCAGGCGCCGCCCGAGATGGCCGCCGCCTGGCAGGCACTGGACGTGCAGGTGCTGCCTGGCATCACCGCCATGCTGGCCGCAGCCGCGCGCGCCGGTGCGCCGCTGGGTCATGACTTTTGCTGCATCAACCTGTCGGACAACCTCAAGCCCTGGCCGGTGATCGAGCGGCGCGTGCAACTGGCGGCCGAGGCCGACTTCGCCATGGCCTTCTACAACCCGCGCTCGCGCAGCCGGCCCGAGGGCTTCGTGCGCCTGCTGGCCCTGCTGCGCGCGCATTGCGAGCCCGGCCGCCTGCTGGTCTTTGCACGCGCCGTGTCCACGCCCGACGAGGCGCTGCAGGTGTGCACACTGGCCGAAGCCACGCCCGAGATGGCCGACATGCGCACCGTGGTACTGGTGGGCAACAGCACTACGCGGCAGGTGGGCCGCTGGGTCTACACCCCGCGCTTCTACGGGCTGGAGGGCGCCACGCCGGCCGCGGCAGGTAGCGTGCCATGAGCAATCCAGTGCAGTACGGCACCCACGTCCTCGGTGCGCGGGCGCGGCGGCAGCGGCGGGCGCTGCACCATCACCACCGGCAGCCCCAGCGCGCGTGCCGCCAGCAGCTTGCCGCGCGTGGCCTCGCCGCCGGCGTTCTTGGCCACCAGCCAGGTGATGCCGTGGGCCTGCAGCAGCGCCTGGTCGTGCGCGGCGCTGAAGGGGCCGCGGCCCAGCACCACCGTGGTGTCGGCCAGCGGCAGGCTGCCCGGCTCGGGTGCATCCACCAGGCGCAGCAGGTAGTGGTGGCGGGCCTGGCCGGCAAAGGCATCCAGCTGCTTGCGCCCGATGGCAAGGAACACCCGTGCGGGATCTTCGGGCAAGGCCCGGGCTGCCGCCGCCATGTCCGGCACGTCCACCCAGCGGTCGCCCGCCTGGGCCTGCCAGGGTGCGCGTTCCAGCGCCAGCAGCGGCACCCCCGTGGCCTCGCAGGCCGCACAGGCATGGCGGCTCATCTGCGCGGCAAAGGGATGGGTGGCATCCACCACCTGGGTGATGCCCTGGCTGCGGATGAACTGCACCAACCCCTGCACGCCGCCAAAGCCGCCGCAGCGTGTGGGCAGGGGTTGCGCCACGGGGGCTTGCGTGGCACCCGCGTAGGAAAAAATGGCGGGTACCTGAGCCTGGTGCAGGGCCTGCGCCAACTGGCTGGCGCCGCTGGTGCCGCCCAGCAGGAGAACATGCGTCATGGCTGATCCGTGGTTGACATTGGTGGGCCTGAACGAAGACGGGCTGGACGGGCTGGTGCCCGCCGCGCGCCAGGCCCTGGACCAGGCCCAGGTGATTGTCGGTGGCCCGCGCCATCTGGCGCTGGCACAGGCCGGCGAGCGTGGCCGCCCCTGGCCCGTGCCGTTCGACCTTGCCCCCGTGCTGGCCCTGCGTGGGCAGCGCGTGGTGGTGCTGGCCTCGGGCGATCCGTTCTGGTTCGGCGCGGGCGGCAGTCTCGCGGCGCACCTGGCCCCGCACGAGTGGCGCTGCCATGCGCAGCCCTCGACATTCTCGCTGGTCGCCGCCCATCTGGGCTGGCGGCTGGAGGCCACCGATTGCCTGGGCCTGCACGCGAGCCCCATAGAGCAACTGTTGCCGCGCCTGGTGCCCGGCGGGCAGTGCATCGTGCTGCTGCGCGATGGCATGGCCGTGGCCGAACTGGCCGGCTGGCTGGTGCAGGAAGGCTGGGGCGCGAGTGCGCTGTGGGTGCTGGAATCCGTGGGCGGCCCGCGCGAGCGCTGCCGTGCCCTGCGTGCAGCCGAGGCCGATGCCCTGCTGGCGGCCGATCCGGCCCAGGCGCCGGTCGCGGTCGCGCTGCAGGCCGCGGGCGGCCCCGCCTTGCCCCAGGTGCCCGGGCGCGACGATGCCTGGTATGCCCACGACGGCCAGATCACCAAGGCCCCGGCGCGGGCGCTCACGTTGGCGGCCCTGGCGCCCCGGCGTGGCGAGCGGCTGTGGGACATCGGCGGGGGCTCGGGCTCCGTGGCTGTGGAATGGTGCCTGGCCGGCGGCCTGGCCACCAGCGTCGAGCAGCATGCAGCGCGCGCCGACAACATCCGCTGCAATGCCGCGCGCTTTGGCCTGCAGCCCGCGCTGCAGGTGGTGCAGGGCCTGGCGCCCGAGGCACTGCACGGGCTGGCGCCACCCCAGGCCGTGTTTGTCGGGGGCGGGTTCGACGCGGCCCTGTTCGCCGCCCTGGGCGCCCTGGTGCCTGCCGGCTGCCGGCTGGTGGTCAATGCCGTGACGCTGGAAACCGAGGCCCTGCTGGCGCAACTGCATGCAGAGCATGGCGGCCAGTTGCTGCGGCTGGAGCTGTCCAGCGCCGAGCCGCTGGGACGCATGCGCAGCTGGAAGGCGGCGCGCCCCCTGGTGCAGTGGAGCTGGCAGTGGTGACCGCAAGCACGCCCGGACACGCCTGCCTGGTGCTGGGTGTGGGCCTGAGGGCGCATGCCACTGCTGCCGCCCTGCGGGGCCTGTGGCAGCAGGCCCGGGCGCTGCTGCCCGCACCGGTGGATGGTTTTTGCGCCCTGGCCGTGCTGGAAGGCAAGGAGCAGCATCCGGCACTGGCCGGCTGGCTGGGCCCGGCGCCCGCGCCAGTGCTTGCGGTGCCGCTGGAGGCCCTGCGCCAGCAGCCTGTGGTCACGCAGTCGCCGCGCCTGCGGGCCCGCTATGGCACCGGCAGCGTGGCCGAAGCGGCGGCGCTGGCCGCCGCCGGGCCCCAGGCCCAACTGCTGCTCCCGCGCCGGGTAGCGGCGGATGGCAGCGCCACGCTGGCCGTGGCACGGCGCCGCGTGGCACCTCTTGATTGTTGTATTGCAGCGGCATGCCATGCCGCCGCGCTGTCCCAAGGAGCAACGGCACCATGACCGTGCATTTCATCGGCGCCGGCCCCGGCGCGGCCGACCTCATCACCGTGCGCGGGCGCGACCTCATGGGCCGCTGCCCGGTCTGCCTGTACGCCGGCTCACTGATTCCGCGCGAGCTGCTCGCGCACTGCCCGCCCGGCGCGCGCATCGTCAACACCGCGGCCATGGACCTCGACGCCATCATGGCCGAGATCGCTGACGCCCACGCGCGCGGCCTAGACGTGGCGCGCCTTCACTCGGGCGACCTGTCGGTCTGGTCTGCCATGGGCGAGCAGCTGCGGCGCCTGCGCGCGGCGGGCATCGACTACACCGTCACGCCCGGCGTGCCTTCGTTCGCTGCCGCTGCAGCCACCCTGGGTGCGGAGCTGACCCTGCCCGGCCTGTGCCAGTCGGTGGTGCTCACGCGCACCTCGGGCCGCGCCACGGCCATGCCCGAAGGCGAGAACCTGGCTGCCTTTGCGGCCACGGGCGCGGTGCTGGCCATCCACCTGTCCATCCATGTGGCCGAGAAAGTGCAGGCCGAGCTGTTGCCGCACTATGGCGCCGACTGCCCGGCGGCCATCGTCTGGCGCGCCAGCTGGCCCGACGAGACCGTCGTGCGCACGACCGTGGGCGCGCTGGCGCAGGCGGTGGCCGCCAGCATGGAACGCACCGCGCTGATCCTGGTCGGGCGCAGCCTGCAGGCCGAGGCGTTTGCCGAGAGCCGGCTCTATGCGGCCGACTACGACCGCCGCTACCGCCCCCTGGGCACGGCACCGCGCTTTCCGGCGCCCGAGGTGCCCGAGGGCGTGGCGCTGGACACCGCCCGGGACCAGCCGCTGGACCGGGCCTCCCGCCCATGAGCGCCGGCCGCAGCGTGCCGCCGGTGGCCCTGGCGCTGATCGGCATCGGTACCGGCAACCCCGACCACCTCACGCGCCAGGCGGTCGCGGCCATGAACGCGGCCGACCTGATCCTGCTGCCGCACAAGGGCGAAGACAAGGCCGAGCTGGCCGCCCTGCGCCAGGCGCTGTGCGATGCGGTGCTGGTGGCCCCCGCGCCGCGCATCGCCGGCTTCGACATGCCCGTGCGCCGCAGCGCGGGCGACGACTACCTGGTGCAGGTCGACGAATGGCATGCCGCCATCGCCCGCTGCTGGCAGGACGCCATCGCCGGGGCCACCGACAGCCCGGCGCCCGAAGCCGTCCTGCGCGTGGCCCTGCTGGTCTGGGGCGACCCGGCCCTGTACGACAGCACGCTGCGCATCGCGGCGCGCATGCAGCCTGCGCCGGTGCGGGTGGAGGTGGTGGCGGGCATCACCTCGGTGCAGGCGCTGGCGGCCGCGCATGCGGTGCCCTTGAACGACATCGGCCAGCCCTTCGTGGTGACCACCGGCCGCCAGCTGCGCGAACAGGGCTGGCCTGCTGGCGTGGACACGGCCGTGGTGATGCTCGACGGGCAGTGCAGCTTCGAGGCGCTGGCCCCTGAGGGCCTGCACATCTGGTGGGGGGCCTACCTGGGCATGCCCCAGCAACTGCTGGACCGCGGGCCCCTGGCCGAGGCCGGCCCGCGCATCGCGCACACGCGTGCCGCTGCGCGCGCGCAGCATGGCTGGATCATGGATATCTACCTGCTGCGGCGTGCCGCCCAGCCGGTGTCAGCGGTCTGAGGTGGACAGTGCCGCGGCCGGCGCCGCGCCCGCCGGGGCGGTGCTGTCGGTGACGCGGTTGCGCCCGGCATTCTTGGCCACGTAGAGCGCGGCGTCGGCCGCGTCCATCCAGGCGCGCAGGCTGCCATGGCCCGGGTGCGCGGCCGCCACGCCGATGCTGGTGGTCATGCGCAGCGCCGGCATGTCGCGCAGGCGGATGGCCTCGGTCTGCGCGCGGATGCGCTCGGCCACGGCGACCGCTTCCTCCACAGCCATGCCGGTCAGCAGGATGGCGAACTCGTCGCCGCCGTAGCGGCCCGCACAGTCCGTGGCGCGCACATTGCCGCGCACCACATGCGCCACGGCGCGGATCACCTCGTCGCCCACGCTGTGGCCATGCTGGTCGTTGATCTGCTTGAAGCTGTCGATGTCCATCATCAGCATGCAGGCCGGCTCGCGGTGGGCATGGTAGCGGCGCAGCGCGGCCTCGGCTTGCTCCTGCCAGTGGCCACGGCCGTACAGCCCGGTCAACGTGTCCACGCGGCGCAATTCGTCGAGCAGCAGGTTCTGCTGCGATACCTTGCGGATCAGGCGGTAACTCACCATGCTGACCGAAATGGTGTGCAGCGCCATCACCGGCAGGCAGGCCACGATGATGGGCAGCGGGCTCTCGGGCGCCCAGTGCACCCCGGTGAACAAGGTGCCCACCGCGCCACCTGCGAGCATGGTCGGGATGGATCTGGCCCACAGCCCGCGGATGCCGGTGGTGATCTTGTCCACCATGGTCAGCGTGCACAACAGCACGCTGGGCAGCAGGCTGAAGTGCATCAGCGGCACCAGGGCCGCCGCAAAGGCCGAGTCGGCCAGCAGGTTGCGGATCTCGGCGCGGTACGGGTCGGCGCTGCGGCGCGCCAGCTGGTAGGCCACATGGGGCCAGACAAGGCAGGGCAGCACCATGCCGATCCATGCCCCCACCGAGGCCTCGCGCTGCCACAGCACGACCGCCACCACCACGCCGCCCAGACCCATGCCGAGCACGCGCAGCGGGTACACGCGCCGGGGCATCTGTTGTTCGTAGGTGGCCATGGGGACGATGGGGCGCGCGGGCGAAGAGGGGGGCGGCGAGGAGGGGCGCGATGAGCTTACCTTTACCCGGCGGTAGAGGCCAGCGGGAAATGGCATGCCCCGCCGCCCTGGCGGGTCGATGGCGGGGGCGCCATGGGCCGCCTCACAGACCTTGCAACGGGATGGCCGTGCCGAACTTGGCGCGCTTGGTGCTGAAGAAGGCCTTCACGTTGCGCACATTGGCATCGCCCGTGAACAGCTGCTGCGAGAGCGCCAGGTAGCCCGGCATGTCGCGCGTGTGCACCACCAGGATGAAGTCGGGGCCGGGCGAGACGCGCCAGCACTGCTGCACGGCGGAATGCGCCACCGCGCGCGCCTCGAAGGCGTCGAGCGCCCCGGCGTCCTGCCGGTCCAGCGTGACTTCCACGATGCAGGCCAGGCCGTGGCCCTGCACTGCGGCCACGCGGTCCGGCTGCAGCAGGGCCACCTGCCGCTCGATCAGGCCGGTGTCATGCAGCCGCCGCACCCGGCGCAGGCAGGTGGGCGGTGATACATGCACCTGCTCGGCCAGGGCCTGGTTGCTCTGCCCCGCGTCGTTCTGCAGCAGATCCAAGAGCTGCAGGTCGATGTGGTCCAGTGTGATTGATTCCGAATTTTCCATGTAAATGAAATTTTATTTCAATCCTGAAATTTGGAGAAATTTGAATTCATTTTCATCTGAATTTCAATCGCAAATTCCATGAGTGACTGCCTACCATTGCGCCACTTACCCAACAACAGGAGCAGCAATCCATGTGCGGCATCGTCGGCGCGGTCTCCACGCGCAACATCGTTCCCATCCTCGTGCAGGGCCTGCAGCGGCTCGAATACCGGGGCTATGACTCCTGCGGCGTGGCCGTGCACGCATCGAGCCTGGATGCGACGCGCCCGGCCGGCCTGCAGCGCGCGCGCAGCACGGCCCGTGTGGCCGAGCTGCTCGAACAGGTGCAGACCGACCACGTGGACGGCGCCACCGGCATCGCCCACACGCGCTGGGCCACGCACGGCGCCCCCGAAGTGCACAACGCCCACCCGCACTTCAGCCACGGCACGGGCGATGCCAGCGGCACGCCGGGCCGCGTGGCCCTGGTGCACAACGGCATCATCGAGAACCACGAGGAACTGCGCGCCGCCCTCCAGGTCCGTGGCTACGTGTTCACCAGCCAGACCGACACCGAAGTGATCGCCCACCTGGTCGACAGCCACTACAGCGGCGACCTGTTCGAGGCCGTGCAGGCCGCCGTGGCCCAGCTGCATGGCGCCTATGCGATTGCCGTGATGCACCGGGACGAGCCGCACCGCGTGGTCGGTGCGCGCGCCGGCTCGCCGCTGATCCTGGGCGTGGGGACGGGCGGTGGCGAGCATTTCCTGGCCAGCGATGCCATGGCACTGGCCGGCGTGACCGACCAGATCGTCTACCTCGAAGAGGGCGACCTCGTGGACCTGCAACTGGGCCGCTACTGGATCGTGGGCAAGGGCCGCGAGGCGCTCACGCCCGCGCAGCGCCCCGTGCGCACCGTGCAGGCGCACAGCGGCGCGGCCGAGCTCGGCCCCTACCGCCACTACATGCAAAAGGAGATCTTCGAGCAGCCGCGCGCCATCAGCGACACGCTGGAAGGCGTGGAAGGCATCGTGCCCGAGCTGTTCGACGGAGCCGATGGCACGGCCGCCTGGCGCGTGTTCAAGGAGATCGACAGCGTGCTCATCCTGGCCTGCGGTACCAGCTACTACAGCGGCTGCGCCGCCAAGTACTGGCTCGAAGAGATCGCCGGCATCCCCACCCAGGTGGAGGTGGCCAGCGAATACCGCTACCGCACCAGCGTGCCCAATCCGCGCAGCCTGGTGGTCACCATCACCCAGTCGGGCGAGACGGCCGACACCCTGGCCGCCCTGCGCCACGCGCAAAGCCTGGGCATGCAGCACACGCTGACCATCTGCAACGTGGCCACCAGCGCCATGGTGCGCGAATGCAAGCTGGCCTACATCACGCGCGCCGGGGTGGAGATCGGCGTGGCCAGCACCAAGGCCTTCACCACGCAGCTGGCCGGGCTGTTTTTGCTCACGCTGGCGTTGGCCCAGTCCAAGGGCCGCCTCACGGCCGAGCAGGAGGCCGCGCACCTCAAGGCCATGCGCCACCTGCCTGTGGCCCTGCAGGCCGTGCTCGCGCTCGAACCCCAGGTCATCAGCTGGGCCGAGGACTTCGCGCGCATGGAGAACGCCCTGTTCCTGGGCCGCGGCCTGCACTACCCGATTGCCCTGGAAGGCGCGCTCAAGCTCAAGGAGATCAGCTACATCCATGCCGAGGCCTACCCGGCCGGCGAGCTCAAGCACGGCCCCCTGGCCCTGGTCACCAGCGCCATGCCCGTGGTCACGGTAGCGCCCAACGATGCGCTGCTGGAAAAGCTCAAGAGCAACATGCAGGAGGTGCGCGCCCGCGCCGGCGTGCTCTACGTGCTGGCCGATGCCGACACCCGCATCGAGAGCAGCGAAGGCATCCACGTGATCCGCATGCCCGAGCACTACGGCCCGCTGAGCCCGCTGCTGCACGTGGTGCCACTGCAGCTGCTGGCCTACCACACGGCCTGCGCGCGCGGCACCGACGTCGACAAGCCACGCAACCTGGCCAAGAGCGTCACGGTGGAGTGAGCGGAGGCGGCAAGGGTTTCGCTTGACTACAGCCAATAAAGTCCGTCGGATGAAAACACGGTCCGTCGGGCTTTTCCTTCATTGCGCAAATCAGTCGTGCTCCGCCCTGCCTGGTAATTGAGCACTTCGTCGGGACCCGCGTCGATGCTGGCTCTGCGGGACATACCACGGAGATATCCACAGCTTCATCCACGGTTTGAGTGGACACATCGGGCCGGTGGTCAGGCGGTGTGAAAGGCACATCCCACGGTGACGAGGACCCTGCACGGCTAGACTTTGGCCATGCAAACAAAATCACCCACCACCGTCATTCTGGACGGAAGCAGGCTCACGATCGAGGAGGTTGTCGACATCGCCACCGGTAAACGCCGTGCATCGCTCGGTCCATCGGAGGCATTTCGCCAGCGGATTGATGCGGGGGCCCAGTTCCTCGATCGCCTGCTGGTTGAAGACGGGGTGGTCTATGGGGTCACCACAGGGTATGGCGATTCCTGCACGGTTCAGATTCCTTCGGACCTGATTGCGGAGCTGCCCCACCATCTCTATACCTACCATGGCATTGGCGCTGGTCGGCTCTTCACGCCAGAGGAGACGCGGGCCATTCTGGTGGCACGTCTCAATTCGCTGTGCCAGGGCGTCTCCGGCGTGAGCTGGGAGTTGCTGGTGCAACTGGAACAGCTCCTGGTCCACGATGTCTTGCCCCTGATCCCCTCGGAAGGGTCGGTGGGCGCCAGCGGGGACCTGACACCCCTGTCGTATGTGGCGGCCGTGTTGTGCGGCGAGCGTGAGGTCTGGCACCAGGGGACGAAGAAGCCCGCCGCAGACGCGTTGAAGGAGATCGGGCGTGAGCCCTTGCGGCTGCGCCCCAAGGAAGCGCTGGCCCTGATGAACGGGACCTCGGTGATGACGGGCCTGGCCTGCATCGCCTGGTTGCGCGCGCAAAGCCTGGAACGCCTCAGTACCCGATTGACAGCGTGCAATGTGTGGGCCAGCGATGGCAATGCACACCACTTTGATGAGAAGCTGTTCCAGGCCAAGCCGCATGCCGGCCCCCAGCTGGCGGCCAGGCGCATCCGGGAGGACCTGATGTCCGAAAAACCGGCCAGGAATGAACTGCGCCTGCAGGACCGCTATTCGTTGCGCTGTGCCCCCCACGTCATCGGCGTGCTGGGCGATGCACTGCCTTTCCTTCGCCAGTTGATCGAAAACGAGCTCAACAGCGCCAATGACAACCCCTTGATCGACCCGGAGGGCGAGCGGGTACTGCATGGTGGGCACTTCTATGGAGGGCACATCGCGCTGGCGATGGACACCCTGAAAAATGCGGTCGCCAACCTGGCGGACCTCATGGACCGGCAATTGGCACTGCTGGTCGACCAGCGCTACAACCATGGGTTGCCCTCCAACCTGTCGGGCTCCACCGGTCCCCGCGCTGCCATCAACCACGGCCTGAAGGCGCTTCAGATCAGCGCGTCGGCCTGGACCGCAGAGGCCTTGAAGCAAACCATGCCAGCGTCTGTCTTCTCGCGATCGACCGAATGCCACAACCAGGACAAGGTCAGCATGGGTACCATCGCTGCACGCGATGCCCTGCGGGTGCTGGAGCTGACCGAGCAGGTCGCTGCCGGCATGCTCATTGCGGCCCGGCAAGCGCTGGAGCTGCGTCTGCGGATCAGCACGCTCCCCCTGCCAGCCCCTCTGCGGGATTTCCTGGACGAGCTCTCAAAGGCCATTCCATTGGTGGTGGAAGATCGGGCACTGGACAAGGAACTGCAGGAACTGGTCCTCGGCCTGCGCACAGGCAAGTGGGAGGTCTACAGCGCTTGAGCAGGGCATCGACGCCCATCAGGTGAGCACAGCTGTCAGGTAGGGGGCGGGCGCCGGGAACCCCATCTGCGGCCAACGGAGCTGGCGGGACAGGCTTTCGTGCGGCTTTTTGCAATGGGAATGACCGAGGCCCGGTCTCTGTGCGATATTCACGGAACCTGTCCGAGAACCCGCACCCCGCACCCCGCACCCCGCAGCACGAGGCGCCATAGGCCATGGAACGCATGGATCAACTCCTGACCGACCTGCAAGATTGCGAAGCCGCCAGTCTTGTGGGGGCGCACGACGCCGGGGTCGAGATTGCGGCGCGTGCCTTGCAAACCGCCAGGGATTGTGGCCTGCTGCCTGAAGCCGCGCTGGCGGCCGCCTGGCTGGCCGAGCACCAGCTGCGCCGGGGCGAGAGCGAGAAGGCGGCAGAAAGTGCCCGCACTGCCCTGGCGGAGGCCGACGCCCTCGAACTGCACCAGGTCGGCATCCGGCTGCGCAACACCTTGACCCGGGCCTGGTGCCAGCTCGGCCGGGCGGACGAAGCGCTGCCCGAGGCGATGTGGGCCCTGGGCCGCGCACGCAGCCTGGGGGCGCCGGGCCTGGTGTCGCGCAGCCTCTCCAGCCTGGCGGGCGTGGTGGAGCTGCTGGGCGACCATCCGCATGCAGTCACCCTGCTGCACCGGGCGGATGAAGAGGCCCAGCGCGACAGCGACAAGGTGGCGCAGTTCGCTGCGGTCGTCAACCTCGCCGGCGCCCTGTGCCGGTCCGGGCGCACGCTCGCCCACTTGCCCGGCCCGCTGGCGCCCACCGAAGCGCAGGCGGCCGATCTGCGCGAGGCCCTGGCCGTGGTGCAGCGGGCGAAGGCCCTCGCGCAGGGGCATGTGCGCTGGGAAATGGTCTGCGCCGAAATCGAATGCCTGAGCCTGGAGGCCTTGGGGCGGCTGGCCGAGATGCGCGCCGCGGTCGACCGGCACCGGGCCTTGGCCACCCAGGCGAAGGCCCCCGATGCCCGGGCAGAAAGCGAGCTTCTCAACGCAGACTGGCTGCTGGCCAGCGGACGCGCGCTCGAAGCCTGCGAAGCGCTGGACCAGCAGGTGGATGCGGCCGCAGCCCAGAGAAACGAGGGATGCCGCCGTTGGTGGTGGCGATCGCGGTACCGCGCCTTCAAGGCCGCGGGCGCGGATGCCCAGGCCCTGGCGGCCCTGGAGGCCATGGTGGTCCAGGTGCGCCGTGACCGGGAGCTCAGCCTCAATGCCCAGGCGCGCGTGCTGCTCGGCGAGGTGCGGATGGAAATCGCGCAGCAGGAGCTCGCGCAGTTGCGGCGCGAAGCGGAAGAACTGCGTGAGCGCGCCGATGTGGCGACGCAGACCTCCCTGCTGGACCCGCTCACCGGGCTGGCCAATCGCCGGGCCCTGGACTCCCGCCTGCGGGCCGTGCTGCCGATGGGGCCTGGCCAGGCCGAGGGCTTTTCGCTGGCCATCATCGACATCGACCACTTCAAGCAGATCAACGATGGCTGGGGCCATGACGTCGGGGACGCCGTGCTGCGCGAGATCGCCCTGCTGCTGACCGGCGGCGTGCGGGGCGGCGACTTCGTGGCGCGCATTGGCGGCGAGGAGTTTGTCGTTCTGCTGTGGGGCCAGGCCTTGGACGATGCCTCCCTGGCCTGCGAGCGGCTCCGGCAGCAGGTGCAGGCCCATGACTGGTCCCGCTTCGTGCCGGGGCGGCAGGTGACCGTCAGCATGGGCCTGGCCTGCGCCCAGCCCCTGGACGATGCAGCCCAATTGCTGCGGCGGGCCGACCAGTGGATGTACGCGGCCAAGCGCGAAGGGCGCAACCGCCTGCAGGGCGGGTGATGCGCAGCCCCGATCGGCCAAGGGCTTTCAAGCGCCCACGATGGCCTTGGGTTCCAGAAACGATTCCAGGCCGAACAGGCCGCTCTCGCGGCCCAGGCCCGACTGCTTCATGCCGCCGAAGGGCGCCAGCGGGTCCGGCAGGGTCCGGTTGATCAACACGGCCCCGGCGTCGAGGCGCTCGGCCACGGCCAGCGCCCGGTCGCGGTCGCGCGAGAACACATAGGCCTGCAGGCCATAGGCCGAGTCGTTGGCCTGCGCGATGGCGTCGGCATCGTCGGCATAGGACAGGATGGACAGCACCGGCCCGAAGATCTCGTCGCGCGCGATGTCCATGCCGTTGTGCACCTGGGCGAACACCGTGGGCCGCACGAAGTAGCCCTTGGCCAGGCCCTCCGGACGGCCCTCGCCCCCGGCCACGAGCGTGGCCCCCTGTTCCAGCCCCCGCCGGATGTAGTGCTGGATGCGCTCGTACTGCGCGCGGCTGGCCAGCGGACCGATGGCGGTGTTGGCGTCCCGCGGGTCCCCCACGCGCAGGGCCGCCACCTGGCGCTGCACCAGGGCCAGCACCTCATCCAGCCGGTGCGCAGGCACCAGCAGGCGCGTACCCGCCACGCAGGCCTGGCCGTTGTTCATGAAGGCGCAGGCCAGGGCCTGTTCGATGGCCTGGGGCAGGTCCGCATCGTCCAGGACGATGGCCGCGCACTTGCCCGTCAGCCCCAGGCCCACCCGCTTCATGGTGCCGGCCGCGGCGCGCACGATGGCCTGGCCCGTCGGGGTCGAGCCCGTGAAGGAAATCCGGGCGACATCCGGGTGCGTGACCAGCTCATCCCCCACGTCCTCGCCCCGGCCCAGCAGGATGTTGAAGACCCCGCCGGGCAGGCCTGCTGCATGCAGGGCCTGCGCGGTGACCTCGGTCTGCCAGGGGCTCAGTTCGCTGGGCTTGATGACCGAGGCGCAGCCGGCCGCAATGGCCGAGGCCAGCTTGCTGCAGACGGTGCCTGCGACGCTGTTCCAGGGCGCGATCAGCGCGGCGACGCCTACCGGCTCCATGCGCACCAGGGAGTCCCCCACGCGCCGCGAGAAGTCGTAGCCCCGCAGCAGCTCGGCCGCCCTGGCAAAGCACTGCGACGCGTACTGGCTGACCCACTGCGCGCGCGCCAGCGGCCCACCGTACTCCTCGATGGTCACATCGCGGATCTGCCCGGCATGCGCGAGCACCGCCGACTCCAGCTGCTGGAGCATGTCGATGCGCTCGGCCTTGCTGCTGCGCCCCAGCAGCGCCTGGGCCCGCTTGGCCGCCGCAATGGCGCGCCTGGCGTCGTCGCGGTTGGCCAGGGTGGTGTGGCCCAGGGGCTCCTCGGTCGCCGGGTTGACGCTGTGGAGCACGGTGGTGCCCTGTACCGGCACGAAGTGGCCGTCGATGTACGCGTGGTGGAAGGTTTGCATGGCTTGCCCGTGGTGGTGTTGCAAAGGAATGGGCGAAGTCTAGAAAGCGGTCATTGTTCTGACAATATGCTTAAATCTGGATGAATAAAGCTGAAAATCAGGACAATGCACAAGACCGGGCTCGTCGATCTGCAGGTGCTGCTGGCGGTTGCGCGGCGGCAGAGCTTTCGCGCCGCCGCCCTGGAGCTGGAGATGTCCACCTCGGCGGTCAGCAGTGCGGTGGCGGGCCTGGAGGCGCGCCTGGGGGTGCGGTTGCTGCACCGGACGACGCGCAGCCTGGCACTGACCGATGCCGGGCGGCATTTCATCGGGCAGATCGCGCCCGCGGTGCAGCAGATCGCGGACGCCGAGGCGGCGATCAAGGACCAGCGGCTCACGCCCTCGGGCACGCTGCGCATCAACAGCTCGCTCGGCGCGGCCCTGATGGCCTACGCGCCCCTGCTGGGCGAGTTCTCGCGGCGCTACCCGGGCGTGGTGCTGGACATCGTGACGCAGGGCAAGATGGTCGACATCGTGGCCGAAGGCTTTGATGCCGGCCTGCGCCCCAGCCACCTGGTGCCCAGGGACATGGTGCGCGTGCCGATCACCGATGCGGTGCCGCTCGCCATCGTCGGGTCGCCCGGCTACTTTGCCCACTGGGCGCAGCCGCGCCAGGTGGCGGACCTGCAGCAGCACCGCTGCATCCGCAACCGGCTTCCCGACGGTGCCCTGTCCCCATGGCAGTTGCTCGCCCAGGGCCAGACGGCCGAGATCGACGTGCCGGGGAACCAGGTGTTCGATGCCCCGCACCTCATGCGCGAAGCCGCGCTGTGTGGCCTGGGGCTGGCGCAGCTGGCGCATTGGTACGTGGCCGACGACATCGCCCGCGGCACCCTGGTGGCCGTGCTCGATGGGCATGCACCGCGCCTGCCGGGGCTGTGCCTCTACTACGCCGGGCACCGCCATGTGCCGGCCGCGCTGCGGGCCCTGGTGGACCTCGTGCACGAAGTCCGCGCTGGGGGTGCCGCCTGATGCGGTGGCCGGCCTCGGGGGCGGCGGTGGGGAGTTTTGTATGGTTTTGTACGCAGCCGCAGGCCGGCTACATTGGATCAAGAAAGCCCTGGGACGGAAGGCCGTCCGGTTCAACAATCCGGCCGTCATTTCGACAAACACCTACTCTCTCAAGGACGACACCATGACCGCAGCAACCGTTACCGACGACAAGGTTCTCTACACCGGCCGCACCCACACCACCGGCGGACGCACCGGCGCTTCGCGCAGCGACGATGGCCGGCTGGACATCACGCTCACGCGTTTCGGCACCGTGGGCCCGGGCACCAACCCGGAGCAGCTGTTCGCCGCCGGCTGGTCGGCCTGCTTCATGGGCGCCATGGCGCGCGCCGCCCAGTCCGAGGGCGTGCGCCTGCCCGACGACCTGGCCGTGGACGCCGAGGTCGACCTGGTGCAGGGGCCGGGCGGCTTTGCGCTCGCGGCGCGCCTGAAGGTCAGCGTGCCCGGCGTCGACCGCGACAAGGCCCTGGCCATCGTCGAAGGCGCGCACCAGCTGTGCCCCTATTCCAAGGCGACCCGCGGCAACATCGCGGTCGAGCTGTCCGTCGCCTGAACGGCCCGAGCGCGCCCCGCCATGCCCTGGTCCACACCCTGAGGAAACCCGTGCCTTCATTCCTTCGGCGGCTCTGGCCGTCCACCCTGCTGGCACGGACCACGCTGCTCGTGGTGCTGGGCATGGCGCTCGCGCAGCTGCTGACCTATGTGGCCATCCGCTACGAGCGCGGCCAGACGCTCATGAACCTGATGGTCAGCGGCGTCGAGCGCGACATCGCCAGCTCGGTGGCCATCCTGGACCGCCTGCCCGCCAGCGAGCGGGCGGACTGGCTGCAGCGCCTGGAGCGGCCCAACTACACCTTTGTCCTGCAGGGCAGCGTGGACACGGCGCCCCCCACCTCACCCGCCCTGTCGCGCTTCGCCGAAGTCGTGGCCACCGCACTGCGCCCGTTCCCGGTGCTGGCCGTGGGCCAGCTCGAGAACATGCCGGAGACGGTGCGCATGCAGGTGCGCCTGGGCGATGGGTCCTCGCTCTATGTGCTCGCGCGCCGGGTGCCCATGCCGGTTGCGGACTGGGTCACCTGGCTGCTGCTGGCCCAGCTGCTGGTGCTGGCGGCCTGCGCGGGCGTGGGCATGCGCCTGGTCACGCGGCCCCTGAAACGGCTGGCGACCGCGGCCGACCAACTGGGCCCCGACCTGCAGCCCGCACTCGTGGCAGAGAGTGGCCCGGCCGAGGTGGCCCAGGCCGCACGCGCCTTCAATGCCATGCAGCGGCGCATTGCCGGCTACCTCAACGAGCGCATGCAGATCCTCGCGGCGATCTCGCATGACCTGCAGACCCCCATCACCCGCATGCGCCTGCGCGTGGACCTGCTGGAGGGCCTGCCCGAGGCCGACAAGTTCCGCCACGACCTCGATGCCATGCGCACCCTGGTGCAGGAGGGTCTGAGCTATGCCAAGACCTTGCAGGGCTCCAACGAGACCCCGCGCCGCCTGGACCTGGATGCCCTGGTGCGCAGCACCGTCAACGACTACGCCGACACGGGCAGCCCGGTCACCCTGGTGGGCGAGGCCGGCGTGCCCGTCACCACGCGCCCGCACGCCCTGCGCCGCATCCTCACCAACCTGGTCGACAATGCGCTCAAGTACGGCGGGCAGGCCGAAGTGCGCCTGCGGCTGGAGCCGGAGCACCTGTGCATCGATGTCTGCGACCGCGGACCGGGCATTCCCGAGGAACAATTGCTGGCGGTGCTGCAGCCCTTCTACCGTGTCGAGGGCTCGCGCAACCGCGAGACCGGTGGCTCGGGCCTGGGCCTGGCCATCGCGCACCAGCTGGCCCTGTCGCTCGCCGGAGAACTCAGCCTGCACAACCGCCCCGAGGGCGGCCTGTGCGCGCGCCTGCAACTGCCCGCCCCAATCCCCATCGCATCCCCATGATGAGCAGTACCCCTGTTGCCCCCAGCGACCACATCCTCGTGGTCGACGACGACCGCGAGATCCGCGACCTGGTCAGCGCCTACCTGCAGAAGAACGGCTTTCGCGTCACCACCGTGCCCACCGGGCGGCACATGCGCCAGACCCTGGAGACGATGGGCCCGTTCGAGCTCATCATCCTGGACCTGATGCTGCCCGGCGAAGACGGCC
The DNA here is from genome assembly GCF_058783375.1 of Acidovorax sp. FW305-C-20-28. Taxonomy (NCBI): domain Bacteria; kingdom Pseudomonadati; phylum Pseudomonadota; class Betaproteobacteria; order Burkholderiales; family Comamonadaceae; genus Acidovorax; species Acidovorax sp. FW305-C-20-28. Next base: position 65,528 of record NZ_JBYSYM010000015.1, on the reverse strand, counting down.
TGACGCTGTGCCGCGACCTGCGCGCCGGCAAGTTCAAGGCCGTGCCCATCATCATGCTCACGGCCCGCGGCGACGAGGCCGACCGCGTGCTCGGTCTCGAGATGGGGGCCGACGACTACCTGGCCAAGCCCTTTGCCGCGCGCGAGCTGCTGGCGCGCATCAAGTCCGTGCTGCGGCGCACGCGCATGCTGCCCCCCAATATGCGCAGCACCGACGAGGCGCGCTACCTGGCCTTCGGCAACTGGCGGCTGGACACCGTGGAGCGTGCACTGCTCGACCACGAGGGCACCATGGTGCCCCTGAGCGGGGCCGAGTACCGGCTGCTGCGCGTGCTCGTGGACCACCCGCAGAAGGTGCTGACGCGCGACCAGATCCTGTCCATCACCCAGGGGCGCGAGGCCGAGCTGTTCGAGCGCTCCATCGACCTCATGATCAGCCGCCTGCGCAAGTGCCTGGGCGATGACGCGCGCGAGCCGCGCTACATCAAGACCGTGCGCAGCGAAGGCTATGTCTTTGCCGCCCAGGTCGAGGCGCTGGACGAATAGGGGTGGCCATGCGCAGATGGTTGTTTTCATTGCTGTTCCTGTTCGGCGGCCTGGCCTCGGAAATCAGCCAGCCGACCGGCAGGCCCTGTGGCGTGCCTTCTGCCAACGCCGGGCTGCCACCCCGGCGGCGCGGTGCCCTCCCGCCGTCCTAGCCTCCTCTTTCTTGCGACCACCACGTCACCGCCACCTTCAGGGTGGCGGTGGCGTTTGCGGGATGCGGCCGTGCGCCTGCGGGCTGCGGCTTTGTATGGCTGTGTATCCGGCGCGCATTGCGCTACACCACCATGCACTTCCAGGGGGGCCATGACACATGCCACATACACGGCGGCGGTGTACTGGAGCCAGCCGCCGACACCGGGTCGGCGCCCTTCAAAACCCCCTGAAAGTACCGCACATGGACTCCCGCCACACCCCCTCCACCACCACCCGCCGCCGCAGCTTCCTGGGCGGTGCCGCCCTTGGGCTGGCCATCGCCCCCCTCGGCGGCCTGCTGGGCTCTGCGGCACAGGCCGCGACGGCCAGCGGCGGCGCGACCCGTTTCGGGTCCTACAAGACCGTCGATGCCGGTGACCTGCGCGTCGAGTACGCCGAAGCCGGGCCGGCCAACGGCCCCGTCGCCATCCTGCTGCACGGCTGGCCCTATGACATCCATGCTTTCGTCGATGTGGCACCGCGCCTGGCGGCCGCCGGCTACCGCGTGATCGTGCCCAGCCTGCGCGGCTATGGCGGCACGCGCTTCCTGTCGGCCGATACGCTGCGCAACGGCCAGCAGGGCGCCGTGGCCCAGGACATCATCGCGCTGATGGACGCGCTCGGCATCCGCCAGGCCGTGCTGGGCGCCTTCGACTGGGGCGCACGCACGGCCTGCATCCTGGCGGCCATCTGGCCCGAGCGCGTCACCGGCCTGGTGTCCGTGAGCGGCTACCTGATCGGCAACCCCCAGGCCAATGCCAAGCCGCTGCCGCCGGCCGCCGAGTTCGCCTGGTGGTACCAGTCCTACTTCGCCACCGACCGCGGCCGCGATGGCTATGCCGCCAACCCGGCCGCGTTCAACCGCTTCATCTGGCAGCAGGCCTCGCCCCAGTGGCAGTTCGACGAAGCGACCTACCAGCGCAGCGCCCAGTCCTTCGACAACCCCGACCATGTGGCCATCGTGGTCCACAACTACCGCTGGCGCATCGGCCTGGTGGGCGGCGAGGCGCGCTTCGATGCGCTGGAGTCCCGGCTCGCGACCGCGCCCAGCATTGCCGTGCCGTCCATCACGATGGAAGGCGACGCCAATGGCGCGCCCCACCCGGACCCGGCCGTCTATGCGAAGAAGTTCACGGGCCGCTACCAGCACCGCCACCTGGCCGGCGGCATCGGCCACAACCTGCCGCAGGAAGCACCCGCCGCCTTCGCGCAGGCGGTGATCGACGTCACGCGCCTCTGACCCCCGCGCGCCCCCTGTCTGCCTGCCTGGAACTGCCATGACCCTGTACATCCTTGCGTTTTTCAGTGGGATGCTGACCCTGCTCAGCCCCTGCATCCTGCCGGTCCTGCCCTTCGTCTTCGCGCGCCAGGACCGGCCTGCCGCGCAGGGCAGCCTGCCCTTGCTCGCCGGCCTGGCCGTGGCCTTCGCCACCGTGGCCACGCTGGGCGCGGTGGCGGGGGCCTGGGCCGTGCACCTGAACCAGGCCGGCCGCTGGGTCGCGCTGGCCTCGCTGGCCTGGTTTGCGCTTTCCCTGCTGCTGCCCGGGGTGGCGGGCTGGTGGAGCCGGCCGCTGGTGCAGGCCGGCGAACGCCTGCTGCGCGTGCAGACAAGCAGGCCCTGGCTGGGCTCGGCGCTGCTGGGCGTTGCCACCGGCCTGGTCTGGTCGCCGTGCGCAGGCCCGGTGCTGGGCCTGGTGCTTTCCAGCGCCGCCCTGGCCGGCCCCGGGGTGCAGACCTCGCTGCTGCTGCTGTCCTATGCTGCGGGTGCTGCCCTGGCCCTGTGGGCCGCGCTGCGGATGGGGGCCCGGCCTCTGGCGGCCCTCAAGGCGCGCTGCCTGCCCGGCGTCGCCGGTCGCCGCGTTGCGGGCGGGGTGATGCTGGTGGCCGTGTGCGCGGTCGCCCTGGGCCTGGACACGGGTGTGCTGGCCCGGCTCACCGGCCCCGGCGCTGCGGGGCTCGAAGCCCGCCTGCTGCAAGGGGCGATGCCAGGGGCCGAGGCGGCCGAGTTGCCCGCCGAGCGCAACGCCACGGCGCGCCCCTCCAGCCTGCCCATCGAATCCACGCGGGCCAGCCTGGACGGCGGCACCCAGTGGCTCAACGCCGCACCGCAGTCCATGGCGGCATTGCGCGGCAAGGTTGTGCTGGTGAACTTCTGGACCTACTCCTGTGTGAACTGCCTGCGCACCTTGCCCTACGTCAAGGCCTGGGCGCAAAAATATGCGGACCGCGGCCTCGTGGTCGTGGGCGTGCACACCCCGGAGTTCGCGTTCGAGAAGGACGCCGGCAACGTCCGTCGGGCCTTGAAGGACCTGGGCATCACCTACCCCGTGGTGCAGGACAACGATTTCCGCATCTGGCGCAGCTTCGACAACCGCTACTGGCCGGCGCTGTACTTCGTCGACGCCCAGGGCCGCGTGCGCCACCACCAGTTCGGCGAAGGCGGGCATGCGGCCTCCGAGCGCGTGATCGAGGAACTGTTGCGCGAAGCCGGTGCACCGGCCGCCGCAGCCAGCGCCAGTGCCACGCAACCGGACACCCGGGGCCTGGGCCTGGCGGCCGATGCGGCCACCTTGCGCAGCCCCGAGACCTACCTGGGCTACGAGAAGGGCAGCCGCCCGCGCGTGGCGGGCAGCGTGGTGGCCGACCTGCCGGCAAACTACCGCGCCGCGCCCTTGCAGACCAATACCTGGTCGCTCGCGGGCAATTGGACGCTGGCGCCCGAGTTCGTGCAGGTCCACCAGCCGGATGGCCGGCTGGCGGTGCGCTTCGAGGCCCGCGATGCCAACCTGGTGCTCGGCACCGCCACGGGGCAGCCCCTGCGCTTTCGCGTGACGCTGGACGGGCAGCCCCCCGGCATCCACCACGGCACCGACGTGGATGCCGATGGCAACGGCGTGGCCGATGCCACGCGGCTCTACCAGCTCATCCGCCAGGGCGGCGCGGTGAAGCCGCGCACCGTGGAGATCCAGTTCCTGGATGCGGGCGCGCGCGGCTATGCCTTCACCTTTGGTTGACGGGCCTGCAGGCGCCCGCGCGGCATGTCCCGCTGGTCAGAGCAGGTGCTCCAGCCGGATCGGCAGCTCGCGCAGGCGCTTGCCCGTGGCGTGGAAGATGGCGTTGGCAATGGCCGGGGCCACGCCGGTCATGACCACCTCGCCCAGGCCCTTCACGCCCAGGGCGTTGAGGTGCGGATCGGGCGCGTCGATGAAGTCGGCCTCGATGCTGCCGATGTCGAGGTTCACCGGCAGCACATACTCGGCCAGGTTGGCGTTGAGGAAGCCGCCGTAGCGCGGGTCGACCTCGCTGATCTCGCGCAGCGCCGCGCCAATGCCCCAGACCACGCCGCCCTGCACCTGGCTGCGCGCGGTGCGCGGGCTGGCGACGCGGCCGCAGTCGGCCACGCTCACCACGCGCGGCACGCGCACGCGGCGTGTGTGGGGCTCGATGCGCACCTCGACGAAGTGCGCGATGTAGCTGAAGGCCGTGAACTCCGGGTAGTGCGGCCCCGCCGCCGAGGGCAGGCCCTGGGCCAGGCGGCCATAGATCGGCTCGGGCTGGCCGGGCGCACGGTGGCGGCTTTCCACCTCGATGAAGGGCGTGCGCGCGGCCTTGAGGATCTGCGCCGGCGTGCGGGCGCGCCGTGAAGGGTTGAGCGCCGCCAGCTCGGCCCTGGCCTGTTCGGCCGCCTGGAGCACTGCCGGCAGGGCCGTGGCCGTGCCCCAGGAGCCCGCGGTCAGGTGCTGGGGCACGCTGCGCGTGTCGCCCAGCACCACGGTGACTTGGCGGGCCGGCACCTGCAGCACCCCGGCCACGGTGTTGGCCACGGCCGTGCGGATGCCCTGGCCCATCTCGTGCCCGCCGATGTCGATGCGCACCCGGCCATCGTCCGACACGCGCAGCCGCGCGATGGCTGGCGCCGTGGCTGCCTTGTAGGCGCCGGCGGCCACGCCCCAGCCGATCAGCGTGCCGTCGGCCGCCCGCATGGACCCAGGCTCCGGGCTGCGGCGCGCCCAGCCAAAGCGCTCGGCGCCGCGCATGAGGCACTGCGCCAGGTGGCGCGAGGAAAAGGGCTTGCCCGACTGCGGGTCCACCGGCGTGTCGTTGGCCAGGCGCAGGGCCACCGGGTCCTGGCCGGTCGCGTGGGCCAGCTCGTCCATGGCGCTTTCGAGCGCGAAGCAGGTGAAGTGCTCCCACGGCCCGCGCATGAAGCCCGGCGTGTGCGTGTCGGTGCGCACCAGGCTTTCGCGGCCACGGAAATTCGCGCAGGCATACATGCTGGCCGATATCTCGGTGCACGACGAGGGGAACAGGTCGTGCTGCGAGGTCTGCTGCTGCACCTCGTGCGTGATGGCCTGCAGCCGGCCCGCGGCATCCGCCCCCAGCTGCAGCCGGTGCGTGCTCGCGGGCCGAAAGCCCGAGGCATGGAACACCTGCTCGCGCGTCACCACCAGCTTGACCGGGCGGCCCAGCCGGCGTGCCGCCAGCGCCACCAGCACCGTGTGGCCCTGCAGCGAGTTCTTCTGGCCGAAGCCCCCGCCGACCGAGGGCGAGACCACGCGCACCTGATCGGGCGGCAGCGCCAGTTGCCGCGCCAGGCCATGGCGCAGCGCGCCGCTGTTCTGCGTGGATTCGTACACCGTGAGCATGTCACCCTGCCAGTGCGCCACCGTGCCCAGCAGCTCGATGGGGTTGGCATGCTGGGCGGGGCCGCGGTACTCGGCCTCGACGCGCACGGGCGCTACGGCATAGGCCGCATCCGCGTCACCGCGCAGCTTGTCGGCAAAGGCCGGCTTGGGCAGCGGCAGGTCGGCCTGGGGGAGGGCGCGGTTGCCGGATGCGCCGAAGTCCACGGTGAAAGGCGTCTCGTCGTACGTGGCGTGCACCAGCGCCGCCGCCTCGGTGGCCGCCTCCAGCGTGTCGGCCACCACGATGGCGATGGGCTGGCCGTAGTAAGCGATGGCCGTGCCGGCCAGCGGCTGCAGGCTTTGCACGCCATAGCCTCCGCCCAGGATGAAGCCGGCCGAAGTCAGGCCTTGCACGTCCTCGTGCGTGAGGACCAGGCGCACGCCGCGCACGGCCTGGGCTGCGCTGCGGTCGATGGCGCGCACGGTGCCGCGGCCGATGCGTGCCACGGCGAGCATGGCGTAGGCCATGCCGGGCAGGTTCTGGTCCGTGCCGTAGCGCGTGGCGCCGCGCACCTTGTCATGGGCGTCCACGCGTGCGGTGTCGGGGAAGGCCTTGGGGTGTGGTTGTGCTGTTGTCGTCGTGGTCATGCCGTGCCTGCCCGTTCCCTGGCGATGAGGAGTGCGTCGGCCACCGTCTGGCGGCCCAGTTCGATGCGAAAGCCGCTGTGCTGCCCGGCCCGCGCGTCCGCAAAAGCGATGGCGCCCGCGCGCAGTGCGCTTTCGCGCGTGAGCGGCTGGCCGATCAGCGATGCTTCGGCGGGGCGTGCACGCCAGGGCCGGGTGGCCACGCCGCCCAGCGCAATGCGCGCAGCGCGCACCACGCCGCCTTCGATCTGCAGCGCCACGGCGGCCGATGCCAGGGCGAAGGCGTAGGACTCGCGGTCGCGGACCTTGTGGTAGGTGGAGGCGCGGCCCAGCGGCGAGGCCGGCACGCGGATGCGCGTGACCAGCTCGTCGGGTGCGAGGGCGGTCTCGATGTGCGGCGTGCTGCCCGGTTCGCGGTGCAGCGCCTCGATGGGAATGGAGCGCTTGCCGCGCGGGCTGATGGTGTCCACCATCGCATCAAAGGCCGTGAGAGCGATGGCCCAGTCGCCGGGGTAGACGGCGTTGCAGGCCTCGCTCGCGCCCAGCAGGGCCTGGCCACGGTCGGCGCCTTCGATGGCGGCGCAGCCGCTGCCGGGTTGGCGCTTGTTGCAGGGGTAGGCCTCGCCGCCGCGAAAGTAGGCGCAGCGCGTGCGTTGCAGCAGGTTGCCGCCCACGCTGGCCATGTTGCGCAGCTGCTGCGAGGCGGCCTTCCACAGCGATTCGGCCAGCGCCGGGTAGAGCACCATGACGCGTGGGTCGGCGGCCACCCGGGCCATGGGCGCGAGCGCGCCAAAGCGCAGCTCGGGCCCCGCGGTGTGGATGGCCGTGAGCTCGCGCACGCCCGTGATGTCGATCACGGCGGGTGGTGCCATCACGCCCAGCTTCATCAGGTCGTACAGCGTGGTGCCGCCGGCCAGGTAGCGCGTGCCCTCGGGGGCTGCGGCCATGGCGCGCACGGCATCGGCCGTGGTGGTGGCGCGGGAATAGGCGAAGGGGCGCATGCTCAGGCCCTCCGCACCAGGGGCGCCGCCTGCTGGATGGCGCCGACGATGCCCACATAGGCGCCGCAGCGGCACAGGTTGCCGCTCATGTACTCGCGGATCTGCTCGGGCGTCTTGGCATGCCCTTCGCGCACGCAGGCAATGGCCGCCATGATCTGGCCCGGAGTGCAGTAGCCGCACTGCAGCGCATCGTGGTCGATGAAGGCCTGCTGCATGGGGTGCAGCGCGCCGCCGGGGCCTTCGATGCCCTCGATGGTGGTCACCGCACGCCGGTCGGCCTGCGCCGCCAGCGTGAGGCACGAGGCCACGCGCTGGCCATCGAGGTGCACCGTGCAGGCGCCGCACTGGCCATGGTCGCAGCCCTTCTTGGCGCCCGTGAGGGCCAGGTGCTCGCGCAGCGTGTCGAGCAGCGAGGTGCGTGCATCGACCACCAGGGTGACCTGTTGGCCGTTGACCTGCAGGCGAATGGGCAGCGCATAGGCAGGCGCAGAGGACGGCGTCGCCGGGGCAGCATTGGCATCCATGGCGGCGCCGCCCGACAGCACGGCGGCTGCGCTGCCGAGCACCACCTCGCGGCGGTTGAGTTCGGGACCGGCCAGGGCGGCCGGCGGGGTGGTGGGGGCGTCAGGGGAGGGGGGCTTCATCGGTGTTTCCTGCTAGGGGGAAACCAGCCCAACAGCACGTGTGGCCATTGGCGGGTCGTGGTGGGGCGGATCGTATGATCGGCCCGAGCCCATGGGAAGTAGGCACTTGAAAGTGCCTCACTTACCGCGCGGAAACCGCCATGACCCTGCACGACACCACACACGCCCATCGCCACCCGCTGCACAAGCACCCGCCGCCGGGCCCCACCGACCCCGAGCTCGATCGGCTGGTGCGCGAGATCATTGGCCGCGTGGCCGACAAATGGACCATGCTGGCGCTGGAGGTGCTGGCCGAGCATGGGCGCCTGCGCTTCACGCGCGTGGGTGAGCTGGTGGGCGACATCAGCCAGAAGATGCTGACCAAGACCCTGCGCCAGATGGAGGCCGATGGCCTGGTGGTGCGCACCGTGTTCGCCGTGGTGCCGCCGCGCGTGGAGTACGAATTGACCGAGCGCGGCCAGAGCCTGGGCGCCGCCTTCTGCGGCGTGTGGCTGTGGGCCGAGGAACACCGCCAGGGCATCCTCGAATCGCGCCAGGCTTTCGAGGACGGCAGCAGCGCTGCCACAGGTGGGTGCGAGCCGTCCTGACGGCCGGGCTCAGGCCGGCCGCTGGCCGGCGCGGCCGTGGCTGGACAGCGTGTTCCAGGTGATGGGTTGCCACAGCGCCAGCTGCGCCAGCGCGGGGCTGGTGTTCACCAGGTCGGCGATCGAGTAGCGGTCGAGCTCGCGCAGAAAGACCTCGGTGGCCTGCTTGAGGGCCACCTCCAGGCCGCAGCCGCCGGTCAGCACGCACTGGTTGTCTTCCCCCAGGCATTCGACCAGCGCGAAGTCGGCCTCCAGCCGGCGCACCACCTCGCCCAGCGAGAGCTTGCGCGGGTCGGCCGCCAGGCGCATGCCGCCGTTGCGGCCGCGCACCGTGTCCACCCATCCGGTCTTGCCCAGCGCCTGGGTCACCTTCATCAGGTGGGCCTGCGAGATGCCGAAGGCCTCGGTGATGTCGGCGATGGTGACCAGTGCATCGGTGCGCGAGGCCAGCACCAGCAGCACGCGCAGGGAGTAGTCGGTAAAAACGGTCAGGCGCATGGGGCAGGGCGTGAAGGCATTGCGCCGGATTGTCTCAGCTGGCGTGCTGCTGCACGGTGCCTGGGCTGGTCAATGCATCGGCAAAGCCATGGTTCACATCGCGGTGGCCGGCCTCGTCGGCGCGCACGGCCAGCACCACATCGCGCAGGCGGGCGTCGGCCGGCAGCTTCCAGTAGGCGATGGCAATCTCGGGGGCCGGCACGTTCCCGACCCGGCCTTCATCGATCTCCTGGAGGTACAGCGTGTAGCTGACCACGGCCTGCTCCTCGAAATAGCCCACCAGTCGGTGTGCCGTGCGCGACGAGACCAGGTACAGCGCAAAGAAGCAGACGAAGAACACGGCCTGGGTGAAGAGGATGACCACGCGCTCGAACCAGCTGGGCCGGGCGATCTCGATGAAGGTCATGAGGTGCATGCGCTCGTTCTCGGCTTCGTCCAGCAGGGTGCGGATCCAGCCTGCGTCGTCCACCATCCAGCGCAGGCAACGCAGGTGCACGAGCATGCCGCCCACCATGCCGGGCACGGCGGCCACGGTCTCCAGAACAATGGCGCGGTTGCCATAGCGCTTGGCGAAGAAGGTGTCGGCAAAGAAGCGCAGCGCCAGGGTGATGGTCAGGGCCACACGGTCGGACAGGCCGTGGGCATTGTGGTGGGCATCGAGGCTGCAGGCGCTATCGGGGGTGTTGTGGGCGTGGGTATCGGTGTTCATGATGGCATTCCAGTGGTGGCGCTGGGGTCACAAGGCCAGGATCCTGGATGGCTGCTGTCTACCGCGCTGCGTAAACATGTATTTAATGTATATCTTTAAATGACCTCTGTCAAGGCGGCGGCTGTGCTCGCCGGCGTCAGGCTCTCAGGATTTCCAGCGCAGCCTTGCCAGCAGCGGCGCGCCGAACAGGTTCACGAACAGGCCCACCATGAGCAGCGCGCCGCCCGCGAAGTGCACCGGCTGCAAGGTTTCGCCAAAGGCGATCCAGCCCGTGGTCAAGCCCACGAGGGGCACCAGCAGCGTGAAGGGCGCAATGCGGTTGACGGGATAGCGCGAGAGCAGGAAATTCCACACGGCAAAGCCGAACAGTGTGGCCCCCCAGGCGATGTAGGCCACCGATGCGAAGGACGCGAGGCTGAAGCCTTGCAGTGCGGTGGAGATAGCGGCAGGCCCTTCGATCAGCAGCGACAGCGCCAGCAGCGGCAGCGGTGGCACCAGGCTGGCCCAGACCACGAAGGCCAGCTGGTTCATGGGCCCGTAGCGGCCCACGGCGCGGCTCACCAGGTTGCCGCAGGCCCACATGGCGGCAGCTGCCACGGTGAGCAGAAAGCCCAGCAGCGGCATGGAGGCGCCATGCGCGCTGCCGATCAGCACCAGCCCGCCGGCCGCCAGCAGCAGGCCGGCGAGCTGGTTGCCCTGCCAGCGCTCGCGCAGCCACAGCACGGTGAGCACCAGCGTGAAGAAGGACTGCGACTGCAGCACCAGCGAGGCCAGGCCCGAGGGCATGCCCACGTGGATGGCGCTGAACAGGAAGGCGAACTGCCCCACCGACATGGTGAGCCCGAAGACCAGGTACAGCCGCAGCGGCACCTTGGGCGCCTTGAAGAACAGCAGCGCGGGAAAGGCCGCGAGCATGAAGCGCAGCGCCCCCAGCAGCAGCGGCGGCACGCCTGCCAGCCCGACCTTGATGACGGCGAAGTTGACGCCCCAGACCAGGATGACGAGCAGCGCCAGACCCAGGTCGCGCGGGCGCAGGGAAGAAGTGGGGGTCATGGTGCAACCCCTGGGGTTGCGGGGCGTGCGGTGGGGCAGGTCAGGCAGAACATGCCGGAATCTTAGGCCCCCGGTCGCCCGCCCGCCATGCGCGCGCAAGACGACCGAGGATCAGAATCGGACATTCACCCCGCGTCGATCACGATGGCACGGAAATCGTTCACATTGGTCATTGTGGGCCCGGTCACCACCGCGTCGCCCAGTGCACCGAAGAAGCCATGGCCATCGTTGCGCGCCAGCGCATCGGCGGGACGGATGCCCAGGGCCTGCGCGCGTTGCAGCGTGGTGGGGGTGAGCTGTGCGCCCGCAATCTCCTCCTGCCCGTCCACACCATCGGTATCGCCCGCCAGTGCATGGATGCGCGGGTGGCCCTGCAGCGCCAGCGCCATCGACAGCAGGCATTCCACATTGCGCCCGCCGCGCCCGTCGCCGCGCACCGTCACCGTGGTCTCCCCACCCGAGAGCAGCACGCAGGGCGTGGCAAAGGGCTGGTTGCGCTGCGCCACCTGCAGCGCGATGCCCGCGAGCACCCGGCCCACATCGCGCGCTTCGCCCTCCAGTGCATCGCCCAGGATGTAGGGCGTGTAGCCGGCCTCGCGCGCCACCTGCGCCGCTGCTTCCAGCGCCATCTGTGGCGTGGCCACCATGCGCACCTCGCTGCGGGCCAGGTGCGGGTGGTCGGGTTTGGGCGATTCGCCGCGGCCGGACTCCAGCAGTTCGCGCACTGCGGGCGGTAGCGCGATGCCATGGCGGCGTGCAATGTCCAGTGCATCGGCACAGGTCGTGGGGTCGCCCACGGTGGGGCCCGAAGCGATGTCCATGGGCGCATCGCCCGGCACGTCCGACAGCAGCAGCGTGAGCACGCGCGCCGGGTGGCAGGCCAGCGCCAGCCGCCCGCCCTTGATCGCAGAGAGGTGGCGCCGCAGGCAGTTCATCTCGGCGATGGTGGCGCCCGACTGCAGCAGCGCGCGGTTCACCTCCTGCTTCAGGGCCAGGGTGATGCCGGGCAGCGGCAGGGGCAGCAGGGCCGAGCCGCCGCCCGAGACCAGGCACAGCACCAGGTCGTCCTCGCGCAGGCCGGCCACGGTGCCGAGCATGCGTTGCGCAGCGGCCAGGCCGGCCGCATCGGGCACCGGGTGGGCGGCCTCCACGATCTCGATGCGCTGGCAGGGCACGGCATAGCCATAGCGCGTGACGACCAGGCCGCTGATGGGACCGCCCCAGTGGTCCTCCACCGCGCGTGCCATGGCCGCCGATGCCTTGCCTGCGCCGATCACCACCAGGCGGCCTGTGCCCAGGTCCGCGGGAGACGGCAGGTGCGGCGGCACGCACAGCGCGGGCTGGGCGCTGGCGATGGCGGCGTCGAACATGCGGCGCAGCAGCGCCTGCTGCGCTGCCATCAGCGTGCGGCCGCCTGGCCGATCTCGAAATGCGCCAGGGTCTCCAGCGCGCGCACCAGGGCCGAGTGGTCCCAGGCCGCGCCGCCCTGCGCCACGCAGCTGTTGAACAGCTCCTGCGCGGTGGCGGTGTTGGGCAGGGCCACGCCCAGGGCGCGCGCGCTGGCCAGGGCCAGGTTCAGGTCCTTCTGGTGCAGCTCGATGCGAAAGCCGGGATCGAAGGTGCGGCGCAGCATGCGCTCGCCATGCACTTCGAGGATCTTGGAGGACGCAAACCCGCCCATCAGCGCCTGGCGCACGCGCGCCGGGTCGGCGCCGGCCTTGGCGGCGAACACCAGGGCCTCGGCCACGGCCTCGATGTTGAGCGCCACGATGATCTGGTTGGCCACCTTGGCGGTCTGCCCGTCGCCGTTGCCGCCCACCAGGGTGATGTTCTTGCCCATCAGCTCGAACAGGGGCTTGACGCGTGCGAAAGCCGCCTCGGGCCCGCCCACCATGATGGACAGCGTGGCGTTCTTCGCGCCGACCTCGCCGCCCGAGACCGGCGCATCCAGGTAGTCGCAACCCAGGGCATTGATGCGGGCCGCGAAGTCCTTGGTCGCAATGGGCGAGATGGAGCTCATGTCCACCACGGTCTTGCCCTTGCTGAGGCCCGCGGCCACGCCGCTCTCGCTGAACAGCGCGTCCTCGACATGCGGGGTGTCGGGCACCATGGTGAAGATGATGTCGGCGCGCTCGGCCACGCCGCGCGCCGTCACGCACTGGGTGGCGCGGCTCTCGGCAATGGCGGGCGGCACGCGGCCCCGGGTGTACACGAAGAGCTGGTGGCCGGCCTGGATGAGGTGCTGCGCCATGGGCGCACCCATGGTACCGAGGCCGATGAAACCGATCTTGAGGGAGGTGGTGGTCATTGCGGTGTGTCCTTGAAAATCATGCGTGGGTCAGGGCTTCGCGCCAGCCCAGGCCGGCCTCGGTGGTGGTGGCGGGTTTGTATTCGCAGCCGATCCAGCCCGTGTAGCCGATGGCGTCGATGTGCTGGAACAGCCAGGCGTAGTTGATTTCACCGGTGCCCGGCTCGTTGCGGCCCGGGTTGTCGGCCAGCTGGATGTGGCCGATGCGCGGCAGGTGTTTCTGCAGCGTGGCGGCCAGCTCGCCCTCCATGCGCTGCGCGTGGTAGATGTCGTACTGCACGAAGGCGTTGCTGGCATCCACCTCGTCCAGCAGGGAGAGTGCCTGGGCCGTGGTGTTCACGAAGAAGCCGGGGATGTCGTAGGTGTTGATGGGCTCGACCAAGAGGCGCAGCCCGGCCTGGCGCAGTTCCTGCGCGGCAAAGCGCAGGTTCTCCACCAGCGTGCGGCGCAGCAGTGCGGGGTCTGCCCCCTCGGGGGCCTTGCCGGCCAGGCAGTTGAGTTGCTGCACGCCCAGGGCATGGGCATAGGCGATGGCCTGGGCCACGCCTTCGCGGAACTCGGCCTCGCGCCCGGGCAGGCAGGCGATGCCGCGCTCGCCCGCACCCCAGTCGCCTGCGGGCAGGTTGTGCAGCACCAGCTGCAGGCCATGGGCATCGAGCTGGGCGCGGATCTCCTCGGCCGGCCAGGCATAGGGAAACAGGAATTCGACGGCCGTGAAGCCGGCGCGCGCGGCGGCGCCGAAGCGGTCGATGAAGGGCAGCTCGGTGAAGAGCATGGTCAGGTTGGCGGCAAAGCGGGGCATGTGGGTGTCTCCTTGCGAATCTGTTCAGTCGAGCAGGCCGGCGAGTTCCAGCCCGGCGCGGCCGCCGGGGTGGCGGCAGTCGATGTCTTCGAACTCCTTGACCTGGTCGATCTCGGTGCCCATGGCGATGTTGGTGACCTTCTCCAGGATCACCTCCACCACCACCGGCACCCGGTGCTCGCGCGCCAGGGCCTGGGCTTCCTTCAGGGCGCCGGCGATCTGCTCGGGGTCGGTCACACGCAGGCAGCGGCAGCCCAGGCCCTGCACCACCGTCTGGTGGTCCACGCCGTAGCCGCGCAGGTCGCCCTCGCCGGGCGGAACGTTCTGGTTCTCGAACGCGAGCTGCACGCAGTAGTCCATGTCGAAGCCGCGCTGCGCCTGGCGGATCAGGCCCAGGTAGCTGTTGTTCACCAGCACCTGCACATAGGGCAGGTTGAACTGCGCGCCCACGGCCAGCTCTTCCATCAAAAACTGGAAGTCGTAGTCGCCCGACAGGCCCACCACCGTGCGCGTGGGGTCGGCCGCCACCACGCCCAGCGCGGCGGGAATGGTCCAGCCCAGCGGGCCGGCCTGGCCGCAGTTGATCCACTGGCGCGGGCCGTAGACATGCAAGAACTGCGCGCCGGCGATCTGGCTCAGGCCGATGGTGCTCACGTAGACGGTGTCGCGCGGGAAGGCGGCGTTCATCTCCTCGTACACGCGCATGGGCTTGATGGGCGTTTCGGTGAAGTGCGACTTGCGGTGCATCAGCGCCTTGCGCTCGGCGCAGCGGCCGGCCCAGTCGCTGCGCTCGGGCAGGCCGCGCGCGTCCCGGCGCTCGCGCGCCACCTGCACCAGCAGCTGCAGCGCGGCGCGCGCATCGCTCACGATGCCGAAGTCGGGATTGAACACGCGACCGATCTGCGTGGGCTCGATGTCGATGTGCACGAAGGTGCGGCCCTTGCAGTACACCTCGGGCGAGCCCGTGTGCCGGTTGGCCCAGCGGTTGCCGATGCCCATCACGAAGTCGCTGGCCAGCAAGGTGGCGTTGCCGTAGCGGTGGCTGGTCTGCAGGCCGCACATGCCGGCCATGAGCGGGTGGTCGTCGGGGATGGTGCCCCAGCCCATGAGTGTGGGGATCACGGGCACGCCGGTCAGCTCGGCAAACTCCACCAGCAGGTCGGCTGCGTCGGCGTTGATGATGCCGCCGCCGGCCACGATCAGCGGGCGTTCGGCGGCTTCCAGCATGTCCAGCGCCTTCTCCACCTGCTTGCGCGTGGCTGCGGGCTTGTAAACCGGCAGCGGCTCGTAGGTGTCGATGTCGAACTCGATCTCGGCCATCTGCACGTCGAAGGGCAGGTCGATCAGCACCGGCCCGGGGCGGCCCGAGCGCATCAGGTGGAAGGCCTGCTGGAAGGTGCGCGGCACCAGGGCGGGCTCACGCACCGTCACGCTCCACTTGGTGACCGGCTTGGAAATGGATTCGATGTCCACCGCCTGGAAGTCTTCCTTGTAGAGGCGGGCACGCGGCGCCTGGCCGGTGATGCACAGGATGGGAATGCTGTCGGCGCTGGCCGAGTACAGTCCCGTGACCATGTCGGTGCCGGCCGGCCCGCTGGTGCCCACGCACACGCCGATGTTGCCGGCTTTGGCGCGGGTGTAGCCCTCGGCCATGTGCGAGGCGGCCTCGACGTGGCGCGCCAGGATGTGGGTGAGCGACTGGCGTTCGCGCAGCGCGGCGTACAGCGGGTTGATCGCTGCGCCGGGTACGCCGAAGAGCTGGGTGATGCCCTCCTTTTCCATCACCAGAACGGCGGCCATGGCGGCCTTCATCTTTGCCATTGCGGGGTCTCCTGTCAGGGGTTTGCGAAAGTGATGGACTGGATGCTCCGCCCAATGGCCGCGGCCCGGAACCCGCATCCAGGGCATTAGCGTTATTCCCTTTTGGAATGCAATCGGCGGCAGGGCGCTGCCCATAATCGATTCCATGGATCGCCTTCTCGGAGTCAAACTGTTCGTGCGTGTGGTCGACCTGGGCTCGTTCAGCAAGGCCGCGGCCGAGATGGGCGTGGGCCAGCCCTCGGCCACCAAGCTCGTGGCCCAGCTCGAAAAGCAGCTGGGCTCGCGCCTGCTGCACCGCAGCACGCGCGGCGTCTCGCCCACCGAGATCGGCCGCCTGTACTACGACAAGTGCAAGCTCATCACCCACCATGTCGAAGAGGCCGAGACCGTGGCCGCGCTGCTGCAATCGCAGGTGCAGGGGGGCTTGCGCATCAGCACCTCGGTGGCCTTCGGGCGGCGCGTGCTGGTGCCGCTGGTGATGCGCTTCATGCGCGAGAACCCGCGCCTGCAGATCGACCTGGTCTTCGAGGACCGCTATGTGAACCTGGTGGAGCAGGGCATCGACGTCGCCATCCGCATGGGGCGCCTGGCCGATTCGACGCTGGGGGCACGCTACCTGGGGCTCAACCCCTGGGTGCTGGTGGCCTCGCCCGGCTACCTGGCGCAGCACGGCATGCCAGCCACGCCGGAAGACCTGGCGCGGCACGATGCGCTGATCTACAGCACCGTGCAGGGCGATGCGCGCTGGCACTTCAGCAACGGCACGGGCGTGGCGCATGCGGTGCCGGTGGCGGGCCCGCTGCGCTCCAACAACCTCTCGGCGCTGCTGGCCGCCGCGCGCGGCGGCATGGGCATTGCGGCGCTGCCAACCTATGTGGCGCACAGTTCGCTCGAAGGCTGTGCCGTCGTGCCCCTGCTGCCCGGCTGGACCCTGCCGCCGCAGGAGATCCATGCCGTCTACCCCTCGCCGCGCATGGTGCCGGCCAAGGTGGTGAGCTTCATCGAATGGCTGCAGCAGCAGATGGGGGAGCGCTGGTGGGAAATACAGGGTGGCGATCAAGCACCTTGAAATGAAGCACCCCCTGAGGCGCTTCGCGCCTTCACCCCTCTCTCGACTCGCTGCGCGAGTCGGGAGGGGGACGCCCCCAGCGCGGCGGGGCGGCCCTTGCGCGGGGGCACTGGCCTCGGTCGCGCCAGTTTCATGCACGGCGATTGACGCGTAGCGCAGTGGGCGGGCGAAAAGAGGCTACGCTTGTGGGTCCTTCACCGATTTGCTGCGGGCGCACCGCTTTTTCCGACCATGCGTGAGACCATAGAGACCCTTGAACCTTCCATGATCCGCGAGGTCGCCAATGCCGGCCTGGGCCGCGACGATGTGCTGGCCTTCTGGTTCGGCGAGAGCGACGAGGTCACGCCCGAGGTGGTGCGCAACGCGGCCATCGCATCGCTGCAGCGCGGCGAGACCTTCTACAGCCACAACCTGGGCCTGCCCGCGCTGCGCGAAGCGGTGGCGCGCTACACCAGCGCCCTGCACCCGGCGGTGGACGCGGGCCGCATCGCGATCACCTCCGGCGGGGTCAGCGCGCTCATGCTGGCCGTGCAAACCCTGGTGGATGCGGGCGACGAGGTGGTGGTGGTCACGCCCGTGTGGCCCAACCTGGTGGCGCAGCCGGTGATCCTGGGCGCGCGGGTGCGCACCTTGCCGCTCACGGCCACCGACGGGCAATGGGGCTTGGACCTGGATGCGCTGTGCCAGGCCGTGACCGCCAAGACCCGGCTGCTCATCCTCAACGCGCCCAACAACCCCACGGGCTGGACGCTCACGCGCGCGGAGCAGCAGCGCATCCTGGACCACTGCCGCAGCACGGGCACCTGGATCCTGGCCGACGAGGTCTACGAGCGCCTGTACTACGAGCCCACCGAGAACCGCTGCGCGCCGAGCTTCCTGGACATCGCCCGCCCCGACGACCGGCTGGTGGTGGCGCACAGTTTTTCCAAGAGCTTTCTCATGACCGGCTGGCGCCTGGGCTGGCTGGTGCTGCCACCCGCGCTGGTGGACGGCATCGCCAAGGTCATCGAGTTCAACACCTCGTGCGCCAGCGTGTTCACCCAGCGCGCGGGCCTGGCCGCGCTGGAGCACAGTGCCGAGATCACGCCGCGCGTGGTGGCCCATCTGCAGACCTGCCGCGACACGCTGGTGCCGCTCCTGGCCCAGGTGCCGGGCGTGAAAGTGGCGGCGGCGCGCGGCGGCATGTACGCCTTCTTCCAGATCGAGGGCGTCGCCGATTCGCTGGCCCTGGCCAAGCGCCTGGTGGCCGAGGCCGGCCTGGGCCTGGCCCCTGGCAATGCCTTCGGCGCCGAGGCGCAGGGCTGGCTGCGCTGGTGCTTTGCCTCGCAAGACCCGGCGCGCCTGGTCGAGGGCGTGCGCCGCCTGCGCACCTGGCTGGAGGCCAACCCGGTGCGCTGATCCCGGTTACTGGGCGTCCGGCTGTGCCGAGGGGTGCGCCTGCTGGAAGGCCGGCAGCGCCTGGCAGCGCGCGTCGATGGCCACGAGCGTGGGGTAGGGCGACAGGTCCACCTCGAAGCGGCGGGCGTTGAAGATCTGGGGCACCAGGCAGCAGTCGGCCAGGGTGGGCGTGTCGCCAAAGCAGAACTGCCCGGCGCCGCTGCCGGCGGCGGTGAGTTCGGTCTCCAGCGCCGCAAAGCCCTCGGCGATCCAGTGCTTGATCCAGTCGTTCTTGGCGGCCTCGGGCACACCCAGCGTGCCGCTCAGGTACTTGAGCACGCGCAGGTTGTTGAGCGGGTGGATCTCGCAGGCCACCACCAGCGCGAGCTGGCGCACGCGCGCGCGGTCGGCGGCGTTGGCGGGCAGCAGCGGCGTGCCGGGGTATGTCTCTTCCAGGTATTCGAGGATGGCCAGCGACTGGCTCACGCGCATGCCGTCTTCGCCGAACACCGGCACCAGGCCCTGCGGGTTGATGGCCTTGTACTCGGGCTTCAGTTGCTCGCCCCCGTCGCGCACCAGGTGCACGGGGATCTGCGTGGCCGTGAGGCCCTTGAGGTGAAGGGCGATGCGCACCCGGTAGGCGGCCGAGCTGCGGAAGTAGGTATAGAGAATGCGGTCCATGGGCGGAATGATAGGCCTTAGCCGAGCGCCAGATACACCCGGCCGCCGTCGATGCGCACCGGGTAGGTGCGCACCGCCTCGGTCACGGGCTGGCAGGTGGGCGCGCCGCTGCGCACGTCGAACTTGCCCTGGTGCAGCGGGCACTCGATCTCGTGCCCGTCCAGGAATCCGTCGCACAGGCGCGCATGGCCGTGGGTGCACAGGTTGTCGGTGGCGTAGACGCTGCCGTCCACGCCGTAGAGCGCGATGTCGCGGCCGTCCACGGCCAGGCCGATGACATCGTCCTGCGGCACCTCATCGAAGGCGGCCGCATCGGTCCATTGCAGGGTGGTGGTGTCGGTGCTCATGGTCGGTGTCCTAGTCCACTGAAACGGAGAAATCGGCTGTGCGCCGGGGTGGCAGCGGGTGCAGCGCAAGGCGCGGGCTGCAGCCAAGGCTGGTCGCCTTGGCAAAGACCGCAACGCCGCGATGCGCCTGCTGCCACCCCGGCCCGAAGGGTGAGGGCCTGGCAGGGCCGCACTCGTCGTTGCCGTGCTCGCCGGGTGTGCAACCCGACTGCGCCCGCCGCCTAGATTGCGGCCCTGTCAGACCCTCACGCATAGTCGATTTCTCCGTTTCAGCGGACTAAATGGGGTAGATGATCGAGTTGGGGATCATTTCGCTGTCGAAGACAGCGAGCTTCTTCGCGAACTTCAGGCCCTCTGGCGTGTGCACCACCTCGTCGATGTAGCGCCCGGTGTTGAACACCGTGGACGCCTGCGACAGCTTGGTGCGCAGCACGGCGTAGTTGGCTTCGCAGTGGATGCGCTCGCCCTCCACCCGGCGCACCACGGGCGCGCCGATGATGTGGCGCTGGTAGTAGGGGTCGTGGAACAGGGTCTCCTTGATGCCGTAGACCCTGTCCCGCAGCATGCCCTTGCTCTCGAACGACAGGGTGGCCAGCGGAAAGCCGCGCTCATGGTTCTCGCGCGGCTGCAGGCGGTAGCTGCAGTCCTCGGTGAAGAAGCCGGGCCACAGGTCCCAGTCGCCCGAATCCACGGCGCTGGCGTAGTCGGCGTAGAGCTGGGTCAGGGCATAGTAGGTGGGGAAATCCATCTCAGTCCTCCATCACTTCACGCCAGTACTGGTACATGCCGCGGATCAGCGTTTCGGTCACCATGTGGTCGGTGTCCCCGACATCGCGCCCGCCCAGCTCGGCCAGTGCGCGGTGAAAGGGCTTTTGCTCGAAGCCCTGCTGCGAGAACTCGATCACCTCGCCGTCGTCGGCCGAGACGAATCCTGCCGGCCCGAACAGGTTGGCCTGGCGCAGGCGGCGCTGGGTCATCTCCTCGGTGTCGTCTGCAAAGCCGAAGTGCGTCCACACGAAGTCGAAGGCGCCATGGCCCGCAGGCTGGATATGGCGCGTGGAGACGCTGTTGACCTGCTGCTGCAGGATGACGCTGGGGAACAAGGTCATCATCACCGCCGTGGGTCCGCCCCACCAGGGCTCGGGCACGATATCGAGGAAGCGTGGGTCTTCGAGCTGCATGCTTTCCTTGAAGCTCGACACCTGTGTGACCTGGCCGGCCTTGCCCGCCTGGCCGCGCGTGGACACCATGGCCGCATGGCGGTGGTGCGCATCCATCTTGAGCTCGCTCTTGTTGTCCGCGCGCCAGAGCCCGAAGGTCACGAACCAGGTGTGCAGCAGCCCGGGGTGGTAGGGGTCCTTGATGTTCTCCTGCATCAGCTTCCAGTTGCCGGGAATGCGCTGGCGGCTGTAGCCCAGCAGGGTGAGCGGGCGGCCGTTGAACAGGCGGTCGAAGTAGGAGAGGATCTCGGGCCCGAGGAAATCCTCGAACGGTTCCACCGTGTGGTCGAAGGATGCGAACACCACACCGCCGCGCGTGGCCACCTTGAGCCGGTTGAGCCCATGGTCGGCCGGGTTGAAGTCGGCCGGCATGCCGCCATGGACCTTGCCATCCTGCTTCACACCGCGGCGAAACGGCACGCCCTGCAGCTCGCCTTTCAAGGTGTAGTTCCACTGGTGGTAGGGGCAGACCAGCTCCTTGCGGTTGCCCGAGCGCTCGCGGCAGAACTGCATGCCCCGGTGGGCGCAGACGTTCTCGATCACGTTGATGCCGCCCTCGGCATCGCGCACCATGACGACAGAGCGCTCGCCGATCGCTGTGCGCTTGAAGTCACCGGCGTTCGGTATCTCGGCTTCGAGGCCCACGTAGCACCAGTGCTTCTGGTAGAAGAAGCGCTCGAGTTCCTTGCGGTGCAGTTCCTCGTCGGTGTAGACCTTGAAGGGAATGCGGCTGGTGCCCGGGCCCTCCCACCGGGCCTGTGCCGGAAAGACCGTGCTGGGGTCGCTGCTCATGTCTGTCTCCTTGTTTGCTTGTTTCTTTTGGGGCCGCGTCAGAGCCGCTCTTCGCGCCACAGGCCCAGGGCCTTTTGCACGGGGCGGTCGGAGTACGAGAAGAGCACGGTGTCAGCCCGCGCGCGCAGCGCCAGCGTGTGCCAGGAGGGCACCACGAACACATCGCGCTCCTCGAAGGGGATCACCTGGCCTTCGATCTCGGCCTCGCCGCCGCCCTCCAGGCAGACGTACACCGTGCCATCGGTGCAGCGGCAGGGGCGGGTGGCGAAACCGGCCTGCAGGTACTGGGCGAAGGTGCCCAGGGTGGGCATGGGCGATGCGCCCGTGGCCGGGTTCACGAAGCGCTGCTTGAAGCCCAGGTGCGCATCGGGCATGCCTTGGGCCAGGGTCTGCAGCGCCGCGCGGGTCTGGGCGTAGGGGTAGAGAAAGAGCCGGGTCGGATCGCCCGGGCGCGGGCTTTCTTCGTCCACGGGCAGCATGTTCGCGCCGTAGCGCGCCAGGGCATCGCCCTCAGGCCGCTCCACGCCCTGCGACTTCGCGATAGATTTTTCGGCAAAGCCCGCGTCCAGAAAGCGCACCAGCGGAATATCGAGCCCGTCGAGCCAGACCACGGGCTCGCTGCCCAGGTTGCCGTGGTCGTGCCAGGTCCAGGCCGGGGTGATGATGAAGTCGCCGCGGCGCATGGTCACGCGCTCGCCGTTCACCGCCGTGTAGGCACCGTCGCCATCCAGCACCAGGCGCAGGGCCGACTGGGTGTGGCGGTGCGCGGGCGCCACCTCGCCCGGCAGGATGAGCTGCAGCCCCGCGTACAGCGACTGCGTGATGCACGACTGCCCGCGCAGGCCCGGGTTCTCCAGGATCAGCACGCGGCGCTCGGCCTCCTCGGCGCTGATCAGCCGGCCCGCCTCCATCACCTGGTCGCGCACGGCCGCATAGGACCAGTGGTGCGGCACGGCGGGCGAACGCGGCCGGGGCGGAACCAGCGCGCCCAGCACCTCCCACAGCGGGGTCATGCTGTCGCCGCCGATGCGCTCGTAGTAGGCCTTGCGCGCGGTCAGGGTTTCGGCGGAGTGGGTGCGGGGCTGTTCCATGGAGCTTCCTTGAGCGGTCAGGTTCCGCTCGCGTAAAAGGCATCTGCGTAGATGTGCGCGGGAAGGACGCCCAGGCGGCGCACCAGCAGCGCGGTGGCCTCGACCATCGGGGGCGCGCCGCACAGGTAGGCGCGAAAGCCGGCCAGGCTTGGCCAGTCCGCGGCGATGGCCTCGGTGACCAGGCCGCTGCGGGAGCCCGGGGCACGGCCCGAGGCCAGCACGGTGTGCACCGTGAGGGCGGGGTGCGCGCGCTGCAGCGCGGCCAGCCAGTCCATGCCGTAGACGTCGCGTTCCGAGCGCACGCCGAAGTACAGGTGCACCGGACTCTGCATGCCCGCCGCGAGCGCGCCGCGCACGATGGACAGGATGGGCGCCAGGCCCGTGCCGCCCGCCACGCAGAGCATGGGGCCTTCGTGCCGGCGGCGCAGGTAGGCAGACCCCAGCGGGCCGCTCACGCGCACGGCGTCGCCCACCTTCAGATCCTGGGCGATGTATCCGGTGACGCGCCCCTCGGGCACCAGCCGCACGTGGAACTCCAGCGCGCCATCGCCGGCCAGCCCGGCCATGGAATAGGGGCGCGCATGCGCGGGCGTGAACTGCAGCTGTGCGTACTGGCCCGGAGAAAAGTCGAGCGGCTTGGCGGGCTGCAGGCGAATGCGCTTGATGTCGTGCGTGGCGTCCTCGATGGCGAGCACCGTGGCCTTGAGCGTGCGCGCCGTGTGCACCACCACCTCGTCGGGCTCGGCGATCTCCACCGTGCAGGGTTCGGTCACAAAGGTCTGGCAGGCCAGGACATGGCCATCTTCATCCGCCCCCACGGCCGGTGGGCGCTGCAGCTCGCGGCCGGCATCGAGCACCGTACCCTGCACCACCTTGCAGCGGCAGGTGCCGCAGCGCCCGGCCATGCAGCTGTACGACACCGGTACGTCATGGGCGCGCAGCGCCTCCAGCAGGTTCACGCCGGGGGCGACATGCAGGGTGCGCCCCAGTGGGCGGACATGGATTTCCATCGTGCGTTGTCTCTTGTCGTCGCAATGTTCTTGTGCGACGGATGATCCAGGGCACCCGAAAATCAGTCAACGCGATGGGGTGAATGTTGAATATCATTGAAATCAATATTCGCGGGACCCGCCATGGAACTCAAGGACATCGACCTCAACCTGCTGGTGGTCTTCAACCAGCTGCTGGCCGAGCGCAAGGTCTCCAAGGTGGCCGAGAACCTGGGCCTGGGCCAGCCCGCGGTGAGCAATGCGCTGGCGCGGCTGCGCCGGCAGTTCGACGACCCATTGTTCCTGCGCACCGCCAGCGGCATGCAGCCCACGCCGTTTGCCGAGCAACTGGCCGAATCGGTGGGCTATGCGCTGGGCATGATCCATGGCGCGGTGAATGCGCGCAACGCCTTCGACCCCGCCAGCAGCCAGCGCAGCTTCACCGTGGGCATGACCGATATCGGCGAGATCTATTTTTTGCCGCAGCTCATGCAGCGTATCGGTGAGATGGCCCCGGGCGTAGCCATCAGCACGGTGCGCAACACCGCGGTCAACCTCAAGGATGCGATGGAGGCCGGCCAGGTGGACCTGGCCATCGGCCTGTTGCCGCAGCTCAAGGCCGGCTTCTTCCAGCGCCGGCTGTTTGAGCAGGACTATGTGGTGCTGCTGCGCCAGGGCCACCGGCTGGCGCAGCGCCGCCCGCTGCGCGTGGCCGACTTCTTTGCGGCCGAGCATGTGGCCATCGTCTCGACCGGCACGGGCCACGGCCAGGTCGACGAGATCCTGGACCGCCACGCGCCCCAGCGGCGCGTGAAGCTCCAGGTACCGCACTTCGTGGCCATCGGCCACATCCTGCAGTCCTCCGACCTCATCGCCACCGTGCCCGAACGGCTGGCCGCGCGCATGGTGGCGCCCTTCGGGCTGGTGGCGCGGCCGCATCCGGTGAAGCTGCCGCGCATTGCCATCAACCTGTTCTGGCATGCCAAGTACCACAAGGACCCCGCCAACCAGTGGCTGCGCACCCTGGTGTTCGACCTGCACTCGGACTATGCAGGGCAGGCGCCCGGCTGAATTCAGTGGCGCAATCCTCCTTGGGGCGCGCAGCGCCCCAGGGGGCATCAAACAATGCGGAGTTTCAGGTTCGGAAAGCGGTCGATGTGGATCTCGATCTCGTCGCCCTTCACGACCGGGCCCACGTTCTCGGGCGTGCCCGAGTAGATGATGTCGCCGGGCTTGAGCTCGAAGGCGCGCGACAGGCGGCTGATCTGCTCGGCCACCGACCAGATCATGTGCTGCAGCGTGGCGCTTTGCTTGGTCGTGCCGTTGACCTTGAGCCAGATATCGCCGCTGGTGATGTGGCCCACCTGGCTCACCGGGTAGAGCGGGCCCACGGGCGCAGACTGGTCGAAGGCCTTGCCGATCTCCCAGGGCTTCTTCTGGTCGCCCATTTCGCGCTGCAGGTCGCGGCGCGTCATGTCCAGGCCCAGCGAATAGCCGAACACGTGGTCCAGCGCCTTCTCGACCGGAATGTCGCGCCCGCCCTTGGCGAGGGCCACGACCAGTTCCACCTCGTAGTGGTAGTTCTTGGTGAGCGTGGGGTAGGCATGGTCGGCCACCACGCCGGGCTGCACGAACTGGATCGCGTCGGCCGGCTTCTGGAAGAAGAAGGGCGGTTCGCGCGTCGGGTCCGAGCCCATCTCGCGCGCGTGGGCGGCGTAGTTGCGGCCGATGCAGTAGACGCGGCGTACGGGGAACACCTGGTCGCTGCCTACGATGGGGATGGTGGTCTGCGGCAGGTCGAAGGGGGTGGCGGCGGCCTTGCTGGCGCCTGCGGGCAGGGCGCAGCCGGCAACGGCGCCGGTGGCGAGGAGGGCGGAATGGGTCAAGATATTGCGTCGGGGTTGGTCCATGGTGTCTTGTCTCCTTGGGTTCTTGTAGTGATGCGCCATGGATTGTTGGTGCGCTTGGCGGGCGCAACTTGCACGCATCTACGGCCAAACCGGACTGGGCCACCACTGCGCCAGCAGCTACCATGGGCGCATGCCCTCGCCGCCCCGTCCCAACGCCCATGCCCGCCTGTACGGCATGCAGGAGCGTGCCGAGCACCTGGATTTCGACATCCGCTTCCAGGGCGCGCGCGACGTGCTCAGCCGGCCGCACCGGCACGAGTATTTCCAGATCCAGGTGAGCCTCGAAGGCGGTGACCAGCAGGTGGTGGGCACGGCCACCAGGCCCTTCGGCACGGGCACGCTGAGCTTTGTGCTGCCCTACCGCATGCACGTGGTGCCGCACCCGGTGGGCGCGCGCTACGCCATCATCAATTTCGACCAGCGCTTTCTCTGGCCCGAGCTCGACGTGCCCGCGCTCGACCTGGAGGACGTGGCCATGGCGCAGCACCCGGAGCTCGCGCCCTTTCTGTTCCAGGAGCAGCTGGATTTCACCTTCAGCCCCGAGGACTTTGCGCAGATCCGCCAGTGGCTCGATGCGCTGGTGGCCTACAACCAGCCGCGCACGCTGGGTTCGGCGGCCAGCATCCGCGGCACCCTGCTGCAGCTGCTGGGCCTGGTCTGCGCGCGCTTTGCTGCCGACCTGCACGCCCAGGCCGCGCGCCACCACCGGCAGGGCGGCGTGCACCACGATGCGTTGCAGCGCGCGCTGCGCCACCTGCGCGAGCATTCGCACGAGGACATTGCGCTCACCGACACGGCAGCGGCCGTGGCGCTGTCGCCCAACTACCTGGCCCACCTGCTCAAGAAGCAGACCGGACGCACCTTCACCGAGCTCTTGACCGAACGGCGCCTGGAGCATGCGCGCGAGCTGCTGACCGGCTCCGACACGCTGATCCGCGAGATCGCGCACCAGAGCGGCTTCCATGACGAGGCCTATTTCAGCCGCCGCTTCCGGCAGGACGTGGGCGTGACCCCGCGCCAGTTCCGCCAGCAGGCCCGCAGCCGCGGCTGAGCCTCACACGGGAACTGGGAGGCCCGCGCGGTCGCCCAGCGCGTGCAGCTCGGCGCGCAAGCCCGGCGGCAGCGGAATGCCGTCACGGCTGCGCTGCTGTTCGCACGCGGCCTGGCGCTGGCCCGGGTAGCGTGCGCCGGGGCCGCCGGCCTGCAAATAGGTCTGCAGCCAGGTCGCCACGCTGGCATCGAAGGCTTCGCGTCCCGTGGCCAGCGCGGGGTTGACCACCAGGGCAAAGGCGCTGGCATCGGCCGCGGAGCCTGCGGTGCCGGACGCGGCGTCGGCCGGCGCAATGAGTCCGCCCATGCTCGTGGCCAGGCATTCCACCAGCATGGCCAGACCCAGGCCCTTGTGGCCGCTCATGGGCTGCATGGCGCCCTGCAGCGCCAGGGCCGGGTCGGTCGTGGGTTGGCCGTCGGGGCCCAGGGCCCATTCGGGCGGGATGGTCGCCTGGCCCTCGCGCGCCGCCTGGGCCACATGGCCGCGCGCCACCACGCTGTGAGCCATGTCGAACACCAGCGGCGCCCGGCCCGTGACCGGCAGCGCAAAGGCCAGGGGGTTGTTGCCGATCACCGGGCCGCTGGCGCCGGGCAGGGCCATCACCGGCGGCGTGCGCTGGGCCAGGAGGGCGAAGAAGCCCTGCTCCGCCGCAGCCGCCACGTACACGGCCAGCGCGCCCAGGTGCCCCGTGGCGCGGATGTGGCAGGCCACCAGCGGCTGGTGCTGCGCCCGGGCCATGACTTCTTCGAAAGCATGTGTGGCCACCACCTGGCCCAGGCCGCCGCCGCCATCGCAGCGCAGCCAGCCGGGGGCTGTTTCCTCGGTGCGGGGACGGGCCTGCGCGGTCACTTCGCCGCTGGCCAGCCGGTCGACATAGCCGGGCAGGCGCGCGATGCCATGGGTGTCGATGCCGCGCAGGCTGGTGCGCACCAGCAGCCGTGCGGTGAGCGCGGCGTCGGCGCTGCCAACGCCCTGGGTGGCCAAGACGGCGCCGGCCCAGTCCTGCAGAGCCGTCGCGTCCACCGAACTCATTCCACCGTCACGCCGGCCTTCTTGACCAGGCGGGCATAGCGCTCCTGCTCGGTCTTGAAGAACTGCAGCGAGGCTTCGGGCGACATGGGGTTGATGATGTTCTCCTGCTTGGCCATGGCCTCCTTGGTTTCGGGCATGGCGAAGGCGGCCACCACGGCGCCATGCAGGCGCTTGACTTCGGCGGGCGGCAGCTTGGCCGGGCCGACCACGGCGAACCAGCCGGCCACGTCCACGTCGGGAAAGCCCTGCTCGGCAATCGTCGGCAGATCGGGCAGCGAGGGCACGCGCTGCTTGCCCATGATGCCGATGGCGCGCAGCGAGCCGGCCTTGAGCTGGCCCTGCACGGCGGGCAGGGCCACGGCGCCGATCTCGACCTGGCCGCTCATCAGGTCCGTGACCATGGGGCCCACGCCCTTGTAGGGAATGTGGCGCACGTCCACGCCCGCCGCTTCCATGAACATGGCGCCGGCCAGGTGGATGATGGTGCCGTTGCCCGAGGAGGCGTAGTTGTAGCCATCGGGCTTGGCCTTGAGCAGGGCCTGCAGTTCCTTGGCGTTCTTCGCCGGGATCTTGGGGTTGACCACCAGCACAAAGGGCGTGGCGCCCACCACCGAGATCGGCGTGATGTCGCCCACGGCATCGAACGGCATCTTCTTGAACACGCTGGGGTTGACCACGTGGTTGTTGGACACCACGCCCAGCGTGAGCCCGTCGGCCGGCGCCCGCACGATGACGGAGGCGCCCGTGATGCCGCCGGCACCCGGCAGGTTCTCGATGGCCACGGGTTGGCCGTTCAGCGCCTTGATGAGCTGCGGCGCGGCGGCGCGCATGATGGTGTCCACGCCCGAGCCGGCGCCCACGGGCAGCACCATGCGGATGGGCTTGTCGTTGGCGCGCACGGACACGGCGGCGCCGCACAGCGCCAGGCCGGCGAGCAGCAGGACAGCGCGGCGGCGTTGCAGGAAGGGGAGGGTGGTGGTTGGCATGGTGCTTGTCTCCTGGGGTTCTTGTGGGGTGGTGGAAAAGGCTCAGGCCGGTATGCGGTCGGCCTGGCTGGGCAGGCCGGCGAGGATTTCCGCGGTGTGTTCGCCGACCTTGGGCAGCGGGCTGCGCACCCCGGGGCGGCGCCCGTCCATGCGCAGGGGCAGCAGCACCACGTCGGTGGTGCCGCCGTCGTCGGTCTGCATGGGCACCAGGCCGCCGCTGGCCTTGAGGTGGGGGTCGTCCATCAGCTGGTCGGGCCGCACGATGGGCGCATAAGGAATGCCCGCAGCCTCCAGCTTGGGTGCCAGCTCCTGCACGCGGTGGTGCTGCAGGATGGCGCCGAGTTTGTGCAGCAGCTCGGGCCGCACGGCCACGCGCAGCGCATTGGTGGCCAGGGCCGGGTCGGCCGCGAGCTCGGGCGCCTCGATCACGCGGCACAGCGTGAGGAACTGCTTGTCGCTCACCGCCCCGATGAACAACTGCTCGCCGCCGGCCAGCGTGAACACGTCGTACACGCTCCAGGCCGACACGCGCGAGGGCATGGGCGGTGGCGCCTCGCCCGTCATGGCGAACTGCTGCATGTGCTGCGCGGCCAGGAACACGCAGTTCTCGAACAGCGCGCTCTGGATCTCCTGGCCGCGGCCCGTGAAGTCGCGCTCGCGCAGCGCGGCCAGCACGCCGATGGCGCCGAACATGCCGCCCATGATGTCGTTGACCGAGGTGCCCGCGCGCAGTGGCCGGCCCACGGGCCCCGTCATGTACGACAGGCCGCCCATCATCTGCACCACCTCGTCCAGCGCCAGCCGGTTCTCGTAGGGGCCGGGCATGAAGCCCTTGTGCGTGACATAGATCAGGCGCGGAAAGCGCGCGGACAGTGTGGCGTAGTCCAGCCCGAAGCTGGCCATCAGCCCGGGGCGGAAGTTCTCCAGCACCACGTCGCAGGTGCCCGCCAGCTCGGCCGCGGTGGCACGGCCTTCCTCGGTGGCGATGTCGATCACCACGCTCTTCTTGTTGCGGTTGAAGGATCGGAAGAAGCCGATCCCCAGGCCCGGCAGTTCGCGCGTCTTGTCGCCGCCGGGCGGCTCGACCTTGATGACCTCGGCCCCCAGGTCGGCCAGCACCATGCCGCAGGTGGGGCCCATGACCATGTGGGTGAATTCGAGGACGCGGACGCCCGTGAGGGGCAGGCGGGGTTCGGGGATGGGGCTCATGGCGGGTTCCTTGGGGTGCGGTCAGGCCGCAATGGCAGCCTGGGGAAAGGTCTTGGGCAGGCCGGCGCGCCACAGCGTGCCGTGCAGCGTCTCGCCCGCCAGCCAGCCGGCCACCTGGCCGCGCAGGGCCAGCAGGCCGGCGATGTCGATGCCGGTGGCGATGCCCATGCTGCCCAGCAGGTAGGCCAGGTCTTCCGTGGAGACATTGCCGCTGGCGCCGGGCGCATGCGGGCAGCCGCCGATGCCGGCCAGGCAGGCATCGAAGCGGGTCACACCCACCTCCAGCGCGGCATACACGTTGGCCAGGCCCAGGCCGCGCGTGTCGTGGAAATGCCCGCACCAAAAGCGCTCGCCCGCGATGCGCACGGCGTCCTCGAACAGGTCGCGCACCATGGCCGGGTCGGCATAGCCCACGGTGTCGGCCAGGCTCACGCGGTCGGCACCGGCGTCGAGCAGGGCCTGCATCAGGCGCAGCACCTCGGCCTTGTCCACCGTGCCCTGCAGCGTGCAACCAAAGGCCGTGCCCACACCACCCTCGATCAGGGTGCGTGAGCCCGCCGCGTCGCGTGCGGCGCGGATGCGCGCCACCTCGGCAACCACCTCGTCGGGCGTCTTGCGCAGGTTAGCCAGGCTGTGGGCGTGGCTGGCCGACAGGGGCACGATCATCAGGTCGGCAGCGCCTGCAATCGCACTCTCGGCGCCGCGCAGGTTGGGCACCAGCACCGAGGCGAAGAGACCCGGCAGGGTCTTGGCGTAGGCCAGCAGCTCGGCCGTGTCGGCCAACTGCGGCAGCAGGCGCGCGGGCACGAAGGAGCCGACCTCGATCTCGCGCTGGCCGGCGGCGTGGGCGGCGCGGATCCAGGCACGCTTGTGCTCGGTGGGCAGGATGGTGGCAATGCTCTGCAGGCCGTCGCGCAGGCCGACTTCGCGGATGGTGGCGGCGCGGGGCAGGCGGGCGCTCGTGGGGGGCATGTGGTTGTCTCCAGATCTTGGATGGCACTGTAGACATTCCCGATGCGTTGCAAAAGCGGTATTCTGGAAGCAATAGCGTTCCCTTTAGGAATGCCAGAACACGACCGCCTGCCATGCGAGACCTCGACCTCACCACCCTGCGCCTGTTCGTCGCTGTCTGCGAGGCGCGCAACATCGCCCGCGCTGCGGAGCATCACCACATCGTGGCTTCGGCCATCAGCAAGCGCCTGGCGCAGCTGGAGCAGCAGGTGGGCCACACGCTGATCGACCGGCGGCGCCGCGGCGTGGTGCCCACGGGCGCGGGCGAGATCCTGCTGCAGCATGCCCGCGCCATGCTGGCCGCGGGCGATCGCGTGGGGCGCGACATGGCGGCCTATGGCAACGGCATCACGGGCCAGGTGCGCATCCTGGCCTCGGTGTCGTCGATTGCCGAGTTCCTGCCCGACGACATCGCCGCCTTCCTGCAGGTGCTGGCGCACCGTGACATCCGCGTGGACATCGAGGAGGCGGTGAGCAGCGAGCTGGTGCGCAGCCTGCGCGAGGGCGTGGTGCCCGTGGGCGTGTGCTGGGACGCGGCGGACCTCGATGGCCTGCAGACCCGCAGCTACCGGCGCGATCACCTGGCCATCATCACCCCGCTGTCGCACCCGCTGGCGCGGCGCAGGCGCTGCGCGTTCGAGGACACGCTGGCGTTCGACCATGTGGGCCTGCCCGCTTCGACCGCTGTGCACACCATGCTGGCGCGCGCGGCGGCCATCATCGGGCGGCCCGTCAACTACCGCGCGGTGGTCAGCACCTTCGATGCGTCCATGCGCTGCGTGCGCGCCGGCCTGGGCATTGCGGTGGTGCCGCGCGAGGTGGCCGAGCCCGTGGCCGCCAGCCTGGGCGTGCGCGTGCTGCCGCTCACGGACGGCTGGGCGCAGCGGCGCTTTGCCGTCTGCTTCCACGACGAGAAGAAGCTGTCACCCGCCGCGCGCATGCTGGTGGAGCACCTGCACCAGGCGGCGGTGCTGGCCGAGAAAAGTCAGGCAGCCGGGTAGAGGTTGCGCACGCGGGCAAACAGCCGCACCAGGCCCAGCAGGGCGTCGATGTTCGGCGTGGCCTCACCCACGCGCTGGCCGATCTCCTGCACTGCGGCCACCAGGGCGTCGATCTCCAGCGCACGGCCGGCCTCCGCGTCCTGCAGCATCGAGGTCTTGAACGCGCCGAGCTTGCGTGTGAGGGCATGGCGCTCCTCGGGGCTCTGCGCGATGGGGCAGCCGATGCGTGCGCCGATGCGCCCGGCCTCCTGCATGGCGGCCGAGCAGAAACCGCGCACCAGTTCGTCGTCGAGCAGCCGGTCCACCGTGGCGCCGGTGATGGCCGAGACCGGGTTCATCGTCATGTTGCCCCACAGCTTGTACCAGATGTCGTAGCGCACATCGGCCGAGTGCGTGGCCTCGAAGCCCGCGTGGTTGAGCAGGTCCGCCAGGCGCTGCACGCGCTCGCTCTGGCCGCCGCCGGGCTCGCCGATGAGCAGGCCGCGGCCCATCTTGTGCAGCACCAGGCCGGGCTCGGGCGTGGAGGTGGCGGCATGCACCACACAGCCCACCACCTGGACCAGGGGAATGGCGCGCGTGATCTCGCCGCCCGGGTCCACGCTGGCCAGCGGCGCATTGCCAAAACCCGGCAGCCCCTGGCAGAACCACCAGGGCACGCCATTCATGGCCGGCAGCACCAGGGTCTCGGGGCCCATCAGCGGGGACAGGCTGCGCGCCACGCCGGCCAGGGCCGGGCCCTTGACGGCAATGACCACCAGGTCCTGCACGCCCAGCTCCGCTGGCTGGTCGGTGGCGTGCGCGGGCGCCTGCACCAGCCCGTCGGCCGTCTGCAGGCGCCAGCCTTTGTCGCGCAGGGCGGCCAGCGTGGCGCCGCGCGCCACCGCGCTGACCTGGGCGCGCCCTGCCGCAGCCAGCCGCGTGCCGATGAACCCGCCAATGGCGCCTGCGCCGATGATGCAAACCTTCATGGATGTGCCTGTAGTGGATGGACAAGGCGCGCGAGTCTGCACGGCTTGGCCGCTCCCCACAATCAATCCTTTCTGATGGATTGATTAGGCGGGCTGAAGAATGCGCTGGCCTTGGGCGATGTGTCCCAGCACCAGGTCCAGGTTCTGCACGGCCGCGCCCGAGGCGCCCTTGCCCAGGTTGTCGAACACCGCGGCCAGCAGCACCTGCCCGTGCTGCGCATTGGCAAACACCGACAGGCGCAGCTGGTTGCTGCCGTTCAGCACCTCGGGGTCCAGGTGCTCGGTGGACTCGGCCTCGGCCAGGCCCATAACCTCCACATGGCGCTGGCCTGCGTAGTGCTGCGCCAGGGCCTGGTGAATCGCCTCGGCGCTGGTGCCCGCGGGCAGGGCGCGCAACTGCAGGGGAATGGTGAGCACGATGCCCTGGCGGAAGGCGCCATAGGCCGGCAAAAAGAAGGGGCGCGCCGCCAGGCCGGCGTGCTGCTCGATCTCGGGCGTGTGCTTGTGCGCCAGGCGCAGGCCATAGACCTGGAAGGCCGGGGCCCGCGCGCCCGGGGCTTCGTGCTCCTGCACGCGCGCCCGCCCGCCACCGGAGTAGCCCGACACGGCGTGGATGGACAGCGGGTGGTCCGCCGGCACCAGGCCGGCCTGCACCAAGGGGCGCAGCAGCGCGATGGCGCCCGTGGGGTAGCAGCCGGGGTTGCTCACGCGCTGTGCGCTGGCAATGCGTTCGGCCTGGCCCGCAGCCATTTCGGGAAAGCCGTAGACCCAGCCCGGCGTGGTGCGGTGGGCCGAGCTCGCGTCGATCACGCGCACGGCGGGGTTGGTGATGGCGGCCACCGCCTCGCGCGCCGGGCCGTCGGGCAGGCACAGCACGGCGATGTCGCAGGCGTTGATGGCCTCGGCCCGGCGCGCCGGGTTCTTGCGGTCCTGCTCAGGCAGGGTCAAGAGGCGCAGGTCGGTGCGGCCGTGCAGGCGCTCGTGGATCTGCAGGCCGGTGGTGCCCTGGTCGCCATCGATGAAGACGAGGGGTGCGTTGCTGGTGCTCATGCGGGATGCTCCTGGTCGTTGCCAAATGGGGGATGCGCAATCTTCCGGCGCTGCCTAGAATTTGAAAAGTTGAATTTCACAAACATCTGGATCAGGATTTCTGAACGACATGCGTGAACTGAACCTCGACCGCCTGCGCACCCTGGTCACCATCGCCGACCTGGGCTCCTTTGCCGAAGCCGCGCGCGTGCTGCACCTGGCCGCCCCCACGGTGAGTCTGCACATGGCCGACCTGGAGGCCCAGGTGGGCGCCCCCCTGCTGCTGCGCAAGCGCGGCGAGGTGCGCGCCACGGGCGTGGGCGAGGCCCTGGTCGAGCGTGCGCGCCGCCTGCTGGCCGATGCCGACGAAACCCTGGCCGTGGTGCAGCGCCAGGTGCAGGGGCTGGCGGGGCGCGTGCGGCTCGGGGCCTCCACCGGCGCCATCGCCCACCTGCTGCCGCAGGCGCTCGAAGTGCTGGGCCAGCAGCACCCGGGCATCGACGTGCAGGTGGCCGTGCTGACCTCGCAGGACACCATGGCCCGCCTGGCCGGCGGCACGCTCGATGTGGGCCTGGTGGCGCTGCCGCAGTCCTCCCTGCATGGCGTGCAGGTGGAGCCCTGGCGGCGCGATCCCGTCATGGCCTTCGTGCCCGCGAAGTGGCAGGCCCCCACGCGCGCCACGCCGCACTGGCTGGCGCGCCAGCCGCTCATCCTCAACGACGAAGGCACCAGCCTCTCGCGCCTGACCACCGACTGGTTCGCCGCGGCCGGCGAGCAGCCCGCGGCGCGCATCCAGCTCAACTACAACGACGCCATCAAGAGCCTGGTGGCCGCCGGCTACGGCGCCACGCTGCTGCCGCACGAGGCGGCAGGCAGCACGCCACCCGACCCGCGCATCACCATGCTGGCACTGCGCCCCGCACTGTGGCGGCCCCTGGGGCTGGCCTACCGCACCGGGGCCCTCGAGAAGGCCACGCAGCATGTGCTGGACGTTTTGCGAGAGCAGCGCCAGGCGTGATGGGCTCTTGGGCGGGCTGCGTTGGCAGGCTTCGAGAGTAGAATTTGAACGTACTACTTTGGGTGCCGGCATGTCTGGAGGCAAGAGGCGTTCAGGCATCGGAATCTGCTGACGCAAGCTCTGTCCATGGTGCGGGGTTGGTGGCCCACGGGTAGGTTTGCCAACACCTGTCGATCTCTTTGCCGGGCCCATCCATGAACCTTGCCGCATCCCTTGCCATTGCCCCGTCCGAGCCCCTAGGCGCCGGGCCCCGGGAGGCTTGCGCGCCAGGCCCATGCCCCGGTGACCGGAGTGCCAGCGCTTGACTCCCGCCGCCACACCCAAAAGCATGCCTGCCCGGGCTCTGGGGGGCAGCGCACGGCTGCGCAAGCCATTGCATTCCGCGCCCGTGGCACAGGCGGCCGAGCCCCAGGAGGATGCCGCAGCAGAGCGTGCGCCGGTACTGCAGCGCCTGCGCAAAGCGGGCCTGCGCCCCACGATCGCGCGCATCGGCATCTACCAGGTGATTGCCGAGGCCAGGCCCTTTGGCTTGTCGGCCGACGAGGTGTACCAACGCATGTTGCAGCGTGGCACCCATGCCTCGGCGAGCACCGTCTACCGGGTCATCCGGGAGTTTGACGAGCACGGGCTCGTCTCCAGCGTGTGGGACGAAAGCAGAAAGGCCGTCTATCTGGTCAAGCCTGCCGAACCCCAGTCCAGCGTGCTGCTCATCGGATGCTCGCGCACCGGCCAACTGGTGGCCATCGATGACGCGGATCTCCATGCGCGCCTGGTGGCGGCAGCCCGGCGTTTCGGCCTGGAGATCGAAGGGCGCGAGCTGCTCGTGCGTGCCTGAGCCACGTGCTCCGAGGGCTGTGCCCCGTTGCGCCCGGTCTCCTGCGGCACCGTGAAGATGCCTACACCGGATTCGGCGCTGGCTGGACCCCGCTGACAGGCCAGGCGCGCTGCAGGGCCAGGCACAGAAAGAGCCAGGCGGCCCCAGCCAGCACGGCGGCCAGCACATCCGTGGGGTGGTGGACCCCCAGGTACACCCGGCTGAAGGCCACGCTGCACACCAGCACCAAGCCGGCCGCCACGCTGGCGCAGCGCCATGCCGCATGGCGCGTGCCCTGGAACACGGCGTGCACCAGCCACCCGGCCATCAAGGCGGCTGCGACAGTGTGTCCGCTCGGGAAGCTGTAGCCATGGGCATGGACCAGGGCCTCGACCCCGGGCCGTGCGCGGTGCACCAGGGCCTTGAGGACCAGGTTGGCGAGCATGCCGCCGGGCACGGCGGCCACCAGCCAGCGCACCTGCTGCCAGCGGCGCTGCCAGGCATGCAGGCCGATGCCACCCACGATGAAGGCCACCACCACCGGATCGTGCGCGCGCTTGGTCCACAGCATGGCCTGGTCCAGGCTGGGGCTGTGCCAGGCTGCGACCAGGGCCATCCATTGCGCGTCCAGGGCCGTGGTGGCGCCCTCGGTGCCGACGTTCTGGGCCAGCCAGCAGAGCGCAAGCGCCGCGACGGCGGCCCACAGCAAAGGGTGGGTCCAGGCACCGGGCGTGCCGGTGGCAGAGCGGGAGGTGGGGGAGAGGGTAGAGCGTGCGCCTTGCATGCGGGGAGCTTGCAAGGCCCTTGTTAAGAGGCTCTTAAAGTCGTGCAGGCCGGACGGTCTTGCCACGGTCACACCACCGTGGCTGGCATGCGCCGGGCCCGTCCGGTGCCAGACGGGCCTGCCCAGAGGCAAGCCGCAGGACCAGGCACCTGCGGCTTGCCAGCTGCCCAGGGGGCGAGGGCGTTTGCCGGCCCTCAGAACTTCGCGTTCAGCGCCAGGCGGAAGCTGCGCGGTGCGCCGGGCGTGATGTTGTTGTTGCTGTTCGCGTTGATGAAGTACTTCTTGTTGAACAGGTTCTCCACGTTCAGCTGCAGCTGTGTGGACTTGCTCAGGGTGTAGAACACGGCGGCGTCCATGCGCGTGTAGCCGGGCAGCACCACGTTGGGAATGGTGTTGGCGGCCGTGGCGATCAGCTCGTTGGCCGCGAACATCTTGGTGCGGTGGATCACGCCCAGGCCGGCACCCCAGGCGGGGGTGAAGTCATAGCGGTTCCACAGCGCCAGGGTGTGGCGGGGCACCTGGCCCACGGCACCACCGGCACGCTGCGTGGCCGAGGTGTCGGCCGTGAACTTGGCGTCGGCATAGGTGTAGCCGCCGGCCACGCTCCAGGCCGGGGTGACGTTGCCCGACAGGCCCAGCTCGAAGCCTTGCGAGCGCTGGCCGTCGCTGAGCATGGTGCGGGTGTTGGTCGGGTCGCTCGGGTCCAGCACGATCACGTTGGTGCGGTCCAGGCGGTACAGCGCGGCCGTGAGGGCCAGGTTGCTGCGCACATCCCACTTGGCGCCGATCTCGAAATTCTTGAACTTCTCGGGCTTGAGCGCAGCATTGGTCAGGCTCAGCGAGGACAGCTGGTCGCCGGCGCGCGGCTGGTAGGCCACGCTGTAGTTGGCGTACAGCGAGACGGCTTCCTGCGGCTTGTAGACCACGCCGATGCGCGGCGAGACCAGGCCATCGGAAGTGTCGAACTGCTGGCCGTTGCGGTTGTTGCGGAAGTCCACCGTGAAGCGGTCGTAGCGCAGGCCGCCGATCACCTGGAACTGCGGGCCGAGTTCGATCTGGTCCTGCAGGTACAGCGCCGCCACCTTGGCCTTGCCGCTGTTGTTGGCGTCCGTGGCGCTCTGGCTGAAGGTGACCGGCAACTGCGTGGTCGGGTTGCCCAGCGGCACGTTGACGCTGGTCACATTGCCCGGGAAGAAGCCGGTGTTGCGGAAGTTGTCCGTGTCCTGCTGGCCGAGCTCGGCGCCGAAGGCCAGCTTGTGCTTGATCGCACCGGCATTGATGGTGTAGTTGAAATCGGTCTGGTTGAAGACGCTCTTGCGGCTGGTGGCGTTGTTGTAGGCGCTGAGGGCGACCTGGGTGCCGGCCGCATTCACCGCACCGGGGAAGACGTTCTGGTAGAACTTGTCCTGGTCGGTGATGCGCAGGCGGTTGCGCAGTTGCAGGCCGTTGTCGAACTCATGCTCGACCGACGCGGTGAAGGCGTTGAGCGTGGTGCCCGTGGGGCTGGCCGCGGCATTGCCGAAGAAGGTGGCGGGGTCCACCGACAGCGGGGCACCGCGGAAGCTGCTGATGCCGCGGTCGGCGATGCGGTCGTCCTTGAAATACTCGTAGCCCACGGTCACCAGCGTCTTGGCGCCGGCGCGCCAGGCCAGCGTGGGGTTGATGCCCGAGCGCTTGATGGACACGCCGTCGCGGTAGCTGTCCGAGTTCTCGTGCAGCGCGTTCAGGCGGAAGGCCAGCTGGTCGCTGATGGGCTGGTTGATGTCGGCCGTCAGGCGCTTGTTGCTGTCGCTGCCCAGGGTGAGCGAGCCGCCGATGGAGGGCGTCCAGCCGGCCTGTTTGGTCGTGCGGTTGATCAGGCCGCCGGTCGCGCCGCGGCCGAAGATCATGGCGTTGGGGCCCTTGAACACTTCCACGCGTTCGATGTTGTACAGGTCGCGGTAGTACTGCACGTCGTCGCGGATGCCGTCGATGAAGAAGTCGCCGGTGCTGCTGATGCCACGGAAGATCGGCGTCTCGCGGTTGCCTTCACCCTGCGCGAAGCCCACGCCGGGCACGTACTTGGTGGCCTCGGCCATGCTTTGCGCCGCCGTGTCGCGGATCTGCTCCTTGGTCACCACCGAGATCGACTGGGGGGTGTCGCGCAGCAGCGTGTCGGACTTGGTGGCCGTAGTGCTGCGCGGCGCGGCATAGCCGGCTTCGCCTTCGCTGCTCACGGTCACGGCGGGCAGCGAGCCCGTCGCGCTCTGTGCCAGGGCCGACGCGGCCGGCACGGCAAAGGCGGCTGTGGCCATGGCGATGTGGATCGCGTGGCTGAGCGTGCGGGGTTGCAGGGGAGCGTCCGCGGCACGGCGGATCGAAGCGGTCTTGGAGGACATGGATGGAACCTTGGAGAAGAAAGGAGGAGAGAACGGGGCCGCCGTCCAGGCGCGCCGCGTGGGCGCGCAGCACCGCAGGCGCCATGCAATTGATAAATGCAAGTTGTTCTCAGTCGCAATCAAATGTATCGATACGGAAGTAGTCGTGTCAAGTGCTACTGGTGGGCCTGTGTTGGACTTGCCACGGCGCGGTCCGTGGCGATGGCACGGCGCGGAACGCGCTGGCGGCTGCGGGCGGACAAGCTGGCGCGCGCGGGCGGGTAAGCTGGCGCGCGCGCCAGGGCGCTGGCACTGCGGGGCGCGAGAACGTGGTGTGGGGAATCGTGGATTGGAATGCGCGTGGCATTCCCGCCTGCAGCCTTCGACCCGGCCACGGGGTTGGCGCCCTGGTGGGCGAGGCCTGCCTGGCTTACTCGCTCGGCGTTTTGGTCACGCGCGCGCTGCGCACGCCGCCGATCTGGCCGCGCACGACCTTCCAGAAGTTCTTGGTGCCTTCCACCAGCCGCCATGCCTTGGAGCGGTGGGCCAGCACGCCGACCTCGGGCAGCACGTCGCGCAGGCTCTTGATGTTGAGGATCTTGGTGTACTTGCGCACCGTGGTGGGGCTGTGGATCAGCAGCATCACGCGCCAGCCGTAGTGGCGGCCCAGCATCAGCATGCCGATGGCGCTTTCGAGCTCGTCCAGGTCGCCATTGAATTCGTCAACGGCCCGGTCGATGATGGCCAGGAGATCCTTGTCGGTCATGGAGGGGTGTGCAGGGCTGATTCAGGGGTGGGCCGCACGGCATCGGTGGGCGGGGCCGGGGAAGTGTCTCACGGAATGCCGGTGCCAGCATCGATAATGAGAAGCATCCATAACCAACCCCGGCCCCGCCAGGCTTTTCCCTTCTGTGTTCGATGCATTTGCGGTGGTGCTGCGGGAATCCGCCGAGCTGATCCTGATCCTGGCCTCGCTCGTGGCCTGCCTGCGCTCCGCCCGCGCCGGGCACCTGCTGCGCTGGGCGGCGGGTGGCACCCTGGCGGGCTGCGCCCTCGGCGCCGGGCTGGGCCTGTGGCTCATCGCCTCCGACATCGATCCGCGCTGGACCGCCGGCCTGACCTTCGTGCTGGCGGTTGGCGTGCTGCTCATGGTGAGCTCCATGCTGGTCGCTGCCAGCACCATCCGTTCGCGCACACAGGCCCTGGTCGAGGTGTGGCTGGAGCGGCCTGCCGCCCCGCTGGTGGTGCTGGCCTTCTCCATGGTGGTGGCGTTTCGCGAGACGCTGGAGGTGGCCTTGTTCCTGCGCTCGCAGTGGCTGCGCACGGAGGCGGGCGACGTGGTCGCGGGTGCGGTGCTGGGCTTGGTGGGCGTCGCCTGCCTGGCCATCGCCTCGCGCAGGATCAGCACGCGCATCGGCCTGCTGGCGGCCTTCCGGGTGTCGGCGCTGGTGCTGTCGCTGCTGTCCATCCAGATGATGCTGGGCGCCGTGGCGGAATTCATGCACGCATCCGGTGCCGCGGGTGTGCCGCTGCTGGCCTGGGCTGCGCCGGCCTTGCCCGAGGGGCGCTGGTATGGATGGGTGTGTGCGGCGCTGATGTCCGTGCCTGTGGTCTCGGTGCTGCGCAGCTGGTGGAGAGAGTCCTCCGCATAGCGCGCAACGGGGCCCACGGCTGGGCAGACAGCGCGGCCAAAAATGAAACAGGGCCGGCGCTTGCGCGCGCGGCCCTGTGTCAAGGGGGCAGGGTGGCGATCAGGCCGTTGCGTCCTTGAGCTTCTTCAGCGCGCGGGTCTTGATCTTCACGCTGGCGGGCTTGGCGGGGAACCAGCGCTCTTCACCGGTGAAGGGGTCCTTGCCGAAGCGCTTCTTCTTGGCGGCCACTTGCTGCAGGCCGATCTTCAGCACGCCAGGCAGCGTGAATTCGCCGGAGCCCTTCTTGTGCACCGAGCCCAGGATGGCGGCTTCGAGCGCCGCCAGCACGGCCTTGGTGGCCTTGGCGTCCACGCCCGACTGCTCGGCCAGGTGGGCCACCAGGGTCGTCTTGTTGAAGGCGGCCTTGATGGGCTTGAGCGCTGCAGGCGTTGCTGCGGCGGCGGGTGCAGCCTTCTTCGCTGCAGGTGCTGCGGCCTTCTTGGCAGCAGGCGCTGCCTTCTTGGCGACAGGTGCCGCGGCCTTCTTGGCCACGGGTGCTGCAGCCTTCTTCGCTGCGGGGGCTGCCTTGGGAGCAGCGGTGGTTTTCTTTGCAGTTGCCATGATGGTGTTGATTCTTTGTTTTCGAGAGTTGCAATGGGCCCCCTCGCATATGCAAGGAGGTGCGCGATTTTAGAAGCACTGTGCGCACGAACGCTATAGGACAAGACCGCAGAACCTCAGCGGCCTTTGCTTGGCGTGATTTTTACAACGCTTGTGCAGCCGCTGTGCGCTGCCCTACACCACCAGGAACTCCGAGGGCGGGCGCCCCAGGCACTTTCTGAACATGGTGGAAAAGGCGCCGGGGCTCTCGTAGCCGAGGTCCAGCGCGACGCTGGTCACCGCATCGCCGCGCGACAGGCGCGACAGGGCCGCGAGCAGGCAGGCCTGCTGGCGCCAGGCGCCAAACGACATGCCGGTCTGCAGGCGAAAGAAGCGCGTGAAGCTGCGCTCGCTCTTGTGCAACTGGCGCGCCCAGTCGGCCGGCGAGGCATGCACCTGGGGGTGGTGCAGAAAGCCCGCGCACAGGGCCGCGAGGGCCGGGTCCTGCGGCATGGGGGCAAAGAAGGGCAGGGTCGGTGCGCGCGCCAGCTCGTGCAGTAGCAACTGCACCAGGGCGCCGTCGCGCCCGCGCTGCTCATAGCGGGCCGGCAGTTCGGCGGAGTCCAGCAGCAGCTGGCGCAGCAGCGGCGAGACCTGCAGCACCTCGCACTGCTGCGTGGCCCGCGGTGCGGCGCTCGGCTCGATGTAGAGGCTGCGTGTGCTCACGCCCAGCATGCGCACGCGGTGCGGCTTGCCCGCAGGGATCCACACGCCCCCGCTGGGCGGAACGACCCAGGCGCCATCGCCGGTGCCCACCTCCATGGTGCCCGTGGCGCCATACAGGAATTGCGCGCGCCGGTGGCTGTGCGTGTCGAGCAGGGTGCCCGCCGGGTAGTCGGTGGCAACGGCCAGCAGCGGCCGGTCCACGGCATCGACGGTGTGCAGGGGGATGTTGCGCATGCTCCGCGGGTCTGGCTGAAATGCAAACATTATTGACCTGCCTGCGAAAGCGGGCCAGCACGGTGCGCCCTACGCTGGCGGTCGTGTCTTGCTGCCCCTGGATCTGCGCATGGAGTTCTACCTCGTCCTCGCCCTGTTCGGCACCCTGGCCGGTGTCACCACCGTGCTCTTCGGCTTTGGCGGTGGCTTCGTCGTCGTGCCCGTGCTGTACCGCACGCTGGTGCACCTGCATGGGGCGGACAGCGCCATCGGCCAGTCGGCCATGCAGGTCGCGGTGGCCACCTCCACCTGCGTGATGATCGTCGGCGCGGGCCTGGCCACGCGGCGCCACCACCGCGCCGGCAATGTGGACTGGGCCCAGGTGCGGCCACTGCTGGCCGCCATCGCGGTGGGTGCGGTGGCGGGTGCAGCGGCCGCCACCGCGCTGCGCAGCGACTGGGTGCGCTGGGCCTTCGTGGGTTACCTCGCGTGCACCATCCTCGACGGCTTGCTGCGCCCCGGCTTCATCCGGCCCCGCGTGGCCGACGTGGCGCAGGCAGCCAAACCCCGGCCCTTGGGGCCGCTCACGGCCGTCCTGGGGCTTGCCATCGGTGCGGTGGCCGCCTTCCTGGGGGTAGGCGGCAGCGTGATGACGGTGCCGCTGATGCGCCGGCGCGGCGCGCCCATGGTGCAGGCCACGGCCGCGGCCAACCCGCTCTCGCTGCCCGTGGCGCTGGCCGGCACCGCGACCTATGTGCTGCTGGCCTGGGAGCAGGGCGCGGCGTTCGGCAGCGGGTACGCGGGCTTTGTCGACCTGCGGGCCTTTGCCGTGCTGGTCGTGGGCTCGTGGCTGGGCATTCGCCTGGGCGGGCGTTTCGTGGGGCGCCTGCCCGACGGGCTGCACGCCAAGGTCTACCTGGCGCTGCTCACGCTGGTGCTGCTGGCCATGCTCATGCGCTGACGATCACCTCGGCGCGCAGCGGCGCTGCGTGCAGGGCGTGCACGTCTTCCTCGCGGTGGGCGAGCACCGCGCCCTGGTTGATGTAGCCCTTGTCGGTGATCTCGCCCGCATCCGCATCGGGCGGCGTGCGCAGCACCAGCGCCCGCGTGGGGCATTGCGAGGAGCCCGCGCCCGCGTCGCGCCGCGCGCGCATCACGCTGCGCAGGGCCTCTTCGAGCCGCTGCGCATCGCCCGCGCCGGCCGCCGAGGGAAACACCAGCATGCCCACCTCGTCGCGGTCGTGCCCGGTGAGCACGATGTCCTGCACCAGGGGCGCGAGCTGCGAGACCAGCTCCACGCGCAGTGTGCCCACCGAGACCCAGCTGCCGGTGGAGAGCTTGAAGTCCTCGGCCACGCGGCCGTTGAAGACCACTCCGCGCTCGGGGCGCCGCGCATCCGCCAGCAAGCCCGCATCGCCGATGCGGTAGAAGCCGTCCTCGTCGAAGGCCGCCGCCGTCTCGCGCGGCGCATTGCGGTAGCCCGGAAACACCGACACGCCTTTGACCCGCATCTCCAGCTTGCCGCCATTGGGCACCAGCTTGAGCGTGAGGCCCGGCAGCGGCGCGCCGATGCAGCCCGCGCCCTGCATGCGCCAGTGGGCCGTGGTGATGGCTGGCGCGGTCTCGGTGGCGCCCCAGGAGGTGGTGAGCCACAGCGGCTGGTGCGGCCGGGCGCGCTCGGCCACGGCTTCGAGCCGCTGCCAGGTGGAGGGCGCGAGCGCTGCCGCCGCATAGAAGGCCAGGCGCAGGCGCGAGAACACCTCGGCCGCGAGGGCAGGATCGGATTCGAGCGCGGGCAGCAGCATGTCGAAGCCGCGCGGCACATTGAACAGCAGCGTGGGCCGCACCTCGCGCAGGTTGCGCAAGGTCTTCTCGATCAGGCCGGGCGCGGGCCGGCCCTCGTCGATGTAGAGCGCGCCGCCATGGCACAGCACCATGTTCAGGTTGTGGTTGCCGCCGAAGGTGTGGCTCCAGGGCAGCCAGTCCACCAGCACGGGCTTTTCGTGGTCGAGGAAGCGCCAGACCTGGGCAATCATCTGCTGGTTGGCGCAAAGCATGCGGTGGGTGTTGATCACCACCTTGGGCTTGCCGGTCGAGCCCGAGGTCAGCAAGTACTTGGCATGGGTGTCGGGCGAGATGGCCTCGAAGGCCTGGGCCACGGCCGGTGTTTCCCGGGCCGCCAGCAACTGCGCAAAGCCGATGGCGCCCGGGACCTCCTCTGCGTTGCGGCTGAACACCTGCAGCGCGCTGCCACCGTAGCCCGCGAGGGCCGGCGCATAGGTGCGGGCATCCGAGGCATAGACCAGGCAGGGGTCGAGCGC
Source organism: Acidovorax sp. FW305-C-20-28 (assembly GCF_058783375.1). Lineage (NCBI taxonomy): Bacteria > Pseudomonadati > Pseudomonadota > Betaproteobacteria > Burkholderiales > Comamonadaceae > Acidovorax > Acidovorax sp. FW305-C-20-28. The sequence goes on along the minus strand of NZ_JBYSYM010000015.1, from coordinate 21,874 downwards.
GGCCAGCATGCCGTGCAGCCGGCCCGGGTCGCGCGAGCGTGCGTACGCGCTCGACAGCGAACAGGGCGTGCGGCCGATGTGCATGGCCGCGAGCATCAGCACCGCATGGTCCACCGCGTTGTCCGACAGGATGGCGATGGGCCGGCCCGCGGGCAAGTTCCTGTCCAGCAGCGATTGGGCTACGGCCCCTACCGCCTGGCGCAATTGGGCATAGGTCAGGCGGCGCCAGTCCGCGCCGTCGTCGGTGCGCTCGGCCAGGGCCAGCGCGTCGGGGGTCTCGCGCGCCCAGCGCTCCAGCCATTCGCCGATGCAGCGGGCATACGGGCCCAGCGGCTCGGGCGAGTGCAGGGTGAAGGCGCCGCCCGGCAGCGGGGTGTGGACGGTGCTCGGGGGTGCCAGCTCGGCGGGGTCGTCGACGAAATCGGTGGGCATCGTGGGGTCTCTTGTTCTGGGTCAGTCGAGGTGGCCGGACGCCTGCTTGGCGCGCAGCAGGTCCAGCAGCAGGGCATCGCGCGTGCGCGCCAGGTCCTCGGTGGTGCGTTGGCCCAGTTCCTCGGCCACGCCCTGCGCCACCTGCTGCTTCAGGGCATCGGTCATCGCCGGCGTGCCCAGGTCCTGCCACCAGCTTTCGATGGGGCCGCCCAGGTGGGCCAGCACATGGGCCACGCCGCCTGCGCCGCCCGAAAGGTGCAGGTTCATGAACGGGCCCATCAGCGCCCAGCGCAGGCCGGGGCCGTGGGCGATGGCGGTGTCGATGTCGGCCACCGTGGCCACGCCCTCGTTCACCAGGTGGAAGGCCTCGCGCCACAGCGCGGCCTGCAGCCGGTTGGCGATATGGCCCTTGATCTCGCGGCGCACCTGGATGGGGCGCTTGCCGATGGCGGTGTAGAAGGCCATGGCGCGCGCGATGGCCTCGGGCGCGGTCTGCTCGCCGCCCCCCACCTCCACCAGCGGAATCATGTGCGGCGGGTTGAAGGGGTGGCCCAGCACCACGCGCCCGGGCGTTGCGCACAGCGCCTGCATGGCCGTGACCGACAGGCCCGATGAACTCGATGCCAGGATGGCGTGCGCTGGCGCAGCGGCATCGATCTGGCGGAACAGTTCGGCCTTGAAGTCGGCGCGCTCGGGCCCACTCTCCTGCACGAAGTCGGCCGTGGCCACGGCGTCCTCCAGCCGGGCGTGAAAGACCAGGCGCGCCAGGCTCGCGCCCGGCGCCAGGCCCTGGCGCTCCAGCGTGGGCCAGTGCGCGGCCACGGCCTCGCGCAGGCGCTCCTCGGCGCCGGGCGAGGGATCGGTCGCCGCCACGTCCAGCCCGCGCGCCAGGAAGTAGGCGGCCCAACTGGCGCCGATGACGCCGGTGGCCACCACGGCGACGCGCTTCACGGTCGAATCCATGCAGGGGGCTCCTTTCACGATTCAGCGGTGAAGCCGATCTTCTTGACCAGCGGGCCCCAGCGGTCGAATTCCGCATGCTGGGATGCCGCCATTTCCGCCGCCGTCGAACCTTGCGCGATCAGCCCCACCACGGCCAGGCTGTCGATGACGGACTTTTCCTTGATCGCCGCGTTGATGGCAGCATTGGCCGCGGCCACCACCGGGGCGGGCGTCTTGGCTGGTGCGTAGAAGCCGAACCATTCCTCGGTGGTCAGCTCGGGGAAGCCCTGCTCCGCAAAGGTCGCGACCTCGGGCGAGAACGGCGAGCGCGCCTTGCCCGAGGTGGCCAGCAGCCGCAGCTTGCCGGCCTTGTGGTTGGGGATGAAGTCGCCGCTGGGCGTCACCATGGCGGCGATCTGGCCGCCCACCACATCGGTCACGCCGGGCACGGATCCGCGGTAGGGCACGTGCTTCAAGTCCACGCCGTGGTTGATGCCCAGCAGCGCACCGATGAAGTGCGGCGTGGAGCCCGCCGCGGGCGAGCCGTAGTTGGCCTGGCCCGGGTTGGCCTTGGCCCAGGCGAGGAAGTCCTTCACGTTCTTCACCGAGGCCGGCACCAGCGGCCCCACGGCCAGACCGTGGTGCATGATGGCCGCGATGGACACGGGCACGAAGTCCCTCACCGGGTCGTAGCTGAGCTTGCTGTAGATGTGCGGGTAGATCGAGGTGCACGAAAACGGCGAGAGCGTGAGCACGCTGCCATCGGCCGCTGCGCCCCGCAGCGATTCGAGCGCGATGCGCCCGCCCGCGCCGGGCTTGTTCTCCACCACGCCGGCATTGCGCGTGTAGGCCGAGCCCGCGAGCTTCTCGCCCACGCGGCGGGCCACGCTGTCGCCCGAGCTGCCGGCCGGAAAGCCATAGAGGATCTTCACCTGCTCGATGCCCTGCGCAAAGGCCTCCAGGGGCGAGAGCGAGCCCAGCGCTGCGGCAGCGCCCAGGTGGCCCAGGAAGTGGCGGCGTGTCGTGCCTGTCGTCATCGTCATGTCTTGTCTCCTTGTTGTCTTGTCGGGATGGTGGTGGCAATGTCTGGGCGGGGTCAACCCAGGGCAAACTCGGGGCGGGGGCCGCCCATGCGCGGCAGGCCCATCAGGGCGCGCGCTTCGGCGGGCGTGGCGGGCTCCATGTCCAGCTCGCGGATGAGGCGCACGATGCGTTCGGTGAGCTGCACGTTGGTGGCCAGCTCGCCCTGGCGGAAGTACAGGTTGTCCTCCAGCCCCACGCGCGCATGCCCGCCCAGCAGCAGGGCGGCCACATTGGCTTCGAGCTGCGAGGGGCCGATGCCGCTCACGCAGAACAGGCTGTTTTTGGGCAGCGTGTCCACCATCATCTGCAGGTGGCGCGGCGAGTAGGGCATGGCGTTCTGGAAGGCGCGGTGCACGTTCATCACGAGGTTGATGAAATGCGGGCCATCGCCGTCGTGCCCCTCCTCGATCAGGGTCGTGGTGTCCTGCAGGATGTGGGTGGGGCTGAACACCTCCCACTCGGGCTTGATGCCGCGCGCCTTCATGCCCGCGGCCAGTTCGCGCCCGCGGCTGAGCGGCGTGTCCATCAGGATCTCGCGGCCGTCGAAGCTCAGGTTCAGCGTGGTCGCGTCCAGGGTGCACATCTCGGCCCCGGCGTCCATGCCCTTGATGCGTTCCTCCCAGGCGATTTCCCAGCGGCCGCCGGGCAGGGGCTTGACCATGTCGCCGTGCACACCACCGCCGGTGGAGTTGTTGAGCACGATGTCGCAGCCCTTGGCCCGGATGCGGCGGTTGATGTCGCGGTAGACGTCGGCATTGCAGGTGGCGCCGTCGTCGGGCCGGCGCGCGTGGATCGCGACCACGCTGGCACCGGCGTTCCAGCAGCGCTCCACGTCGTCGGCGATCTCGGCGGGCTGGGTGGGCAGGTGGGGGTTTTGCGACTTGTGGGCCATGCCGCCCGTGGGGGCGATGGTGACTATGACTTTGCGCTTGCTCATCGGGGTCCTGGTGGAGAATTGCGGGGTGCTCCGCATTGTTTTTCTGGGCACCTTTCCACTCAGTCATCGCGATGACATTTGGGGGCAGGGTATACGCGGGGCCTTGTGTTTTCAGCCGGGAGAAACCCACCTTGCCAGCCCCTTCGGCTCCGTCCACACGGCCGTCCACCACCAGCCTGCTGGCTGCGTCGGCCTGGTTCCCGCTGCTCGATGCACCGGCGCAGCAGCGCGTACTCGACGATGTGCGCGAGGTCGAGGTGCCCGCGGGCGGCGCGCTGTGCCGGCGCGGCGACATCCCCGTGCACTGGTTCGGCGCCATCGAGGGCCTGCTCAAGTGGTCCGTGACCTCGGACGACGGGCGCGCCGTGACCCTGGGCGGCCTGTCGGCCGGCAGCTGGTTCGGCGAGGGCACGCTGCTGCGCGCCCTGCCGCGCACGGCCGACATCATTGCCCTCAGGCCCAGCCGTGTGGCGGTGCTGCCGGTGGAGACCTTTGCGTGGCTGCACGCCACGCAGCGCAGCTTCGACCACTTCCTGCTGCGCCAGATCAACGAGCGCATGCACTGGTTCCTGGGCACCTTCACGGCCCACCACCTGCTCGACACCGACAGCCAGGTGGCGCGCGCGCTGGCCGGGCTGTTCCACCCGTTCCTCTACCCGGGCATGGACCGGCACCTGCAGATCTCGCAGGAGGAGATCGCCAACCTTACCGGGGTGTCGCGCCAGCGCTGCAATGCGGCGCTCAAGCGCCTGCAGGAGTCGGGCATTTTGCAGATCGAGTACGGCGGCATCACCGTGCTCGACCTGCCGGGGCTCAGGCGCTACGTCGAATAGTCAGAACGGGTAGGTGATCGGCTTGGCCAGCGTGCTCACCCACTGCGTGGTGGTGAAGGTCTCCAGGTTGGCCGGCCCGCCGAAGCGCCCGCCGCTGCTCGATGCCCCCATGCCGCCGAACGGCACCTGGAACTCGTTGTTCACCGGCTGGTCGTTGATGTGCACCATGCCCGTCTTCAGCCGCGCGGCCAGGGCCGTGGCGCGGCCCAGGTCGGCGCTGTGGATGGCGGCGGCCAGGCCGTAGTCGCTGCTGTTGGCCAGGGCCACGGCCTCGTCGTCGGTGTCGAACACGGTGATGGGCGCCACGGGGCCGAAGATCTCTTCGCCGAAGGCCGGCATCTGCGGCGTCACGCCGGTGAGCACCGTGGGGCGGTAGAAGCGCCCGTCGTGCGTGCCGCCGGTCACCAGCGTGGCGCCGGCCGCGATGCTGGCCTGCACGATGCCGTGCACCTTGGCCGTCTGCCGGTCGTTGATCAGCGGGCCCAGGTGCACGGGGCCCCGGGCCGGGTCGCCCACCACCAGGGCCTGGGCGCGCGCGGCCAGCTTCTCGGCATAGGCGGCTGCCACGCTGCGGTGCACCAGGTGGCGCCCGGCCTGCATGCAGATCTGCCCCTGGTGCAGGAAGGCGCCCCAGGCCGCGCACGAGGCCGCGCCGTCCAGGTCGGCATCGGGCAGCACGACCATCGCGTTGTTGCCGCCCAGCTCCAGGATCACCTTCTTGAGCGCACGCCCGCAGGCCTCGCCGATGCCCCGGCCCACGGCGGTGGAGCCGGTGAAGGACACCATGTCGGTCAGCGCATGGCGCACCAGCGCGTCGCCGGCCTCGGCGCCGCCGGGCAACACCTGCAGCACACCGGGCGGCAGGCCCGCGTCCGCGAACAGCTGGGCCACCAGCAGGCCGCCGGTGACGGCCGATTGCACGTCGGGCTTGAGCACCACGGCATTGCCCAGCGCCAGGGCCGGCGCCACCGAGCGCATGCCCAGCAGCAGCGGGAAGTTCCAGGGCGCGATCACCGCCACCGTGCCCACGGGCACGCGGCGCCAGCTGTTGCTGCGCCCGGGCAGGGCCGAGGGGAACTGCAGGCCATCGGCCTGCATGGGCAGGGCGGCCGCCATCCACAGTTGTTCCACCGTGGCATGCGTCTCCCACTGGGCTTTGGGCTCGATGGAGCCGCACTCGCGCACGTTCCAATGGATGAACTCGGCGCTGCGCGCCTCCAGCAGCGCGGCGGCGCGGCGGATGACGGCGGCACGCTGATCGAACGGCGTGGCGGCCCAGGCGGTGCCGGCCTCGCGGGCGCGCTGCAGTGCGGCATCGACGTCCTCGCGGTCCGCCAGGCCGGCGCTGGCCAGCACGGTGCCGGTGGCTGCCTCGCGCACGTCCAGCGTGCCGCCGTGGGCGGCCTGCCAGCCATCGGTGTAGATCTTGCCGGCCCAGGCCGGTGTGGGGGTGGTGCTTGCGTCCATGGACTGTCTCCTTGGGGTTGGGAAGGTGGGCCAGAGGGCTCAGGAACGGAGGATCTGCGCCATGCGCTCGCCAATCACCACGCAGGGCATCATGGTGTTGCCGGTGGTCACGGTGGGCATGATGGAACCGTCGGCCACGCGCAGGCGGTCGATGCCGCGCACGCGCAGTTGCGCGTCCACCACGGCCAGCGGGTCGCGGCCCATGCGGCAGGTGCCGACCTCGTGGAAGTAGGTGCCGGCCGCGTTGCGGATGAAGTTCTCCAGGTCCGCGCCCTTGAGCGGGCCGGGCATGACTTCGCGCTTCACGAACTCGCGCATCTCGCGTGCATTGCCGATCTCGCGGCACAGCTCCACGCCGCGCACCAGGGCCTTCAGGTCGGCCGGGTGCGAGAGGAAATTGGCGTCGATGACCACGCCATCGGCCGGCTTGTTCGAGCGCACGGTGAGCCGGCCGCGGCTCTGGGGCTTGACCAGCCCCGGGGCGATGGACCAGGCGTGCTCGGCCATGGGGAACTGCTGGCTGGTGACTTCGTTGGCGTAGGGGATCTCGATCTGGAAGGGCTGCAGGTCCGGCGTGGGCAGGCTGGCGTCGCTTTTCCAGAAGAAGGTGCATTCGGCCGCGTTGTTGCGTGGGGGGATGGCCTTGGGGTATTCCCAGATGCAGCCGGCCAGCAACAGATGGTCGTGGTAGTTGCGGCCCACGCCGGGCAGGTGGTGCGCCACCGGGATGTCCTTGGCCTTGAGTTCCGCCTCGTCGCCGATGCCCGAATGCATGAGGATGCGCGGCGTGTTCACGGCCCCGGTGGACAGGACCACCTCGCGCCGCGCGCGGATGCGGCGCAGCCCGCCCTGGTGCAGCAGCTCGATGCCCTCGGCGCTGCGGCCCTTGAGCAGCACGCGCTGCACCTCGGCACCCGTCAGCACCGTGAGGTTGGGCCGGGACATGGCCGGGTACAGGTACGTGCGTGCCACGCCGTGGCGGCGGCCGTCCTTGATGGTGGTGTTGGCGATGGCGCAGCCGCCCGGGCCTTCCATCATGCGGCCGTTGTGGTCGGCGAACGAGGGGATGCCCACGCCGCGCGCGGCCTCCACCATGGCCGGGGCGATGGGGTTCGGGTCCTTGGCAGGCTGCACCCAGAAGATGCCGCCCTGGCCGCGCCACTGTGGGTCGGGCGCGCCCTGCCAGTCCTCGATGGACTTGTACAGCGCCAGCACGCTGCGGTAGGACCAGGCGTCGTCGCCGGCCTCGCGCGCCCAGTGGTCGAAGTCGTTCTGGTGCCCGCGCACATAGGCCATGGCGTTGATCGCGCTGCCACCGCCCAGCGCCTTGCCCATGGGCTGGGCCACCACGCGGTTGTTGAGGTGGGCGTTGGGCGTGGTGGCGAACGACCAGTCCAGCGGCGTGCCCAGGTTGGTGAACCACACGCCGGGGTGGTTCACCGAGTCCACGTCGTCGCTGCCGCCGGCTTCGATGAGCAGCACGCGCAGCGTGGGGTCTTGCGTGAGGCGGTGCGCCACCACGCAGCCGGCGCTGCCCGCGCCGCAGACGATGTAGTCGTACTCGTCGGTGAGCGCGCGGTTCAGCGCGCGCTGGTTGTCGCGCACGGCCACGGCCTTGTCGGCCATGGTGCAGGCCGCCGTCATGGAAACGCCGGCCGCGAGCGCCCAGCGCATGAAGCTGCGCCGGTCGGTGCGGCCGCGTGCCAGGGCCATCTCGGCGGCGTCGAGGGCATCGCCGCGCGCCAGGTCGGGTGGGGAGGATTTTTCGGGTGGGTACATGCCTTGTGTCTCCTGCTTTCTGGTTCTTGCAGACCGCGGGCGCGGTGCAGGGAAAGTCTAGGAAGACGCTCGCAGTGCGGCGAGCCCAGGGCAAACCCGCAGGGAAAGTGTTCCGAATCGGAACAGCTACGACTTGCGCTGCAGGTGGCGGTAGATCACGCCGCGCGAAACGCCCAGCGCCCGGGCCGCGCGCGCCACCTTGCCGTCCGCGGCCTGCAGCGCCTGCGCGATGCTGTCGGCCTGGGTTTCCTCCAACGTGCGCGGGGCGGTGGGTGGTTCATCTGCCGAGGGCGCAGTGCAAGCGACTGCCACTGGGGTGAGCGCGGCCGCACCATCGCGTGCCAGCAGGCGCGCGCCGCACCAAGCGGTGAGCCCATTGGGCAGGCACAGCGCATGCGGGCCCGGGTGCCGCGCCAGGGCCACCAGCGCATGCAGCGGCTGGCCAAACACCTCCAGCGCGGGCAGGCCGCGCTGCGCCCCCGTGAGGCGCGCCCCCGTGGCATTGGTCCAACGCACCACCCCCGCGCCATCGATGCCGGCCAGGGCCTCCAGCGGCGTGCCCAGCAGCGCGGGGTCGGCATGGAAGGCCAGCACCAGCAGGTCGTCGGACTGCAGCTGCAGCAGCCGGTTCTCGATGCCGCGCGCGTACGACGCGATCAGCGCATAGGCGTCGAAGCCGAAGCCCCGCCCCTCCACCGAGAGGTCGAGCACGCCGGCCAGTTGCCCGTCCACCCCGCGGATGGGCGCGGCCGCGCACTGGATGCCCAGGATGGCTTCGTTGAAATGCTCGTTGGCCAGCACCGAGCAACCCTTGCCCGTGGCGCTCACGATGCCCGGCGCCGTGGTGCCCAGCGAGGCCTCCGAGAGGTCCATGCCCAGGCGGGCCAGGGCCGGCAGGGCCGATTCGGCGGCGCAGGGCGTGCGCTGGCCGGTGCAGACGATCACGCCCTGGGCATTGGTCAGCAAGAGCTGGCTGGGCGTGCCCGCCAGCGCCTGCTCCAGCTGCGCCAGGGCCGGCGATGCCGCGGCGCGCAGCAGGCGGCTGTGGCGCAGGGCGGCATCGGTGCGCAGTGCACTCAGCGGCTCGGCCTCGATGCGGTCGCGCGTGCGCTTGCCGGCCGCGTTGCAGCGCGACCACGATTGCAGCACCGCGTCGTTCACCAGGCCGGTGGGTTGCTCGCCTTCTTCGAAGAAGCGCTCGCGTGCCAGCGCGGCGCGCTGCGCCGGCGTGGAGAAGAACAGCTGCGTGGGCGGGCCGGGGTGGGTCATGGCCGGGCCGCCGTTGCCTCAGGCGCGCTGCGCTGTGATGAAGTCCGTGGCCGCAGCGATCACCGCGTCGGGCCGGTCGCGGTGCGGCGAGTGGCCGCAGGCGGGCAGTTCCAGCAACTCTGTGCCCGGCACCCGGCGCGCGATGCCGCGGATCTGCTCCAGCGTGCCGTACTCGTCGTCCACGCCCTGGATGGCGAGCACCGGCGCGCGGATGGCGGCGATCTCGGCCTCGATGTTCCACTGCCGAAAAGGCGGGTGCAGCCAGATGCGGTTCCAGCCCCAGAAGGCCGAGTCCGCGTCGTCGTGGTAGCGGCCGAGCTTCGCGGGCAGATCGGTGTTCAGGTAGGCCCCGCGTGCGATCTCGATGTTGGCGATGGTCACGTCCTCCACAAAGATGTGCGGCGCCATCAGCACCAGGCCGCGCACGGCCTCCGGGAAGCGTGCCGCATACAGCAGCGCGATGGAGCCACCGTCGCTGTGGCCCAGCAGCCAGGGCGCTTCGGTGATGCCCAGCGCCTCGAAGAAGGCGGGGAGCACCTCGTGCGCCTGGCGGTGCATGAAGTCCACGTCCCAGGTTTCATCGGCTGCGCGCGGGGTGGAGCGGCCATAGGCCGGGCGCGAGAACACCAGGCCGCGCAGGCCCGCGGCGGCGCACAGGCGCTCGGGAAAGTCCTTCCACATCGCCACCGAGCCCAGGCCCTCGTGCAGGAACACGAGCAACGGGGCATCGCGGCGCTCGGGCGCGATCCACTGGTGCTCGATGCGCACCGTGCGGCCGCGCCATGCGATGCTGGCGAATTCCGTGGAGGCGCCGGTCACGCGCGGGCCTCCTTCTCGCGCAGGCGAAAGCGCTGGATCTTGCCCGTGGCCGTCTTGGGCAGCTCCTCGATGAACTCGATGAAGCGCGGGTACTTGTAGGCCGCCAGGCGCTCCTTCACAAAGGCCTGCAGCGCCTGGGCGTCGGCCTGCTGGCCCGGCTTGAGCACCACATAGGCCTTGGTCTTGGTCAGGCCCTCGCCGTCCTGCACGCCGATCACGGCCGATTCGAGCACGGCGGGGTGCTGCATCAGCGTGGCCTCCACCTCGAAGGGCGAGACATAGATGCCGCTGACCTTGAGCATGTCGTCGCTGCGGCCGGCATAGGTGTAGTAGCCGTCGGTGTCGCGCGTGTACTTGTCGCCGCTCTTGGTCCAGCCGCCCTGGAAGGTCTCGCGCGACTTCTCGCGGTTGGCCCAGTACATCAGCGCCGCGCTCGGGCCGCGGATGTACAGGTCGCCCACCTCACCGTCGGGCACGGGGCGGCCGTCCTCGCCGCGCAGCTCCACCTCGTAGCCCTCCACGGGCTTGCCGGTGGTGCCGTAGCGCACGTCGCCCGGGCGGTTGGAGATGAAGATGTGCAGCATCTCGGTGGAGCCGATACCGTCGATGATCTCGCAGCCGAAGCGCTCCTTGAAGCGCTGGGCGATCTCGCCCGGCAGGGCCTCGCCGGCCGACGAGCACATGCGCAGCGCCACGGCCTCGCGCGCCGGCAGCGCGGGCGAGGCCAGCATGCCGGCAAAGCCCGTGGGCGCACCGAAGAACACGGTGGGGCGGTGCTGCGTCCAGCGGCGGAAGGTGGCGTCGGGCGTGGGCCGCTCGGCCATCAGCACCACGGTGGCGCCCACGGAGAGCGGGAAGGTCAGCGCATTGCCCAGGCCGTAGGCGAAGTACATCTTGGCGGCCGAGAAGCACACGTCGTCCTCGGTCAGGCCGAGCACGGGCTTGCCGTAGAGCTCGGCCGTCCACCACAGGTTGGCGTGGGTGTGCACCGTGCCCTTGGGCTTGCCCGTGGAGCCCGAGGAATAGAGCCAGAAGCCCGGGTCGTCCGCTGCGGTGTTGACCGGCGCCGCGAGCGGCGTGGCGGCCGCCAGCGCGGCCTCGAAGTCCTGCGCTCCGTCGGGCAGCGGCCCGGTGGGCTGCGAGACGAGCAGGGTGCGCACCTCGTGCGGGGTGCGGCCCATGGCGTCCTGCAGCACGGCCAGCAGCGCGCCCGAGACGATGGCCGCCTGCGCACGGCTGTGGTCCAGCATGTAGGCGTAGTCGTCGGCCGTGAGCAGGGTGTTCACCGCCACCGGCACCACGCCCGCGTACAGGCAGCCCAGGAAGGCCACGGGCCAGTCGCTGCTGTCGTGCATGAGCAGCAGCACACGCTCCTCGCGGTGCACGCCCGCTTGGGTAAGGGCTGCGGCCAGGCGCCGGGCCCGGTCTTCGAGCGCGCCGTAGGCCAGGCTGCCGCGGTCATCGATGTAGGCGGTGCGCTGCGCACGCGCTGCATTCAGGGTGAACAGGTGCTGGGCAAAATTGAATCGTGGGGGCAGGCTCATGGTGTGTCTCCTTGGGGCCCTCTCGGGTGGGGTGCGCGCTGTGTGCCGCGTCTGTTGTCGTGTCAAAGTCCCAGCGCAGCGAGCACGCCGGGGCTGGCCTGCACGGCCGTGCGCTGGTGGTAGAAGGCGAGGGCGCGCAGGCCGCCCAGTTCGGCGCCACCGCCCGCGCGGCCCGGGCCGCCGTGCTGCGACATGGGCATCACATTGCCGTGGCCGCTGTGGGCCTGCGCCACGTCGGGCGTGACCACGTGCACGCGGCCATGGCTGGCCGCCACGGCCAGTGCGGTCTGTGCCAGTGCGGTTTCGTCGCTGCCATAGAGCGAAGTGACCAGCGAGCCCTGGCCCCGGTGGGCGAGGGCAATGGCATGCGCGCTGTCGCGGTAGGGCAGCAGCGTGGCCACGGGGCCGAAGACCTCCACGTCGTGAACCGCCTGCGCGGCATCGGCATCGCGTGCGCCCAGCAGCACCGGGCCGATGCAGGCGGCCACGGCCGGGTCGGCATCCACCAGCGGCCGGTCCCGCCCGTCGTGCAGCACCTGGGCATGGGCCTGCAGCGTGGCCAGGCCCTCGCGCACCGAGGCCAGTTGGGCGCGGCTGACCAGCGCGCCCATGCGCACGCTGTCGTTGCGCGGGTTGCCCACGGTGATGCCGGCGAGCTTGGCGCCAATGGCCTCGGCTGCGGCGTCGTACACCGCGGCCGGCACCAGGATGCGGCGGATCGCCGTGCACTTCTGGCCCGATTTCACGGTCATCTCGCGCACCACCTCGCGCACCAGCAGGTTGAAGGCCTCGCTGCCCGGGGCCTCGCCCGGCAGCAGCAGGGCGCTGTTGAGGCTGTCGGCCTCGATGTTGGCGCGCACCGAGCGCTGGGCCACGGCCGGGTGCGAGCGGATGATACCTGCCGTTTCGGCCGAGCCGGTGAACGACACCACGTCGAAGGGCTGCAACTGGTCCATGAGCCCGGCCGAGCTGCCGGCAATGACCGACAGCGCGCCCGCGGGCAGCACGCCCGCATCCACCACATCCTTGACCATGCGCTGGGTGAGCCAGGCCGTGGCCGTGGCCGGCTTGGCGATGACGGGCACGCCCGAGAGCAGGGCCGGTGCGGCTTTTTCCCACAGGCCCCACGACGGGAAGTTGAAGGCATTGATGCACAGCGCCACGCCCTGCGTGGGCACCGAGAGGTGCTGCGACTGGAAGGCCGGGTCCTTGCCCAGCCGGGCCGCATCGCCGTCGCGCAGCGCGCGCACATCGCCCAGGGCGTCGCCCCATTTGGCGTACTGGCCCAGGGTGAAGATGGCGCCGTCGATGTCCACGCCCGAATCGTTCTTCACCGTGCCCGCATTGGCCGTGGCGATCTCGTAGTAGGCATCGCGGTTGGCCAGCAACACCTTGACGATGGCGGCCAGCAGCGCGGCGCGCTCGCGGTAGGTCAGCGCGCGCAGCGCCGCGCCGCCTTGCTGGCGGGCGAAGGTAAAGGCCTCGGCCAGGTCGAGCCCGGTGGAATCCACGCGCACCAGTTCGTTGCCCAGCACGGGGTCGAACAGCGGCGTGCCGTTGCCGGTACCGGCCTGCCAGCGGCCGGCGGCGTAGTTGGGGAGAAGTTCGGTCATACAGTTAGATGGAGAAGAATGCGGTTTTCGGTTGTCCAACACGTTGTGCATCGCCTGCGACGCACGAAACTGGCGCGGCCGAAGCCAGTGCCCCCGTGCAAGGGCCGCCCCGCCGCACTGGGGGCGTCCCCCTCCCGACTCGCGCAGCGAGTCGAGAGAGGGGTGAAGGCGCGAAGCGACTCAGGGGGTGTTTCATTTGCTGAATTGGATCTGGCCCTCAGGGAGCAGATAGAGCACCAGGGCGCGGCCCTGGGCCACGGTGGGGCGGTGCGCGGTGCCGGGTCCATAGACACACCAGCCCGCGGGCCGGCCGTCGAAGGTGGCGCTGCTGCCCTCGATGGGCATGATCAGGTCGATCTCGCCATTCGGGTGCGTGTGGTGCGGGCCGGCCAGGTCCTGCATGTCGACCACGTCCACCGAAAAGCGGTGCAGCGCATCCTCGGCCTTGAACACCCGGCCGTACTTGATGCCGCCGCCCTCGCGTTCGCACAGCCAGCCCTCGGCCACACCGGTCTGGCAGGCGCTGCGCAGTTGCTCATAGGTGGCGCTGCCTGCGCCGTGGGCGGCGTTGAGCCACCGGTCCAGCGCTGCATCGAGCGGGCGGCCGTCGATCTGCGCGGTGAGGTCGGCGAGCAGGGCATGGAAGGCTTCCTGGCTGGCGGGGCGGGTCGTCGTCGTCATCGTGGCGGGCTCTCTTGGAAGCTGGCTGGGCCTGTGGCGTGTTCACGGCCTTGGGCCAAGGATGGCCTTGCGGTATCGTGAAACGTGCAGTATCTTGCGTGTGGCTGAACGATAAACTTCGATGTGATGTTCGTCAAGCACTATAGTGCATATATTTGGATGCTGCCCCGGCAGGCACAATCCAGTGGAGTGAACAAGGACGCGCATGAATGAGCAAGACGACGCAGTGCTGGCCACTGCGCCCACCGACGGCAATGGCGCTGCAGCGCCGGGCGGCGAAGCCCGCAACCCGCTGCTGACGGCGCTGGGCGAGCGCGTGCGCAACCTGCGCGCGCAGCGCGGGCTCACGCGCAAGGCCGTGGCCATCGCGGCCGACGTGTCCGAGCGCCACCTGGCCAACCTGGAATACGGCACGGGCAATGCCTCCATCCTGGTGCTGCAGCAGGTGGCGGGGGCCTTGCACTGCTCGCTGGCCGAACTGGTGGGCGACGTCACGACCAGCTCGCCCGAATGGCTGCTGATCCGCGAGCTGCTCGAAAACCGCAGCGAGGCCGATCTGCGCCGCGTGCGCATCGCCCTGGGCGAGCTGCTGGGCACGGCCTCGGTCGACCCGGCGCGGCACACGCGCATCGCCCTCATCGGCCTGCGCGGCGCGGGCAAGTCCACCCTGGGCCAGATGCTCGCGGACGACCTGGACGTGCCCTTTGTGGAGCTGAGCCGCGAGATCGAGAAGCTCGCGGGCTGCAGCGTGCGCGAGATCCACGACCTCTACGGCACCAATGCCTACCGCCGCTACGAGCGCCGCGCGCTCGAGGAAACCATCCAGATCTACAGCGAGGTGGTGATCGCCACCCCGGGCGGCATCGTCTCCGACCCCGCCACCTTCAACGAACTGCTGGCCCACTGCACCACGGTCTGGCTGCAGGCCGCGCCCGAGGAGCACATGGGCCGCGTGGCCGCGCAGGGCGACACCCGCCCCATGGCCGCCAGCAAGGAGGCCATGGACGACCTGCGCCGCATTCTGAGCGGTCGCGCCGCCTTCTATTCCAAGGCCGATCTTTCGGTGGACACCAGTGGCAAGAGCCTGGCGCAGGCGTTCCAGGGATTGCGCTCGGTGGCCAAGCAGTCTGTAAGCTCCCCCTGAGTCGCTTCGCGCCATCCCCCTGAGGGGGACGCCACCGGTGGCCTGGCAAAGCCAGTTCCACGGTGGCGCTGGCTTGCGGTGTGCCTGTCTCCACGGTTGAGCACAGTGGCCACGCTATAAAGCCTGGGCCGCCTATCTCTTGCTGGCGCACCAGCGCCACACCTTTCGCAACGAAAAAAAGCAGTCCAGGCATTGACGCGTCTGTAAACATGCAGCATGATGCATGTCATCGAAATCAAAAGCTGCATTATTTTTCTTGTTTTGAGGTTTGCAGCCGCCCCCGGCCCCACAGGAGACATGCCATGACCGCCACCACCACCAGCGCCCCGGCGCGCGTCGACTACCGCACCGAACCCGGCCAGTACCGCCACTGGTCGCTCAGCGTCGAGGGCGCCATCGCGCGCCTGTCGCTCAACATCGCCGAGGACGGCGGCATCCGCCCCGGCTACAAGCTCAAGCTCAACAGCTACGACCTGGGCGTGGACATCGAGCTCAACGACGCGCTCAACCGCGTGCGCTTCGAGCACCCCGGCGTGCGCAGCGTGGTCGTCACCAGCGGCAAGGACCGCATCTTCTGCTCGGGTGCCAACATCTTCATGCTGGGTGTCTCCAGCCACGCCTGGAAGGTGAACTTCTGCAAGTTCACCAACGAGACGCGCAACGGCATCGAGGATTCCTCGAAGCACTCGGGCCTCAAGTTCCTCGCCGCCGTCAACGGCGCCTGCGCCGGTGGCGGCTACGAGCTGGCCCTGGCCTGCGACGAAATCCTGCTGGTGGACGACCGCTCGTCCGCCGTGTCCCTGCCCGAGGTGCCCCTGTTGGGCGTGCTGCCCGGCACCGGTGGCCTGACCCGCGTGACCGACAAGCGCCACGTGCGCCACGACCTGGCCGACATCTTCTGCACCAGCGTGGAAGGCGTGCGCGGCCAGCGCGCGGTGGAATGGCGCCTGGTGGATGCCGTGGCCAAGCCGGCCCAGTTCGCTGCCGCGGTGCAGGACCGCGCCGTGCAGCTCGCCGCAGGCAGCGACCGCCCGGCCGGCGCCCAGGGCGTGGCCCTGACCCGCCTGGAACGCGAGGATGGCGCCGACAGCCTGGGCTACTCGCACGTGCAGGTGCAGATCGACCGCGCCAAGCGCACGGCCACCCTCACCGTGAAGGCACCCACCGGTGTGCAGCCGGCCGACATTGCCGCCATCGAGGCGGCCGGCACGGCCTGGTGGCCGCTGGCCCTGGCGCGCGAGCTGGACGACGCCATCCTCAACCTGCGCACCAACGAACTCGACATCGGCACCTGGCTGCTCAAGACCGAGGGCGATGCCAAGGCCGTGCTCGCGTCCGATGCCGTGATGCTGGCGCACAAGGACCACTGGCTGGTGCGCGAGACCATCGGCGCGCTGCGCCGCACGCTGGCGCGGCTGGATGTGTCCTCGCGCACCCTGTTCGCGGTGGTGCAGGAGGGCTCGTGCTTCGCCGGCACGCTGGCCGAGCTGGCCTTCGCGGCCGACCGCACCTACATGCTGGCCCTGCCCGACGATGCCGAGCGCGCACCGAAACTGGTGCTCAACGAATTCAACTTCGGCTTCTTCCCCATGGTCAACGACCAGAGCCGCCTGCAGCGCCGCTTCTACGAAGAGGCCGCACCGCTGGACGCCGCGCGCGCCGCGGCCGGCAAGCCGCTCGACGCCGACGAGGCCCTGGCCCTGGGCCTGGTCACGGCCGCGCCCGACGACATCGACTGGGACGACGAGCTGCGCATGGCCATCGAGGAGCGCGCCGCCATGTCGCCCGACGCCCTGACCGGCCTGGAAGCCAACCTGCGCTTTGCCAGCAAGGAGAACATGGCCACGCGCATCTTCGGCCGGCTCACCGCCTGGCAGAACTGGATCTTCAACCGCCCCAACGCCGTGGGCGACAAGGGTGCGCTCAAGGTCTACGGCACCGGCGAAAAGGCCGGCTTCGATTTGAACCGCGTCTGACCCCGCCGCCCCAACCTTCCAAGGAGCAACGATGAGCACGATCAACTACAGCGAGAAGATCCCCAACAACGTCAACCTGAGCGAAGACCGCACGCTGCAGCGCGCGCTCGAAGGCTGGCAGCCCAACTTCATCAACTGGTGGGACGATGTGGGCCCCGAGGGCTCGACCAACCACGAGGTCTACCTGCGCACCGCCGTGAGCGTGGACCCGCAGGGCTGGGCCCAGTTCGGCCACGTGAAGATGCGCGACTACCGCTGGGGCATCTTCCTGAACCCGGGCGACGCCAACCGCGAGATCCACTTCGGCGACCACAAGGGCGAGAAGGCCTGGCAGGACGTGCCCGGCGAGCACCGCGCCAACCTGCGCCGCATCATCGTCACCCAGGGCGACACCGAGCCCGCCTCGGTCGAGCAGCAGCGCCACCTGGGCCTCACGGCGCCCAGCATGTACGACCTGCGCAACCTGTTCCAGATCAACGTGGAAGAGGGCCGCCACCTCTGGGCCATGGTCTACCTGCTGCACAAGCACTTCGGCCGCGACGGCCGCGAGGAGGCCGAGGCCCTGCTGCAGCGCACCTCGGGCGATGAGAACAACCCGCGCATCCTGGGGGCCTTCAACGAGGCCACGCCCGACTGGCTGGCGTTCTTCATGTTCACCTACTTCACGGACCGCGACGGCAAGTTCCAGCTCTCGGCCCTGGCCGAAAGCGCCTTCGACCCGCTGGCGCGCACCACCAAGTTCATGCTGACCGAAGAGGCGCACCACATGTTCGTGGGCGAGAGCGGCGTCTCGCGCGTGCTCACGCGCACCGCCCAGGTCATGAACGAGCTCAAGACCGACGACCCGCAGAAGATCCGCGCCGCCGGCGCCATCGACCTGGGCACGGTGCAGCGCTACCTGAACTTCCACTACAGCGTGACCATCGACCTGTTCGGCGCCGACCAGTCGAGCAACGCCGCCATCTTTTACAGCTCGGGCCTCAAGGGCCGCTACGAGGAAGGCAAGCGCACCGACGACCATGTGCTCAAGGGCCAGACCTACAAGGTGCTGGAGGTCCGCGACGGCCAGCTCCTGGAGAAGGAAGTGCCCATGCTCAACGCCCTGAACGAGGTGCTGCGCGACGACTTCATCAAGGACTCGGTGGCCGGCGTGGGCCGCTGGAACAAGGTGCTGGAAAAAGCCGGCATCCCCACCCGCCTGGTGGTGCCGCACAAGGCCTTCAACCGCCAGATCGGCGCGCTCGCGGGCATCAAGATGTCGCCCGAGGGCCGCGTGGTGAACGACATGGAATGGGCCGCCAAGAAGGACGAATGGCTGCCCAGCGCCGAGGACTTCGCCTTTGTCGCCTCGCTGATGGGCCGTGTGGTCGAGCCCGGAAAGTTCGCCGGCTGGATTGCGCCCCCGGTCATGGGCATCAACCGCCAGCCGGTCGACTTCGAATACGTGCGTTTCGGCTGATGGACAAAGCGGCGCCCTCGGCGTATGAACGAGGGCAGCAGGGACGGCGGCCGGCCCCACGAAGCCCGCAGGCCCCATCCCGACCCCCGCGCCTGCGGGGGTGACACAGGAGAATTACATGGACATGGCCGTTGAAGCCGGGGTCATCAAGCAGCACCTGATCGACCCGGAAATCTGCATCCGCTGCAACACCTGCGAGGCGACCTGCCCCGTCAATGCGATCACGCACGACGACAACAACTACGTCGTGCGCGCCGACGTCTGCAATGGCTGCATGGCCTGCATCTCGCCCTGCCCCACGGGGTCCATCGACAACTGGCGCACCATGCCGCTGGTGCGCGCCTATTCCATCGAGGAACAGCTGACCTGGGAGTCCCTGCCCGCCGAGCTCAGCCCCGAAGAACTGGCGGCGGCTGGGGCTGGCAGCGATACCGCAGAGGCCCCTGTCGCGGTGCCGGCAGCCGTGGCCACGGCCGAGCCCGGCGTGCAGCCCCAGCCGCCCATGCACCGGGGCGCCACCGTGCCGCCCTGGTCGGCCGCGCACGCCTACACCAACCTCTACCCGCCCAAGTCGCCCACCACGGCCACGGTGGTCGGCAATTTCAATTGCACCGAGGCGGGTTTCGAAAGCGAAACACACCATGTGGTGCTGGACTTTGGCAGCCTGCCGTTCCCCGTGCTCGAAGGCCAGTCCATCGGCATCATCCCCCCGGGCACCGACGCCCTGGGCAAGCGCCACCATGCGCGCCAGTACTCGATTGCCAGCGCGCGCAATGGCGAGCGCCCGGGCTACAACAATCTGGCGCTCACCGTGAAGCGCGTCACCTCGGACCACGACGGCACGCCCGTGCGCGGCGTCGCGTCCAACTACGTCTGCGACCTCAAGGTGGGCGACAAGGTGGAGGTGGTGGGCCCGTTCGGCCACTCCTTCCTCATGCCCAACCACCCCAAGTCCCATGTGGTGATGATCTGCACCGGCACCGGCAGCGCGCCCATGCGCGCCATGACCGAATGGCGCCGGCGCCTGCGCAAGAGCGGCAAGTTCGAGGGCGGCAAGCTCATGCTGTTCTTCGGTGCACGCACGCAGCAGGAGTTGCCGTACTTCGGCCCCTTGCAAAGCCTGCCCAAGGACTTCATCGACATCAACCTGGCCTTCTCGCGCACCCCTGGCCAGCCCCGGCGCTATGTGCAGGACCTGATGCGCGAGCGAGCGCCCGATCTGGCCGAACTGCTGCGCGACGGCAACAGCCATTTCTATGTCTGCGGCTTGAAGAGCATGGAAGAGGGCGTGGTGCTGGCCCTGCGCGACGTGGCGGCCGAGGCCGGCCTGGACTGGGAGGCCCTGGCGACCACCCTGGCGCGCGAAGGGCGCCTGCACCTGGAGACGTACTAGCCTCCGGTAAGGCTGGCCAGGCCTTCCTGCCGCAGCAGTTCCTCGTACCACTGCTGGTAGCCCGCGCTGCTCGGGTGCAGGCCGTCGGCGGCATGGAGTTCGTCGGCGCGCTGCACGAACGGGTCCTGCGCGCGCGGCTTGAGCAGGCGCACATAGCGCACGCCGCTCTCCAGCGCCACCGCCTGCGCGGTGGCATGCAGGCGCTTGGAGCGGCCCTCCAGGAACCACGAGACGGGCGGCATGAACAGCGGCGCATGGCCTACATTGCCGCAGGGCATCAGCACCACCTGCTTGCCGCGCGCCTTGGCCGTGCGGATGGCCTGTTCCATATGGCCGTGCAAGCGCTGTTCCGCGGTCAGCCGGATCACATCGTTGCCGCCCGCGAGCACCAGCACCAGGTCATAACCGGGACGCGCCTGCTCCAACTGGGCCTGCACGTCCTCGAATTTGGCGCCATTGCTGGCCAGGTTGTCGATCTGCCAGCGCGGGTGGGCGGCACCGATGCGCCCCACCAGGCTGTCTTCGGGGCGCGCCGCGCCCGTGCCCACGGCCGTGCTGTCGCCGACCACCAGGATGCGCCGCTCGGGCTGGGCCGGCTGGGCCGTGTAGGGGCGCGAGGCCTTGGCCAGGTCCGAGGCCGTCATCAGGCGCCAGGGCGCACACCCCGTGAGCAACAGGGCCCCGGCCGCCACGGCGGCCAAAGTCCACCAGCGGGGCCGCAGGGCATGGAAGGTGGAGTGGCGCAGCGTGGGCATGGGGCGGTGGTGCAGGCGACAGGGGTCGATACTGCAGAGTACGCGCCCGTGCCGGCACTGGATGTCGGCCGCATGAACGCCTGCGCGTAGGACGCTGGCTGCGCCCACCGGCGCGCGCAGGGCCTGCTACTTCTTGAACACCACGGCATCCAGCCCCATGCGCTGGATGGTCTGCGCGGCCGTGTCGGCCTCGGCCTTGGTCGCGAAGGGGCCCACGCGCACGCGGATGCGCGGGCCCTTGGCGCTGTCCAGCGGCTGGCGGAAGGCCGGCAGGCCTTCGTTGAGCAGGCGCGATTGCGTCTTGCGCGCATTGGCCTCTTCGGCAAACAGGCCCACATTGATGTAGAAGCCCGAGGCACTGCCCACCATGGCGAGCTCGGGGTCGCTGGCGGCCGAGGCGGCAGGACTGGCCGGGGCCGGGGCCGGACGGGCGGGCTTGCTCGCCGCCGGGGTGCTGGGCGTGGCCTTGGAGGCGGGGGCTGCCGGGGCGCTGGGCTTGGTCTTGGCAGGGGCCGAGGCCGCCGGGGCGGGCGCCGGGGCCGGCTTGCTGGCCGCGACCGGGGGCGTGGCGGCCTTGGATGCCGGGGGCGCAGGCGTGGTGGCTGCGGGGGCCTTGGCGGCAGCGACCGGGGCGGGCGCGCCGGGTGCAGCCTGTGCTGCGGGTGGGTTGGCCGCCGGGTTGCGTGCGGCGGGTGCCGAGGCCGCCTGTGGTGGGGGGGCGGGCGCAGGTGCTGGCGCTGGTGCCGGTGTGCTTGCCGTGGCAGCCGGCGCTGCGGCCTCGGGGGCTGTGGTGGCGCTGGCCGGGGCACTGGGTGCGACCGGTGCCGAAGCCGCACCGCGCAGCACCGACACGGCCGCCAGGCCCGAGGTGGGCACGGCCGCGGACGCCGTGGCTGCGGGGGGCTGGGCCGTGGTGGCCCCCGTGCCGGTGGCACCCGGCGTGTCGCCCGGCGGGAACAGCAGGTAGGCGAGCACGGCCGTGGCCACCACGACCACATGCCCGATGATCACCGCGCTCAGCCGCTGGCGCGAGCTGGCCTGGCGCTCCAGCAGCGCTGCGGCTTCGGGCACGGTGCGCGAGGCCGACAGGGCGCGTGCAATGCGCTTGCGGATCTCGGTGTGCAGCACCGCGTTGGCGAACAGCCCCGGCACCGCGCAGCTGAACAGCACGATGGCGGCCAGGAGGCCCCATTCCACCTGCGGCGGCAGGTGCAGGAACTGGCGGCCCAGGCCGAACACCAGCAGCGCCAGCCCCTCGGCGGCGGCCACATAGACCAGGGCCGCGCCCCAGAGCTGGCGAAACACCAGCCAGCTCAGCGTGCACAGCGCGGCCGGCCAGTTCCAGGTGGTGGTGGTGCGCCCCGCATCGTCGAAGCGCGCAAAGACCGGCAGGTAGTGCTCGGTGTTGACGGGGCCCAGGGCCACGCGGTACAGCGCCGTCATGGCATTGTCCGACGGGGAGTCCAGCGACATGGGTGCGATGGCGTTGGCAGGGTCCAGTGTCAAGGGCATGCCCGATTCTGGCATGGGCCAAGGCCCTCGTAAAAGAGGGAAGTGGCCGGCAGGAGCACCCTTCCCTTGGGGACTGGGGCCTGTTAACACCCATTTCGGGGATCGCGTTGCCCGGCCTGGGGGCTGGATGCAAGGCGCCCGTGCGCAGCAAGGCGTGCGCCTTGCAAGCGCGGGCAACGCCGCAGACGGCCCCCAGGCCGGGCAACCCGAAGGGAAGGTCCTTGCCGGCGCGCCAC